>CAZAXI010000100.1:0-16754 GCA_964489045.1 uncultured Granulicella sp. | reverse complement strand
TCCTGCGCTTCCTGCAGCGCTTCCAGCCCTCGCTCATCCGCCGCGTCAAGCTCTATCTCAAGGAGACCCCGCTCTTCGAGCAGTTCGGCATCACCGAGGAGATCAACAAGGCCCTCCGCTCCAAGGTCTGGCTCAAGTCCGGCGGCTCCATTGTCATCAACCAGACCGAAGCTCTCGTCGCCATCGACATCAACACCGGTAAGTTCGTCGGCAAGACCGCGCGCCTCGAGGACACCATCGTCAAAACCAACCTCGACGCCATCCCCGAGATCGTCCGCCAGATCCGTCTACGCGACCTCGGCGGCATCATCATCATCGACTTCATCGACATGGACGAGCGCCGCAACCGCAACCGCGTCATGGCCGCGCTCGAAGACGAACTCAAGTCCGACCGCGCCCCCTCCAAGGTCCTCCAGTTCAACGACTTTGGACTGGTCGCCATCACCCGCAAGCGCGTCAAGCAGTCGCTCGAGCGCACCCTCTCCACCACCTGCACCGTCTGTCAGGGCACCGGCATGGTCAAGTCGCCGGTCACCGTCTGCAACGACATCTACATCGAGATGCGCAAAATGCATAAGCACCTCGACCGCGGCGACGTCATGCTGCGCGTCCATCCCGAGGTGGTCAAGCAGTTGAAGGCATCCGGCGCAAAATGGCTGCAGGAGATGGAAGAGATGGTCGGCAAGACCATCCTCGTCAAGAGTGACCCCGCCCTTCACCCCGAGCAGTTCGACATCCACTAGGGCGTCTTAGAACGGCCCGCGACCAAGGCGGGTGGCCCAGCGATGGAACCGGGTGGCCCAGCGATGGAACCGGGTGGCCCAGCGATGGAACCGGGTGGCCCATCCTTTCGCGCCTCTTGCGAAAGGGTGGGTTGCCTTTCCCCGCCCCCGGACGCTTGTCGCTGTTTTGTTCTTCAACTAACAACTAACAACTAGCAACTAACAACTGCCTCCGTCCGCCATCCGACCCTTCCCCACCCCGATTTCCTGAAACTATTGCCCTCCGGGGTGATCCAAAATTCACAATGGCGCGTCTTACAGAGCAATGAGATGATTGGAGTTCGGACTGGAAACCACCGGCGCAACAATATCAACTTATTCGGGTTAGGAAAGTCGAAGGATTTTTGCACAACAAAAAGGGAGTCGTCAAAAACAATGAATACCAACCGCAGTTTCTTCGGTATTGCGTGCCGCGTCGCGGCGTTCAGTTTCCTGATGGCGGGAACGGCCTCGCTCATCGAGGCCCAGCAATCCTCGTCCGTGCCTGCTCCCAGGGCGCCTCTTTTCCTGGCATCCGAATCCACTCCGCTGGATCTGACCGGCACGTCCAGCAGCAGTTCCTCTTCCTCTGACGCCACGCCCGCCTACGCCAAACTGGACCTCGACTCCGCCGCTCTGGGCACCTCCCAGCCGCCTCCGCGCCGCACTTACGGCCGGCCAAATTACGCCGGCAGCAACACCAATCCTGACGGCTCCGACAAGTGGTTCGGATTCGGCGGCTTCGGTGCCTCCCTTCCCTTCGGGATCACGCATAAATACGAGACACTGAGTTGGGGATTTCAAGGCGGCGCCGGACGCAACTTCAACAAGACCCTCGGCGTCGATGTCGAATTCAACTACGATCACTTCGGCCTCCAGGGCGCCACTTTGAACAACCAGAATTACATCTACAACTACTGCACAATCGCCGAGTATAACGCGGGCGACTGCGGCGGCGCCCCGGAGGGGCCGGCAACGGCCGGCACCGGCTCCCAAATTGATGGCAACAATCACGTCTGGTCATTCACCGTGAACCCCATCTTCACCATCCCCACCGAAGGCTCCTGGGGCGCCTACGCCGTGGTCGGCGGCGGCTATTACCACAAGGTCACCAACTTCACCACGCCTACAGTCGAAGAAGAGTGCTACTACTTCTGCGAGGAAGTCCAGGTGAATGCGAACTTCGACCACTACACCAGCAATGCATTCGGCGTCAACGGCGGTTTCGGCCTCACCTACAAGTTCTCCAGGTTCTCCAACCAGCGTCTCTACGTCGAAGCGCGCTACGTCCTGATGCTCAACGCACAGCGCACCGGAGTCACTTCGGCGAACGTCGCTACGTCTCCTTTGACGGCGACCGACTTTTACCCCGCCAACAGCGACCGCACTACCTTCCTTCCCATCAACGTAGGCATCCGCTTCTAACCCGTATCTGCTGCCAACCCTGCAAAGCCCGGCTCCTCAGCCGGGCTTCGTTGCATTCTCCAGCATGTTTGCACTTGGCCGCCTCCGCAACGAGCAGCTACATTTGGATCAGGAATCCGAAAGGGCCTCGCACGGAAATGGGAGATATCCGGAAAATGCGCGCCTCTCGCAGCCTCCCCGGCATTGCGTTCCGCGGTGCGGCGTTCATCTTCCTCATCGCGGGAACGGCCGCGCTCACCCAGGCCCAGCAGCCCTCATTCGTCACCTCTCTCTTGGCATCGGAAACCGCCCCGGCAAGTCTCCCCGTGGCAACCTCCAGTAGCAGCGCATCCTCCTCAGACACTGCTGTTGATCCTCGCTCGGATGCCCGCCTCAGCCTGAGCGCGCCCGCAGCTCCGGACGCCTCCCAACCCCCGCCGCGCCGCTACGGCCGGCCCAACTTCTCCCACAAAACTTCCAACGCCGATGGCTCCAACAAGTATGAGTTCCTCGGCGCCATCGGAGCTGGTCTGCCGGTCGGCAACACCCACGCGTACGAGACCCCCAATTGGGGCTTCCAGGTCGGCGGCGGCCGAAACTTCAACCAGAACTTCGGCATCGTCCTCCAGTTCGACGAGGACCACTTCGGACTGCAGGCGGCCACTCTCGCCAACCGAACCTATATCTACGGCATCTTGCTCGGATGCACGCCGGCCCAGATCGCTGCCGGCAGTTGCGTCACCGCCATCGACGGCAACAACCGCGTCTGGTCATTTACCCTCAACCCCACCTTCACCCTCGCCACCCAGCGCTCGTGGGACGCCTATGCCGTCGTCGGGGGCGGCTTCTATCACAAAGTCACCAACTTCACTCAGCCAACTTCCGAGGAACAGTGCAGTATCTACGGCTGCGGCTATTTCACCGTGAACGCAAACATAGATCACTACACCAGCAACGCCGCCGGGGTGAACGGCGGCTTCGGTCTTACCTGGAAATTCTCCAGTTTCTCCAATGCGGGGGTCTTCCTCGAAGCGCGCTATGTCCTGGTGCTCAACCAGCAGCGCACCGGCGTCACCACCGCCAACGTATCCACTGCTCCTGCCGGCGCGACCAACTTCTACCCCGCCAACAGCAACCGCACCACCTACATCCCCATCAAGCTCGGCATCCGCTTCTAGCTGGCCGTCGTCGCCTCGAAGGTCGGGCCGGATCAACGGATGGTTCGCGACTTCTTGGCTGAATGCCTGGCGGCGCTTCCAGCCATCTAGGTCAACTTAGGTAGACCAATGCAGACCGATCGCGGCCAGAATGGGGCTTACCAGCGCGGCAAATCGGGTGAGTGTGTCAATGGTGGAGTTGTTCAAGCCGTTCTCCTTCTGCCAGGCATCCTTGTCGAAGTTGGCAACGCCGGTGCTCGCAGCTCCCTCCAACTCAAGCATCCACCCCTGGTGTGTCAGAACCACCGGCACAAACAGAACCGCCATCAGGAACGTGAGAAGACAACCGAGAACAACCGAGAGGGTGAACAGTTCGCCGCGCCACTGCGGATCCGAAACTGCCTGCGCCCTCCAGGAGAAAAGGAAATAGATCTCAGCGAGACCGGATACCAGCAGAACCGCCGCCGAATACAGATGGACCTTGAAGTTCGACTTTCTCTTTCGCAGCTCACACGCGTCGATTGCTTCTTCCGGCGGCTGGCCCATCTCCACGCAGCAAAACGCCACCATCACGATCACAGCAGTCACAATGCCGTTCATGAAATCCGAAACTGGGTTAATGTGACCTCCGTCAAGGCAGGCAAAGTCAAGCCCACCCGCCCGATGAGTAACCATTCCGAACCCAACGCCCAGACCCACCGAGACACCGCCGGCCAATCGCGCGAAGCGGCCTAACCGATTACCTGTTGGGAACCCGGAGAGTACCAGATTCCAAATTGCAACAACCCCCAGCAGGATTTAACTAGCGGCCCACTTCAGCTCTGCGTTCGTCTCCAGGATGGCTTGCGAGGCATCCGTGGGGGTCTTCGATGTGCCGCCCGGACTCGGCGATGCACTCGACGGATTCGCCTGGCTCGCGGCGCTGCACGAGTCACCGCTCGGGGTCGTCAGTAGGGTGCGCAGGTCCGTCGAGCCGGCTAGAACGCCCACCAACGCGAGCGAAATCAGCGCCAGCCACAACGGTGCGAATTGAAGTACGTTTGCCTCGGTAATCGACACGCGAGGATTCTATCCCATGCGCTATCCCCGGGGCTAAATCCCCACCGGGTACGGCTTCTCATGCACCTCGGCCCCGCTGGCTTTGCCCCCGCGCTCGAACCGTCCCTGCAGCAAACTCAGCGCCGCCGTATACCAGTAGCCAAACACAAACAGCACCAGGAACGGCACCGTGAAGTAGTTCTCCGTCGTGCACGCATACCACACCGTCCACGCGAAGTATCCCCCAATCGCCAGCTCGATCCACGGCACAATCCCCAGCCGTTTGCGATACACCTTGGCCTGGCTCGCCTCACCCTTCGTCTTCACCCGGTACTTCGGCGTGCGCGCGAATGGTGTCTTGTATCCCAGCAGCGCCTCCATCACCGCCTTGGTGTTGGTGATCGTCAGCCCCACCCCGCCTAGCGCCATTAGCACCGGCACATACAGAAACGTCCTGTACCACGTCTTCGGATACAGTTCCTTCTGGCTCACCAGGTAGAACGTCGACACCGACATCGTGCTGGCAACGAACAGCGGCAAGTCGATCAGCACCATCTGCAGATAGCCCTGCCAGCTCCGGATGATCATCGCCGGCATCAGCAGCACACTCAACACAATCATCAGCGGATAGCTGATGTTTGCCGTCAGGTGATACCACGCCTCCAGCTTGGTATGCCACGGCGCATCGCTCTTCAGTACCCTTGGCAGAATCTTCTTGCCGGTCTGGATCAGTCCCTTGGCCCAGCGCGCCTGCTGCGTCTTGAACGCCGTCATCTCGATCGGCAGCTCCGCCGGGCACTCCACATCCTGCAGGTATTTGAACTTCCAGCCTGCCAACTGCACCCTATAGCTCAGATCGGTGTCCTCGGTCAGCGTATCGTGCTGCCACCCGCCGCCATCGGAGATCGCCTTCCGCCGCCACACTCCCGCTGTCCCGTTGAAGTTGAAGAACACCCCCGCCCGCGAGCGCCCCCCATGTTCCAGCACAAAGTGCCCGTCCAGCAGGATCGCCTCCACCTGCGTCATAAAGCTGTAGTTGCGGTTCAGATGCGTCCAGCGCGTCTGCACCATGCCGATGCCCGGCTCCGCAAAGTGGTCCACCACCTTCATCAGCCAGTCCGGCGCCGGCACAAAATCCGCGTCGAAGATCGCCACCAACTCGCCCTTCGCAACCTTCAGCCCCTCGTCCAGCGCGCCCGCCTTATATCCATAGCGGTTCGTCCGATGCAGATGCACAATCGGTTGCGCCGCCAACCCGGCAAAGCCACGCGCATAGCGCTCCACAATCTCCTGCGCCACACCGACGGTCTCATCCGTCGAGTCGTCCAGCAACTGCACCTCGAACCGGTCCCGCGGATATTCCAGCCGGCACACCGCGTCGATCAGCCGGTCCACCACAAACTGCTCGTTGAAGATCGGAAGCTGTACGGTCACAAACGGTAGCTCGCCCTCCGCGTACCGCCCTCCCGGCTCATCCCACTTCGCCGCCTTGTCTTTGTTCCGGTAGTACAGCCACACCAACTGGTAGCGATGGATCCCGTAAAACGCCAGAATGATCATCACCAGAAAATAAGGAACCAGCATGCAAACGTCGAAGGCGTTCCAGTGGTAAAGGTGCCGGAACTCGCTGCCGCGCGCATACCTGGCCGCCAGACCATGAAAGACGCCCTTGGAGGCAAAAAACATCGCCAGTGGCGCATGCAGACTGTAAAGGAAAGATGGCAGCAGATTACTCCGCGAACAGAAATCCGTTCTCGACGATTCTACGCGAACCCGCTATTCCGGCAGGCGATCTTCGTGCAGAGCCAGGAAGTCAGCCGGACTAATGATCAGGACACCGCAGACTCGGGCTCCGTAGAGATGAGCAAAATGCCTCTTGTCTCCGGTTGCCAGATAGTCAACGCTGGCGGCGATCGCGGCAGCAAGAATCGGTTGGTCCTTGGAAACCGGACGAATATGGGAAGGGATTGTCCGAGCATCCGCGTCGCTGAGCATTTTCGTGCGCGTCAGCAGGCCTGACAGCCGCGAGTCGTGGCCGGGCGATCTGACGTTGCGCAAAATTTCCTCAACGACATAATGCGATATCACCGGCGTCACGTCGCGAAGTCGCCAAAAATCAAGGAAATTAGAACTCTCTTTGAGAGACGCCGAAATCAATACGTTCGAATCGAGGTACACGCGCAAGCAAAGAGAATCAGGCACTCCGCTCCTCTTTCAACAACTCTGATCGGCGCCGCTTCAAATGCGCGCGCCAATCGGCCTGTAGTGGCAGCGTGTCACGGTGGTTCGGCTCGATGCCCTCGATCTTCGTCGGATCGACACCCATCG
Source organism: uncultured Granulicella sp. (assembly GCA_964489045.1). Classification (GTDB taxonomy): domain Bacteria; phylum Acidobacteriota; class Terriglobia; order Terriglobales; family Acidobacteriaceae; genus Edaphobacter. The sequence continues at coordinate 10,066 of CAZAXI010000100.1, read as the reverse complement.
CCAAAACATCCGGCAAATTCCTGTCCCACTCTTCTTTCGTCATCGAGTTGATGAGAATGAAGTAGGCCGTCTCTTCCGGCGACCACACCGGGGGCTCAACCAAGAACGCCGGCCGGATCCGAATCTCCCCATCCTTCGCCTCCGTCACCAGCAAAGATCCATCCGCCAGTCCAAACTGCTTCCGCAGCTTTGCCGGCAGCACTATCGTCCCGCGCTTCCCCATCTTGATCGTCGTCGTCGCCATGGCCAGACCCTCTGAATATCAGAGTATCAGAATATCAGATATTCAGATAAACCCCTAACTAGCCCAAAAACATAGCCCGGTAAGCCGCATCCCGTTGCGCCGGCTTGAACCCGGCATCCCGAATAATCCGCCTCGCATCTTCTTCGCCCGCACCTTCCGCCGACACCCACCCCGCGTCGTTCGCGCCGAAGCGCAGCCCCGTCTGCAGCACCTTCAGCCCATGCCCCGCCCGGATCGCCTGCACGTTCTCAACGTTGTCCAGAAACATCCGCGCCACCGCCAGCGTCTTCAGCCGTTCCACCGCCGTCGCCGCATCCAGGTCCCGCCCACTCGCCGCCTCGGCAGCCACCGGCGCAAACGCCGTAAACCCGCCCGTCTCCTGCTGCAACGCCCGCACCGCCTCCAGAAAATCGACGCGCTGCTCCAGTGTCTCGCCCGCGCCAAACACCATCACCGCTGCGGTCCGCATCCCCACTCCATGCGCCTCGCGGTGCACCTCGACCCACTCCTGCACACTGCACCCCGTCCCAATCCCGCCGGCCAGATCCACGCCATCGCCCGCAATCGCATCCAGCCCCGCATCCTGCAGGCGCGCGATCGCCTCCCGCAGCCCCACCCCGCAGTCCGCGGCCATCGCCCTCACCTCCGCCGCCGTCACGCCCTCGATCCAGAGTTCAGGAAACCGCTGCCGGACGCCTCGAACCACCCCCTCGAGCCGTTCCATCCCAATCCCGCCCGAAACGCGCACGCACGTGCCGCCCATCTCCACCGCCTCGCCAATCACGCGGCAAATCGCATCCAGCGAAGCCGCGCCGCCAACCTCGCAGCCGATCGCGTACGTGACCACCCCCTCCGGGTGCAACCGCCGGCGCACCGCGTCGGCCTCCATCCCAATCCCCACCAGGTCGTCGCTCCCGAAGCAATCCAGAGCCTGTTCGCGGCTGATTCCCATCCCAAAACTCTCCCTCTGCTCCAACAATCTCTAACGCACTAAGCGAACTACGACCAGCGCCAACGTCATCGCCATCAGCACCAGCACGACCCATAGCAGCCGCACCGCCATCCCCACCGACTTCTCCACCTTGGCAACCCGCTCCTCCACGCTCTCCACTCCCATGCGCGCGCGCGCCACATCGACGCCAATATCGGCAATCTGCGCGCTCTGCTGCTGCAACTGGCGGGAGAGGCCCGCCTGCGTCTCCCTCACCTGGCCAAGTTCGCCGCGGACCCCCTCGGCCAGCCCTGCCAGCGCCGCCGCCTGCGCCTTTTCGTTCGCGCTGATGCGGGCGAGATACTTGTCCGCAACCGGCAACAGCCGCGAAAAATGGGGCAAAAGGTCCAGCAGCAGTTTGGGCCACATGCCTCTAGTCTACGTGTTCGGCCAGCACCGAGACCATCGACGCCGCCCTCCGCCGCCGCCGCAGCACCACCGCCACCACGCTCGCAATCAGAATGGCCGTGATGATCCCCTGGGACCACAGGCAATAGATGCACCACATCTGAATGACGTAGGCCTCGATGTAGCTCAGGAACGCCGCGCAAAAGAACCCAATCCGCGCCAGCTCAAGCACCATCCGAAACCGCCCCAGCAGCGCAACAATCGCGATCAGCGCATATCCTGCGATGCCGATGGCCGCCACCGGTATATGCAGTTTGCCGGAGTCCGCCGGCTCGTCAGGCGTCCGCGCCGGAAAAACCGAGTACCGGCTGTGGCCCACTAAGCCGCAGTCGAAATGGGCCGAAATCGCGCACGGCGGCACCGCGGCCGAATCCATATTGTGAATGTGCAGTGCCACTGCGCTCACCACCACGCCCGCCACCGCCAGCAAAAAAATCAGATACTTCATGCACACCATCTTACGTCCGCCCTGCTCTCTGTTCTGGGTTTTAATTCCCGCGTTTCCTGTGTCGTCCGTCACCCCCATCCCTTCCCTGACCCCTCCAACGCCTTCGCCAACGCCCTCATGGCTCTCGACGGCTGCACATCCTCCGGACCCGCCCATCAGAGAAATATTCTCGTGAACTCCGCACTGGTGCGAGTATGCTGAATCATCTTGAGAACCTAACCGGGCCGCGCAGAGTCATTCCCCACAATCATCCCAAGGAGCCAACCCGATGCAGTGTCCCGCATGCCACAACGAAGTAGAACCTGCCGCCTTTTGCAATCTCTGCGGAGCCCCGCTCTCCGCCGCCGCTCCAGCCGCCGCTCCGCCACCCACCGGCACACCCCCGGCGCCCCCGGCTACCGCGTCCTCAGGTCTCTCACCCAACTCAGCCGCTGCCATCGCCTACATCACACCCATCCCCGCGATACTCTTCCTGGTCATGGAACCCTACAACAAAACACCCCTCGTCCGCTTCCACAGCATCCAGTCCATCGGCCTGGCCGTGGTCTGGATGGCACTGTGGATCGTGGTCGCGATCTTGTCGGCGATGATGGCGATGATACCGTTTGTGCGGATGCTGATCCTTCTGATTCCCTTCCTCTACTTTGCGGTGGGCGTCTGCTTCTTCATCCTCTGGCTGATCACCATTCTCAAAGCCAGCAAAGGCGAATGGTACAAACTGCCCATCATTGGCGACTTCGCCATGAAGCAGGCCCAGGGCTAGACACCGTCCCCCAGCCAAACCGTGGCCCCATGGTCTTCGCGCGCTCGCGAGAACGATGGGGCCACTCTCTGCCCAGTTCACACTTGAATACCGTCTGAGAGCCCCTTACGACGTCGGCATCACAATCGCTCCGCCTTCAGCCCCAACCGTTTTTCCATCACCGCAATCGCCTCTGCGCTTTCGTCCACCATGCAGAACGCGCGCCCATTCCTCAGCGCCGCCTCGCCCGCCGTCCCGCTGCCCGCAAAAAAATCCAGCACCAGGTCTCCCGGGTTCGAGTGCACCCGCACAATCCGCTCCAGAATCCCCAGCGGCTTCTGCGTCGCATACCCCGTCTTCTCTTTGCCCGTCGGCGACACGATGGTGTGCCACCACACGTCGGTCGGCGTCTTCCCGCGCGCCGCCTTCTCCGCGCCCACCAGCCCCGGCGCCATGTAGGGAATCCGGTCGCTCTTACCCAGATTGAACGTGTACCGTTCCGGGTCTTTCGAGTACCACAGAATGCTGTCGTGCTTGGCCGGCCAGCGCTTCGTCGCCCGCGCCCCATAGTCGTACGCCCAGATAATCTCGTTCTGGAAGCACTCCCGCCCCGAACCCGCACCGCGGAAATCAAAAATCTCATCCAGCATCACCTTGCAGTAATGCACCTCGCGGTAGTCGATGTGGAAGAACAGGCTCCCGGTCGGCGCCAGCACCCGGTGCGCTTCCTTCAGCCGCGGCCGCAGAAAGCCCAGAAAGTCGTCGAACCGGTCCGCATACCCCGCAATCTCTCCCGCCCGCCCCACCAACTCCGTCCGATACCGCCGCCCGCCGAAGCCCACCCGGTCGCCCGCCTCGTCCCGCACCGTCTTCATCCGCACGCGAGTTTGCCGCCGCCCGGTATTGAACGGCGGGTCGATATAGATCAGCGCCACCGACCCCGACTCCATCCGGCCGAGCGCCTCCAGGTTGTCTCCCTGCACGATCCGATTCCGTACCATCCGGTTCAACTCGTCTCCCCGCGTCTTCCCACCAGACTATCGCCAACCATCGCCGCCCGCAGAAGCCATTGTGACTCGCACGTTACAGGGAGTATCGTTGCAGCCGTCACGAAGTGTGCCGAACGGGTGTGTCGAAATGCCAAACACTGCGACTCTGAAGCCTCCCAAGCCGCACATCCCACCCCCCGCCGCCGCGGACATCCCAGCCTCCGAATTCACGACCTTCGCCATGCTCTCCCATCGCGGCCGGGTGCGCCACGCCAACCAGGATGCATGCGCCGCCCTGCCTGACCTCGGCATCTTTGTCGTATGCGATGGCATGGGCGGCGCCGCCGGCGGCGAAGTAGCCAGCCATCTCGCCACTGAAGCCTTCCTCAACAGCCTCAGCCACGCCCACCGCATCCCGCGCAAAGCCGCATCCAGCGCAGCGTCCCTCGACCCCGAAACCGGTTGCCAGAACGCCCCCGAACTCTATTCCGCCAACCATCCCCACACCCGCCTCCAGCAGGCCGTCTGCACCGCCAACCACGCCGTCTTCCAGCGCGCGCAGAAATCCCGCTCCCTGCGCGGCATGGGCACCACGCTGGTCGCCCTGTTCTGGAATCAGTCACCCGCCAACCGCACCCTCTGGCTCGCCCACGTCGGCGACAGCCGCTGCTATCTCTTCCGCCGCGGCGTCCTCCACCAGCTCACCCGAGACCACTCCCTGGTCGAGGAGCAGGTCCGCGCCGGCCTCCTCAACCGCGCCCAGGCCGCGCACTCCCCCATCCGCAACATCATCACCCGCGCCATCGGCTCGCAGCCGTCGGTCTCGCCCGAGATCACCGCCCTCGCCCCCGAACCCGGCGACCTCTACCTGCTCGCCTCCGACGGCCTCACCCGCGAGCTCGACGACGCCCAGATCGCCCGCATCCTCGCCCAGGCCGCAAACCCGGCCGCGCTCGAACCCGCCTGCCAGACCCTCGTCGAAGCCGCCAACAAACACGGCGGCCGCGACAACATCACCGTCCTCCTCGTCGCCTGCCCGTAGCCTCCAATCGCAGTTTTTGTCTTCGTGTCCGCTCCTGTTTCGAACCAAAACGGATCCTACCCCCGCACGCGACCAGCACTTGAGCCTTGACAGTCCCGCACATCCCGCGATGTACTATTTGTGTGTTGCGGTGAAGGAGTTCACCCTTAACCGCTGTCCCTCCGCAATGGTCGGACAGATGATGACTCCTGACAGGGGAACCCTGTTGCGGAGTCATATCCACGGCGCGATCCCCGAGTAAAAGCTGGAGTTGGCTCCATGAACACATGGGCTCTGTCTGCGCTATGGGTCGGTCTCGCATTAATCGCAACCTTGCTGGCCATCTGGCTTCGCATCTCAACCGCACTGTCCGAGATCGTCATCGGCACCGTGGCCCAGTTGGTCATCGGTGCCGCCTTTGCACGTGGCGGCCTGCTCGGCAGTACCGAGTGGATCACCTTTCTCGCCGGCACCGGAGCCATCGTCCTCACCTTCCTGGCAGGCTCCGAGCTTGATCCGTCCATCTTCCGGACCAAGTGGCGCGAGGTGCTCATCATCGGCCTCGCCGGCTTCTTTGGGCCCTTCCTCGGCTGCACGCTGGTCGCCCACTATTTGCTCCATTGGACCGTCATGGCGAGTTGGCTGTGCGGCGTTGCCCTGTCCACCACATCGGTCGCAGTGGTCTACGCCGTCATGCTCGAGCTGGGCTTCAACGCAACCGAGTACGGCAAAGCGATCCTTGCCGCCTGCTTCGTCAACGATCTCGGCACCGTTCTCGCTCTCGGCCTCATCTTCTCGCCATTCACCCTTAGGACCCTCACCTTCGTAATCGTCGCGATCGCCGCCTTTGCGGTGCTCCCATGGCTGACGCCCTGGTTTTTCCGGAAATACGGCGGCCGCGTCTCCGAACTCGAAGCCAAGTACCTTCTCTTCTTCCTCTTCGCCCTGGGCGGTCTGGCCCTCTGGGCCGGCAGCGAACCCGTGCTCCCTGCCTACCTCATCGGAATGGTGCTGGCCGGCACCGTGGGCAAGGACCACACCCTCATCCGCAGGCTGCGAACCCTCACCTTCGGATTTCTTACGCCGTTCTACTTCATCCGCGCCGGTTCCTTCGTCTCGATCCCCGTCTTGATCGCCGCGCCGCTTACCTTGCTAATTCTCTTCATGGCCAAGATGGCCACCAAGATCACCTTCGTATTTCCCGCCGTGCAATTTCATCGGTATCGCGGAGCTGCGGGTGTCTACTACACGCTGATGATGTCCACGGGGTTGACCTTCGGCACCATCTCCGCTCTCTTCGGTCTCAATCACAAGATCATCAGCCCAGCCCAGTACTCCTTCCTGGTCGGGGCCGTGATCGCCAGCGCGGTCATCCCCACCCTCATCGCGAACTCCTTCTTCCTTCCCTACCACCTGCTGCCACCCATCCCCGAAGGCGATCCGGAGAAGCGGACACTCGAGGAGGAACCCGAGCCGGATGTCGTCTAGACTTCGAGCCAGAGATCGGCAGATCGGACCAGCGCCAACTTCCGCTCGCATCCCGTATAAACTCGTAAGCACCAGGAGAAGCGCCCCATGCCCAAGGAGCTTTACTTCGAGGACTTTTACGTCGGCCAGCGATTCGATTCCGTCGGCACCTACAAAGTCACCGCAGCCGAGATTAAAGAGTTCGGCGAGAAGTACGACCCACAGCCCTTCCACCTCGACGAGGCCGCCGGCGAAGGCTCCTTCTTCAAAGGCCTGGCTGCCTCCGGATGGCTCACCGCAGCCATCGTCATGCGCCTGCGCGTGCTCTCCATCCACGTCCGCGGCGGCATGATCGGCGCCGGCGCCGAAGAGATGCGCTGGACCGAGCCCGTCCGCCCCGGCGACACCATCCGCACCGAGATCGAGGTCATCGGCGTCCGCCACTCCAACTCGCGCAAGGACTACGGCGTCGTCCGCACCCGCACCCTGGCCTACAATCAGAACGGCCAGATCGTCCTCCGCTCCACCGTCAACTTCCTCGCCCCGCTCCGGGCAGCCGCATAACCCGGCGCAGATTGCATTTGGCGCAGGCTGCATTTGGCGCAGATTGTATTTCGGCGCAGGTTGTATTTCGGCGCAGGTTGTATTTCGTTAAGGGCACGGGTTCACCCGTGCCGTATACTCTGCAATCGGATCGCGGCTTTAGCCGCTGAGGTACGCTTTTGTCCGCGTGGCCAAATAATAACCCCGAAGAAATCCCGAACCGGATCGCTCGCCTCTTTCGCCTCGCCCTCGCCGCCGCCCTCGCTGTCTCCGCGCTTTCCTTCTTCCTCTGCAGTTGGCGCTGGCCCCTGGTCGGCGACTCCGCGCTCATCCACTACATCGGCTTCCTCATTCAGCGCCACTGGGCGCCCTACCACCAGCTCGGCGACATGAACATGCCCGGCTCCTACCTCATCGAGATCGCCGCCATGCACCTCTTCGGCACCGGCGCCGTCGCCTGGCGCCTCTTCGATTTCACCCTCCTCGCCCTCGCCTCCGCCGCCTTCTTCTTCGTCACGAAATCGGGTGCCCCATTCGTGACGGCTTCATCGTCACGAGTGGGGTTTCTCCCCGCCCTCTTCGCCTCTTCCCTCTTCATCCTCATCCACGGCCGCGACGGTCTCGCCGAAGGCGGCCAGCGCGACCTCACCATGGCCGTCCTCCTCATCGCCGCCACGGCCCTCCTCTTCCTCGCCGTGCGCAAGCGCAAGCTCTGGCCCGCTGCCGTCTTTGGCCTCCTCTCCGGCATCGCCTTCACCATCAAACCCACCACCCTGCCCCTTACCCTCATCCAACTAGCACTCGCCCTCTACGCCCTCCGCAGCGCCGCCAACTCTCCCAACGAAGAACGAACAACGAGCAACGGACAACTTGTTCTCACCGCAGCCCTCGCCTACCTGGCCGCTCCCATCGTCGCGCTCATCTTCCTCCTCCGCGAGCGCGCCCTCGCCGCTTTCCTCGCGGGCTTCCACGGAATCATCCCCTACTACGCCAGCCTCGGCCATCGCCCCCTCAGCTTCGTCCTCCTCCACAGCATCTCGCCGCTGCTGCCGCTGGTGCTGCTCTGGATCGCCATCCTCGTCCTGCTCCGGCCGCATCTCGACTGGGAACGCGCCGCACTCCTCGCCGGCATTCTCTTCGGCCTGCTCAACTGCGTCGTCCAGCAACGCGCGCTGCCCTACTACCGTTATCCCCTGCTCGTCTTCCTCCTGCCGCTGATGGCCATCGACTTCACCCGCGCCTTCGATCCCGCCACCAACCCGGGTGCCCCATCCTTTGCAGCTTCATCGCAATGGGTAGGTTCCCGCGCCACAAAATGCCTCGCCGCCCTCGCCCTTGCCTTCGGGTCCTTCTTCCTCGCGCCCCAGTCCGCCGTCCTCATCCATCGCTACCGCTGGTGGGAGACCGACTTCATCTCCTCGCTCCAGCAAAACCTCAACGCCCTTGGCGGCTCATCCCTCTCCGGCCACATCCAGTGCATCGACTCCATCTCCGGCTGCGGCAACGTCCTCTACCGCATGCGACTGGAACCCTCCACCGGCGTCCTCTCCGACTTCCTCCTCTTCGGTGCCACATCGGATCGGCAGCCACCCGAATCCATCTCCATCCTCCGCGACACCCGCGTCGAGTTCCTCGCCGCCATCCTCGCCCAGCCACCCCAGGTCATCGTTGTCACCGGCCATCTCCACATGGACGGCCCCGACGACTTCCAGAAGCTCTCCCGCTGGCCCGCCTTCGCCGGCTTCCTCGCCACCCGTTACACCCTCCAGACCGAATGGTCCCCATCCCGCACCGCCCGTTGGTGGTCCCGCGAAGAAACCCCCGCCAGTTATCGCATCTATGTCCTCCGCCCCAATCCCTGAAACGGCATTCTCGGCAAGATAGCCCTTCTAACTCGACAGCACTCTGAGGTATCTTTCTAATAAGCCCCTCACAACGGCTACGAGGTAGCCAATAATTAATGAAGCCCTCGCCCATCAGAACGCTTCTGCTCATCCTGACCTTCGCTTCAGCCTCCACTGCGGCGATCTGCCAGGCGCCCAGCCCCACCCCGGCCACGCTCGGTACCAAATGGACGCTCCACTACGCCGATGGCACCACTGAGGTCCTCACCATTCAACGCGCCGAACCGGGTCAGGATCCCGACTTCAGCTCCAACCACGGCGGCACTGCAAAAATAATGATCAATGGCGGCAACAAGGTCATGATCGTCGCCAACGACTGCATTCTCTCCGGCACCATCACCGACAATCAGGTGAAGGACGGCAAAGTGATGGCCGGCGACTGTCCGCACCCGGGCGCGTGGACCGCACAGAAGAAGTAACCCTCGGGCGACTTCTCCCCCGTACCCATCCCGGCACCGGACCCCGCAATCCACATCCGATCGGCGTATCTTGAAACCTATGCGCATGACCGTCCTCGCCTCCGGCTCCAAGGGCAACTCCACGGTCATCGCCTCCGCGAACACCCGCCTGCTCATCGACGCCGGTCTCTCCTGCCGCGAGTTGCTCAAGCGCATGAAGCTCGCCGGCGAAGACCCCGCCGCGCTCGACGCCATCCTCATCACCCACGAGCATCAGGACCACATCGCCGGCCTCGCCACCCTTGCCCGGCGCCTGCACATCCCCGTCTACCTCACCGAGCCCACCCACCGCGCCTGGGTCCGCATGGTCACTCCGCGCACCACCATCACCTACGCCCAGTGGCTCGACCAAGTCCAGGCCGAGAAAGCCGTCCGCGCCAACGGAGTGCCCCATGATCGCGAAGCCGCAGGCGAAGCTATCGTGGGAACACTCTCTGCCCCGCCGCAAAATCTCTCCTCCGAAATCGTCGCTCTCTGTGCCGCCGCCGAAGATCCCGATGAAGAACCCGCCCCCAAACCCGATCCCTCCTACCTCCCCGCGGTCGAGTACTTCCACTCCGGAACCAACTTCTCCATCGGCGACATCTCCATCACACCCTTCACCATCCCCCACGACGCCGCCGATCCCTGCGGCTTCGTATTCGAATCGCAATCCGAGTCTTTCCGAATGGCCATCGCCACTGACCTCGGCTACATGCCCCCCAACGTCAAGGCTGCCCTCAAACGCATCGACGTTCTCCTGCTCGAATCCAACCACGACCTCGACATGTTGCGCGACGGTCCCTACCCCTGGTCAGTCAAGCAGCGCGTCCTCTCCCGCGTCGGCCATCTCTCCAACTCGGCCACCGCCG
>CAZAXI010000099.1:0-16765 GCA_964489045.1 uncultured Granulicella sp. | reverse complement strand
GCTACAATCGAGATGCTGGTCATCGACTAGGAACTGAATGGGCATGCTTCTTCTTCATGACTCTGTAATCAGTCCCGTTAGGCATGGGGGCGACACGCTGCGCTTGTTATCTCACGGTACTTGGCATGATTCTAAGTAGTACGCGGCCACGCTGCTTCTGTAAGAATGATCAATTCACAATCGCGTTTGGGCGGACGCGATAAGGCATGCGTTGCCGACGGATATAGAGGGGGCGGCCAAAGGTGGCCGCCCGCCCCCATGCCGCCGCACACGCCCGTAGAGCTCCACCTTGAACATCCCTCCGGTGTTCCACGAACTCCGCTGTTCTGCAACAGCTCACGAAACCTGAATCCGGCGGTGGTCTACTTTTACTCCGCCGTAGCACGCCGCTTACGCGGCGTCATACGATCTATTCTTGCTCCGGCGCTTACACCGGGTCTCGGCTGCTGGTCCTCCTCGAAGCAGGCAGCTACGAGGGGCTCAGACAGACGGTGGAACGCATACGTCGCATCTTCGACCTCGGTGCCGACCCCATTCAAATCGCCAGTCATTTATCGCGCGACCCCAAGCTGCGGCAACTCGTGAGACGACGTCCAGTGCTCCGGGTGCCCGGAGTGTGGGATGGGTTTGAAGCGGCAGTCCTTGCTGTCCTCGGGCAAAAGTTGACAATGCCCGGTTCGAAAAGAGTCGTAACTCGCCTCGTCCAGGTGTTTGGAACCCCGGTCAATACTCCGGTTCGCGGCTTGAAATACCCGTTTCCCAGGCCGGAAATCCTGGTCCATGCCGATTTGTCTAAGGCAGGGATCAGCGATTCCTCCGCCCGTGTTCTGCGCAAGCTCGCCTGCTCCACCATGCGGAAGCATCTTACGTTTTCAACTCTGCGGACACTGGAGCAGACCGTCTCTCAATTGGCAGCCGTCCATGGCATCGATGAGAGCACGGCACACTACATCGCTATGCGGGCATTTGGAGAACCCGACGCGTTTCCCGCGAAAGAACCTGGGCTCAGACGAAGGCTTGCTGAACTGATGCCGATAGCGTCTCCAGTACATGCAATCCATGTCGCCGAGCGGCGGCGGCCCTGGCGGGCATACGCAGCAATGCACTGGCGCCTATCCTGAGAAGCGGTTCGCACCTCGTCGGCTTGGGCCTCGCTCAGCTTAGGAAGTTTTCCAAGGAGCATCTCTTTGTGACTGCGATTCAACGTTCGTCAGACTTCGCCTTGACATCTTGGCGCAGAATGGAATGAGCATGGGCAATAGGCCTCTGCATATTCCGGTCTTAGACAACTGTCGCGAAGCAAAATCGAGGCGTGCCTAAGGAAAGTTGAAACTAGTGAGTACGACATCATCTGCAGTGGCCCTGGTCATAGTTGTAGCCATCTATTCCATATGGAAACGCGCCAGCCAGATATCGCCCGGGAGAGCCTTGGCGTACTTGAAAGACGGGGCACTCGTGATTGACGTACGCAGCTCCGCTGAATTCAGCTCCGGTCACCTACCGAACTCGATCAACCTTCCGCTGGAGGAAATCGAAACCGCGCTGCCACGCCGGGTGAAGGATAAGAATCAAGTATTGCTACTTCATTGCCAGAGCGGGATGCGCAGCGGCGTTGCCAAGACAAAACTGGCAGGCTTGGGCTATGCGAATGTCTTCAACCTTGGCTCTTATGGCCGAGCAGCGCGGATTGTGAGTGCCAGCTGAGCCTAGCGGGTAGCCACTGTCAATTCCCGACGGCTTCATGGGACGGGCATTCCGAAGTTGTCGGTGGCCTTCGGGATTAGACTGGCTGCGGAGACATTCAATGAAAAGCACTCGCATTCCCCAATTGGCCCTGACCGCGGGCATGGCGACACTGGCTCTTCTTTTCAGTTCCTTGCAATGCCAAGCACAATACATCCCCACCTCCGGACCTGGGAGCGCTTTGTCGATTCCCCAGGCGCAGTTGATTCAACCCGACGCGCTGAATAACTTGCTTCAAACCAAGGGGACCGACAAACCGCTCTTGCTCCAGGTCGGTTCGCACCTTCTCTTCGATGAAGCCCATATTCCCGGCTCCGTGTACGCCGGGGCAGGTTCGCAACCCACGGGTTTGCAGCAGTTGCAAACCGCCGTCGCTACGCTCTCGAAGAAGAAGGCTATCGTCCTGTACTGCGGCTGCTGTCCGTGGAACCGTTGTCCCAACCTGGGACCAGCTTTCAAGCAACTGCACGACTTGGGCTTCACCAATGTGAAAGCTCTGTATCTCGCTGACAATCTGGGCACAGATTGGGTCGCCAAGGGCTATCCGGTTGAACGGAGCCACTAGTCTAGGCATCGCCGGGAAGACCGCCCGGGGGCCGTGGGTCATACAAATGCCGTTCTTCGCGCTTCGCCGGTTCGCGCTGACATTTCTGTTTCTGGCTGTATGCTCCATGGCGAGCGTGGCACAGTCAGCTTTCGCGGCAGCAACTCTTGTTCACAAGAAGGCGCCGGAGTTTGTTCGCACTGACCTGGATCACAAGAGACTCGATCTCAATGCGTACCGAGGCAAGGTGATTTTGCTTAACTTCTGGGCCACTTGGTGCGCTCCCTGCCAGGTCGAGATGCCAGTTTTCGTGGCTTGGCAAAGAAGGTATGGCTCACGCGGCCTTCAGATCGTCGGGATTTCTATGGATGACGACCCGGCACTCGTGCGTGAAGCATCTGACAAGCTGAAGTTGAATTACCCAGTGGCCATGGGAGATGTGAAGTTAGGAGACCTCTACGGCGGGGTCCTTGGCCTGCCGATGACGTTTCTAATCGATCGTCACGGGAAGATTCAGGCAAAGTGTCAAGGAGAGACAGACCTGGGCAAAATGGAGATCCGATTGCAATCCCTCTTGTCCAGCCGTTAGCCGAAGGCTAGGTGCTTATCATCGCGATTCCTCTTGCTCCCTCAGTGCCTTCGTCGAGTTCTGCATCCAACGGCCTAACGACCGCTGTCGCACAAGGCCACCTTCAACAGGACGGCCCGAATGCGGTTCCGGATACATCCATCCACCCAATTCAAAATGCTTTGGCCAAGTTCTGGGCACCGGTCCCATGGCTCCTCGAAGCTGCGATTGTGCTTCAGGTAGTACTCCACAAGTACATCGAGGCCGCGGTCATTGGAGGCCTGCTGATCTTCAACGCGGCGCTGGCTGCAATCCAGGAGGGGCGGACCCAAGCGACTCTCGACGCTCTCAAATCGCGGCTCGCCCTCAACGCCTCCGTGAAGCGTGACGGCGTTTGGAAGACAATTCCTGCGAAAGAACTGGTGCGAGGAGATCTGGTAAAGCTGTCCCTTGGTGGCGTGGTGGCCGCCGACGTGCATCTGCTGGATGGGTCGATCCTGCTCGATCAGTCGATGTTGACCGGTGAGTCTTTGCCGATCGAGGCCGGAGCCGGGACCGATACCTTCGCCGGCGCTCTCGTGCGGCGTGGCGAAGCAACCGCGGAGGTGACGGCGACCGGCGTTCATACCAAGTTTGGTCGGACGGCTGAACTCGTCCGCACAGCCCACGTCGTCAGTTCTCAACAGAAAGCCGTGCTACGGATTGTCCGCAACCTGGCCATTTTCAACGGTGCAGTCATTATCCTGATCGGCGTTTATGCCTACACCCATTCCATGCCTTGGGATGAGATGATTCCCCTTTTGCTAACTTCGGTGCTCGCTTCCATCCCCGTAGCCTTGCCTGCGACATTCACACTATCTTCTGCATTGGGCGCTCGTGCTCTGACCAGGGTAGGAGTGCTTCCGACGCGGCTTTCTGCCGTCGATGAAGCTGCCAGCATTGATGTGTTGTGTGTAGACAAGACGGGAACGCTGACCCGCAACGAACTTTCTGTCACCAGTGTCCGACCGTTGCCAGGGTTCGACGAAGCTCACACGCTGGGGTTGGCGGCTCTGGCTAGCTCCGACGGTGGCCAGGACTCAGTTGACGCAGCGATTCGCTCGGCCGCTTCACATAAGCCGGCTTCCGACTTGCCAAAACTAAACAGTTTCGTGCCTTTCGATCCTGCAAAAAAGATCGCCGAGGCAACGGCAACAGATGCAAATGGGGGCCAACAGCGCATTGTCAAAGGGGCCTTTACCGCCATCGTTAGCCTCACAACGCCCGCGCCCTCTGCTGACGGAATAGCCAATGAACTCGAGAAGCAGGGCTTCAGGGTGCTCGCTGTCGCTTCAGGGCCGCCCGCATCCATGCAGATGGTCGGCCTTATTGCACTCAGCGATCCGCCGCGAGAGGATTCCGCCTCACTGGTCTCAGAGTTGCAAGCGCTGGGTGTACGAACCGTCATGGTAACCGGTGACGCACCGGCAACTGCGGCCATCGTTGCGCACGAGGTGGGAATCGATGGAGCAGTCTGCCCTGCTGGGCCTCTGCCGAACGATATTAAGCCCGCAGACTTCGCCGTTTTCGCGAGCATCCTTCCAGAGGGCAAATATGACCTCGTCAAGGCCTTTCAGAAGAATGGAGACACTGTCGGGATGTGCGGCGATGGAGCCAACGATGCACCGGCTTTGCGTCAGGCACAGATCGGAATAGCGGTTTCGACCGCCACCGATGTTGCAAAGTCAGCCACGGGTGTCGTTCTGACAACGGCCGGCCTTGGCGGCATTGTCAGCGCTGTTAAGGAGGGCAGGATCACGTTCCAGCGAATTCTCTCCTACACGCTGAATTCGGTAATCAAGAAGATCGTACAGGTCCTGCTCTTGGCAATTGGGCTGGTGATGACTGGACATGCGGTGCTTACGCCCATGCTGATGGTCATCGTGATGATTACGGGCGATTTCCTGGCAATGTCATTCAGCACCGATCGAGTGAGACCCTCCGGGTCCCCAAACTCCTGGGCCATCGGCAGGATTACCACAGCAGGCGTCATACTCGGAATCTGCTTCTTAGGCTTCTGCACTGCGCTGTTGGCAGTTGGCAAGATCGAGTTGCGACTTGGAATCGACGGACTGAGAACGCTTGCTGTCGTCGCAACTGTCTTCGGCAGCCAAGCCACGATCTACGCCCTGCGAGCCCGGCAGCACTTGTGGGGACTGCGGCCTTCGGTATGGCTCGTCTCGTCCTCGGTGGCGGATGTCCTTATCATCTCCACACTCGCGACCTTCGGCATCGCCATGTCACCCTTACCAGTGTGGGTTGTAGGTGGTGAACTCGCAGCCGCAGTCGCGTTTGGAGTCCTTCTGGATCTGATCAAGATCCCTATCTTCGGAAAGCTGCGGATTTCCTGACTCACCATTGTTGCCTTAGACCGATCGCCCCGTTGTTGATCTCAAGCTCTGTTATGGTCCGGTTACGTCATGCCGGTTCATCTGGCCGCCGCTAAAAAAGTGGTGATGCTCCATGCTTCTGACAAGCAGAAAAAGCATGCCTGTCAAGAACGCTATGAACAGGAACTTTGCAACTCCAAGCCACGGTGAATTCTGTTCTTCTTGATTGGTCTCGTTGCGATTCGTTGCCATGCGTTGTTCTCCCATCGAGCCAAGCGCCTGACGCTGGACCGTGATTTGTATGATCCACCGTTCACGCACTAGCGTCAAACTCCCCGGGGGCTTTACTAGTTGGTTCGGACCTCATGCGCTCTCGAAGCCGCTCGGGGCCAGCGATAGGTTTCGACCCTGGAGCGGAGTACGCAACCGACCTTTCGCCCGAAGCCGCCCGTGCTGCTCCCATCGCCGTCGCTCTTGCAGAAGCATTTTCCGCAGACCTCGACGTGCTGAACGTCGTTCATTCGAACGATATCGACCATCCTGATTCAGAACAGCGCAAGGGTGAAGCTGACAATCAAAGAACTGCAACTCGTGTGCTGAGCCTGCCCAAGTGCGCCAGATCTCACTCGGTCCATCCTTCCCTTCCGCGATGAATCAGATCGCGATGCCATAGACATCCTTGGACTTACCGCCTTTGGAGGCCGCATAGAACTGCGCTGTCATGCTCAGGCGTGAATTTAATCTCGCGTTTCTTGTAACTAATTCCATGTTTCGTGACTTTATCTCTATGAACGCATCAGCGAAGGACACTTCATCCAATGATTTCTCGCCTGTATCGAGCTCTGGGCCTTTCTCTCCTGCTTTGCATGGGAGCATCGGCCGCCACTGCGCAAGATCCTCTGACACTCCGTCAGGCCGTAGATCGAGCTCTCGGACAAAGCCCCCAAGCTGCCATCGCACGCGCCGATGACCAGGAAGCGAAGTCGGTGGCCACCATGGCGCGCACCCAACTGCTGCCCCATCTCAACTTCACGGAAGACATCTCCGGCGGAGACGACCCCGTCTACGCCTTCGGTACCCGTCTGCGGCAGGGACAGTTCACCCAGGCTGACTTCGCGCTCGATGCGTTGAATCATCCTCAGGCGATCGGCAACTTCTCCACCCGTTTCACGGGTTCGTGGACAGCATTTGATTCGTTCAAGATACAGAGGGAGATTCACAGCGCCGATCTCCTCCGGGCAAGCGCATCTTCCTCAGCCAAGGCGGTTGACCAACAGATCGTCCTCAACGTAGTCGGAGCGTACCAGTCGGTGCTCTACGCGCAGCGGGAGATCGACGTAGCCCAGCATGAACAGGAGACGGCATCGGCGCTGCTGGCTTCAGTGGACGACCACGTCAAAGCGGGTCTGGCCGTCGAGTCCGATCGAATGTCGGCTCAGGTCAACGTGGCCGCGCGCAAGCAGGAACTGATTGCTGCCCAGGGTGACCTGGACCTGGCTTGGGCACAATTACGCGAGGCGATGGGAGTCCCCGACCTCAAGCCATCTGAATTGAAGCCGATTGAGCCGCATACATTCGACCAACTTCCGCTCGAGCAAGAGCTTGCGACAGCCGCTAAGACTCGTCCCGATCTGACGGCACTCACGCAGGCGCAATCGGCGCAGGAGTCGGGCCTGCGGGCGGCGAAGTCGAACTTCGGCCCTGTCGTAAACACATACGGCAACTGGGAGGAAGACCGGGGATCGCTGGGCAGTTCGGGAGGAAACAACTGGGTGGCCGGCGTTCAGATTAGTGTCGACATTCTTCCTATAGGCAAACGCGCCCAACTTGCGCAGCAGACCGCAGCAAAACAGAAGTTCGACGCGCAACTGTCTGCCTCGCAACAGCATGTGCGGCTGGAAGTAAGCCAGGCGCACATTCACCGCAGGACAGCGGAACTCTCGCTGGAGACGGCGCAGGCCGCGCTGGACCAATCGGCGGAGAGCCTTCGCATCCTCAAGAACCGCTATGGCGCGGGACTTGCCAATATCACCGATCTGCTGCGGGCCGAAGATGCCGAGCGGCAGAGCCAATCGAGCTACTGGCATGCGGTATACGGAAATGCCATGGCGTATGCCGAACTGCTTTACGCGACGGGAACACTGACTCCTGACGCGGCGGAGGATTTGCAATGAAGATAGTTTTACGAGCGAGTTTGCTTGCCGCTTTTGCGGCAACGATGGCCGGCTGTCATAGTAGCGAGCCGGCATCACAGGCTGTCGTCGAAACCATGCAGGCGCGGGTCGTCGAGAGCCAGCAGCAACAGGTTCCTCTGAACATCCGTTCGACCGGGACTGTCCACGCTCAGCAGACGGCGGTTGTGTCCGCGCAGGTTGTCGGCCGTATCCTGCAGGTCCTGGTGCGCGAGGGAGACAGCGTCCGCGCAGGACAAACCCTGGTCGTGCTCGACGATGCAACACTGCGTGCGTCGATGGACCAGGCGCAGGCAGGGGTCACGGCTGCTCAACAGCAGCAGGCTGCCGCACAAACCGATGCGAAGCTGGCTGCCAGCACCCTGGACCGATACCGGCAACTCCAGGCCGAGAAGAGCGTCAGCCCGCAGGAGATGGATGAGGTTGCACAGCGCGCCGCTGCAGCCTCCGCCAGGCTTGAGGCAGTTCGCTCGCAAACCGACGCAGCTCGTGCCCAGGAAAGCGGGGCGCACACAATGCTTGGCTATACCCGTCTGGTCGCGCCCTTTGCGGGAGTCGTAACAGCACGGATGGCCGATCCGGGGACGCTGGCCTCGCCGGGCGTTCCCTTGCTTCAGGTCGATCAGGCCGGAGCGCTGCAACTGCAAGTCACAGTGGATGAGTCGGCAATCGCCACGGTCCGCAAGGGAATGAAAGCGCAGGTTGCGATCGATGGAGCGTCTTCCGCGGATATTACGGGCACTGTGGCCGAGATCGACCCAGCCGCCGATCCTGCCAGTCACAGCTTTACTGTCAAGATTGACCTGCCTTCCTCGACTCAACTCCGCGCAGGCATGTACGGAACAGCGGAGTTTGCCAACGGTGTCCGCCAGGCGATTGTCATTCCGCGCTCGGCCGTCGTCTCCCGCGGATCGCTGGTCTGTGCGTATGTTCTCGACGCTCAGGGAATCGCGCAACTCCGATATCTAACTCTTGGCGCCATACATGGCAATTTCGTGGAAGTTCTGTCGGGCGTATCCCCCGGCGAACAGTTTGTGGACGATCCTGCTGACCGTGACATCGCTGGCAAGCGCATCGAGGCTCAGCGATGAAGCAGGAGCTTGGCATCGCCGGAAAACTGGCCCACACTTTTCTCAACTCCAAGCTGACGCCGCTCTTCATCGCTGCGTCACTGGCGATCGGAGCGTTCGCGGTTGCGATCATTCCTCGCGAAGAGGAGCCGCAGATTCTGGTCCCGATGCTGGACATCACCACCGCAATGCCCGGCGCATCACCGGCTGAGGTCGAACAGCGCGTAACGCTGCCAATCGAGAACCTGGTTCATCAGATCTCGGGTGTCGAGTACGTGTACTCCACGTCGTCTCCCGGGCAGAGCCTGGTAATCGTTCGCTTCCTGGTTGGCACTCCCCAGGAAGATGCGCTGATCAAGGTCTATAGCAAGCTCTACTCCAACTTCGATCGCATGCCGCCGGGAGTGTCGCAGCCGCTCATCAAGGCTCGCTCGATCGACGACGTTCCGATTCTTGCTCTCACGCTGTGGGGCGAGCACTACAACGGCTATCAACTTCGCGCCATCGCGGCGGAGATGCAACACAACTTCGAGCAGATCTCCGATGTTTCGGAGACGACGATCATCGGCGGACTGCCGCGAACCATGCGCGTGGTGCTCAGCCCAGCGAAGCTCGGCGCTTACGGCATCTCGCCCATGGCCATCGTCGGACATCTTCAAGCTGCAAATGCAATGCTGCAGGCCGGCAACTTCGCCGAGAATAACCAGGAGATCCGGGTCGACGTCGGGAACATCTTCACCCGTCAGGAAGACCTCGAGGCCGTCGTCGTAGGTGTAGTCCGCGGGCAGCCGGTCTATCTGCGGGACGTCGCCGACAAGATCGTCGATGGCGCCGCCGACCCTTCGGACTACGTGGTCTTCGGCACGGCAAACTCCAGCAATGAAGGTACGTCGGCAACGGGGCAATACCCGGCGGTGACCATCACCGTGGCCAAGCGCAAAGGCACCAATGCCACGGACATCTCGAATGCCGTCCTCGCGAGCGTACACCGGATGCAGGGCGTCACCGTGCCCAACGACGTGACCGTCACCACCACCCGCAACTACGGAGAGACGGCCAAGGACAAGTCCAACGAACTGCTCGAGCACCTGCTGCTGGCGACGCTTTCCGTAACCCTGCTGGTCGCGCTCTTCCTGGGATGGCGTGAGTCGGGCGTCGTTCTGCTGGCGATTCCAGTCACGCTCGCGCTCACCATGTCGGTGTTCTATCTCCTCGGCTACACCATCAATCGTGTCACGCTCTTCGCCTTGATCTTCAGCATCGGTATCCTTGTGGACGACGCCATCGTTGTTGTTGAGAACATGGTGCGGCACTTCCGCCTCCCGGAGAGCCACGGCCGGTCGATGAGCGAAGTCGCGGTCGAAGCAGTCGCCGAAGTAGGCAACCCTACCATCCTTGCCACCTTCGCAGTGATCGCGGCAGTGCTGCCCATGGCCTTCGTCCGCGGTCTTATGGGGCCGTACATGCGTCCCATCCCTGTCGGAGCCTCCGCGGCGATGCTCTTTTCGCTGCTGGTCGCCTTCGTGGTCTCGCCCTGGGCCGCGATCCGGCTACTTGGAAAGCACCTTAGCGGAGCCAGGATACTCGAACCCGAGACCGAGAACTGGCGCACCAGGCTCTATCGCCGCATCATGACGCCGCTGATCCGCTCCCCGCGCAACCGCCTCTTCTTCTTCATCGGAGTCGCAGTGCTTCTCCTGATCTCCGTGGCGCTGGTGCCTACTGGGCTGGTGCGCGTGAAGATGTTGCCGTTCGACAACAAGAGTGAGCTGCAGGTCATCATCAATATGCCTGACGGAACGCCGCTCGAGCAGACGGCCCGGGTCGCTCAGGCGCTCGGCGAAGAACTTGCGCGGCAGCCCGATGTCCTTAACTACCAGACCTATACCGGAACCTCCGGCCCCTATAACTTCAACGGACTGGTGCGCCACTACTACATGCGCCGCCAGCCCAACCAGGCCGATATCCAGGTCAACCTCCTGCCGGCCAACCAGCGCAGCGTGCAGAGCCACGCGATCGCCAAGCGACTTCGTCCATTGATGGACGCGATCGGCAATCAGTACGGCGCTCGCATCCAGGTCAGCGAGGTTCCGCCCGGTCCCCCCGTTGTGCAGACGCTCGTCGCAGAGGTCTACGGCCCCGATCTCGCCGGTCAGACGCAAGTCGCCCAGCAGATCAAGTCGATCTTCCAGCACACTCCAGGCGTCGTCGATACCGACTGGTACGTCGAAGACCCTCAACCGAGAATGGTGATGCGCGTGGATGAGGTGAAGGCCGCGCAGCATGGCATCGCAGTCTCCGATGTCGCCCACGCACTTGCGCTTGCCATCTCGGGAACTCAGGTCGGCCTGATCCACGATCAGGCTTCACGCGAGCGTGTGCCCGCAATTGTCGAACTCGACCGCGCCGATCGTTCTTCCGAACAGAGCCTGGAGAATATTCGCCTGCCTGGTGCGGACGGCGGCATGGTCTCGCTCCGGGAGTTGCTCATCGTCGAACACAAGACGATCGAGCCCAGCATCTATCACAAGAATCTGCGGCGCGTCGTGTATGTCACTGGAGACGTGGCCGGCGCGGAAGAGAGTCCGGTCTACGCCATCCTGAAGATGAACAAGGACCTCGACCACCTCACCCTTCCCGGCGGATACACGCTGACCCGCTATAACGCCGTGATGCCCGACTCCACCGACCATTACTCGATGAAGTGGGACGGCGAGTGGCAAATCACCATCGAGGTCTTCCGCGACCTCGGCCTTGCCTTCGCCGCTGTGCTCGTTCTCATCTACGTCCTCGTGGTCGGCTGGTTCCGGTCCTTCATCGTGCCGCTGATCATCATGGCGCCAATTCCGCTGACGTTGGTGGGCATCCTGCCTGCTCATGCGATCCTGGGCGCGTTCTTCACCGCCACCTCGATGATTGGCTTCATCGCCGGCGCTGGAATCATCGTTCGCAATTCCATTATCCTCGTCGACTTCATCGAGCTTCGCCGGCGTCAGGGGATGGCTCTGGCAGAAGCGGTGATCGATGCCGGCGCAGTCCGCTTCCGGCCCATGCTCCTCACCGCCGCGGCGGTCGTCGTCGGGGCATCTGTGATCCTCTCCGACCCCATCTTTCAGGGCCTTGCAATATCGCTGATTGCCGGAGCAGTTGCCTCAACCTTCCTCTCGTGGCCCACCATACCGGTGCTCTACTACATGGTCCACTCAAGGCGCCAGTCCGAACCAGAACCTCAACCCAACACCGATCAAGGAGATTCCCTATGACAGTCGAACGCGGCGTGCGCCTGATGGCAGGCGTGATCGTGCTCTTATCGCTTGCACTTGCCCATTTTCTTTCGCCCTACTGGCTGTGGTTGACGGTATTCGTCGGACTCAACCTGTTGCAATCGGCCTTCACAAACTGGTGCCCAGCCATGGCGATCCTGCGCGGCATCGGATTGAAGGACGCCAACTCCGGCGCGACTAAGTAGGGACGAGATGCACAATAGACGATTCCCCGCTTCCGAAGCGCATCGGCTCGACCTTCCTGCGCGCAGGATATGGCTTCCACCTGCGGATGTGCTCGAAGCGGTGGCGGTACATTCCGGTCAAACGATAGCCGACGTGGGCGCAGGAACGGGATACTTCTCTCTCCCTCTGGCTGACACAGTTGGGCTCCAGGGCAAGGTCTACGCGGTCGATGCCCAGAACGAGATGCTCGCGCTTCTGAGACAGAAGTTGGATGAAGCCGCGATACCCAACGTGGAACTGATCCACGCGGAAGCTGGCAACACAACCCTCCCGCGATGCAGTTGCGATCTCTTCTTCGCCGCAAATGTCTGGCATGAATTCGAAGACCGCGGTGCCGTACTGAAGGAAGCCGCCCGCGTTCTCAAGGCCGGCGGCCATATCGCGATCCTCGACTGGCGAACCGATGCTCCGCCTGAACCCGGACCGCCCGCCGCCCACCGCCTGCATTCATCGAACGCTGTGGATGCGCTGCGCTCAGGCGGGTTCCAGAATATAGCCGTTGCACCTGTTGGCTTGTATTCGTGGCTCGTTAAGGGAGAAATGAAGTGATGACCGTACGGGATGCTTCAACCCGGTCGAACAATCCTCGCAGAACCCACGACGAACGGCTCAAGGATGAAGTCTATCGCCACATGTTCCGTCTTGAGGCAAGCCGTCCAGGGGCCGACCTGGATCTCGCAGTTGCCTTGGTGCGCGCATGGCTCGCTTCGGATTCTGGACGTGGAACGTCCGCAATGCGCGAGTGGCTCAAGAAGATCTGCCCAATCTGCCTGTCCCTGATCGAAGCCAGTCAACAAACGAGCGGCACTGGTCAACGGTGCTTTCAGTAGGCGGGATACTGCACCTATTGCGTCGCAACTGGCCAGTATCCGGCAAAGCGAGACATTCCCAGATGGCACTGGCATCGTTGGCGGGAGAATATACTGGGCTTGTTCCTAAGAACCCCAACGATGCGACCCGAACTGATCCAGGCTACTGAACTCCTGCACCGAAATACTCCTGAAGCCGTCGAAGAAGCAATCGGTTTGCTGCAGCATACGGTCTATTCCTTCAGTATGAAGGTCTGCGGGCACAGGCAGGACGCGGAAGATACCATGCAGGAGGTTCTCTCCGGTTCGCTCGGGCACCTGGCCAAGCTCCAGGACCCGCAAGCTCTTGCGCTCTGGCTCTATACCGTCACCAGAAACCGCTGCTGGCGTATGCGCAGAAAAGGCGCATCTGCTCCCCGTCACATGCTTTCGCTGGATGCGCTGATGCCCGACGAAATCGAGTTGGGGCGAATGTTGCAGGATGCCGCCGAGAGTCCTGAAGGCAATCTACTCCACGCCGAGCAGCACCACCTGCTGCATCAGGCGGTCCTGCGCATCCCGGTCCAGTTGCGCATCGTTCTTGTGCTCCACGACATGGAGGAACTGACAACCGAACAAGTCGGACATATTCTCGACTTGCAACCCGGGACGGTCAGGGTTCGTCTCCATCGGGCACGACTCTCGGTACGCAAGGAGATGAACAAGATGCTGGAGGGAACACCCGAGCAGCCGGCTGACCGAGAGCGTTCCGGGACGAAGTCCAAGAGTAGACGGACCAAGGGCGGACAGCGCCCCACCGAGTGCCGTGAACTATTTTCGAATTTCTCCGAGTATTTGGACGGCAGGGTTGAGCCGCGCAGCTGCGAAGAGATGCGAGGACACATCGAGGCCTGCCCAGCTTGCGTCGCATTCCTCCGAAACCTGCGAGTTGCCATCGACCGTTGCCGTTCGCTCGAGATTCCATGTGATTCGGCCGTTGCGCCTCGTTTGCGGTCCATCCTCACTCAGGAATACCTGCGCATGCTGAATCTGCCAGCCACAGAAAAAATGTCAGCCGTGTTGTAACGAATTGCCCCTCACATGTCTTTATCTCTACGAGAGGTAATGACTGCCATGCAGGTAACGATCAAACATCTTGAACGAGTAAAGTTTGCCATTCAGGCGCGGTCCCACACGGTCCTTTGCGACCAGCCGATTGAAAATGAAGGCGATGACGCCGGGATGACGCCTCCGGAGTTGATGCTCGCGTCTCTGGGCTCCTGCGCCGCCTTCTATGCCGTGCAGTATCTGAAGGCCCGCAATCTCGCGGAAACCGGCGTGGAGGTTTCGGTGACCGCCGATAAGCTGATGCAGCCTCCCCGGCTCGGCAACTTCAAAGTCAACGTCGTATGCCCGGTCTCCCTCACCGAAGACCAGAATGCGGGGATCATGCGCGCAATACATCGCTGCCTCATCCACAACACGCTGCTGGCGCCGCCTGAGATCCTGATCGAACTGACAACCAGCGAAACGGCCCTCCACCATGCCTGACCGAATAGATCGTCCATGCATCCTCCGAGCGTTCCCGGATACTCGTATTGTGTGCCATGCAACGATGTTCTAATCGTTCCATGGCGAGTCTCGACAACTTCCGCCTGGTGGTCTTTCGGGCAGTTGCGGAACAGCACAGCTTTCGCAAGGCTGCGGAAGAGCTGTACCTGACTCAGCCCGCGGTCAGTCTCCAGATCAAGGCGCTGGAGGAAGACGTCGGCGTCCAACTCTTTGATCGCACCGGAGCGCATATCGCTTTGACCGAGGCTGGCAAGGTTCTCCTGGGGTATTCTCGGCAGGCGAATGCCCTCTTTGTTCAGGCCGAACACGAGATTGCCGCGATGACCGGAGACCACGCAGGGAAACTCTCTCTTGGAGCCTCCACGACCATCGCCCAATATGTCTTGCCCCGTCTGCTGGGCGAGTTCTCGCGAGAGCATCCGCGCGTTCACCCCACCATGATCAGCGGCAATACAGAACAAATTGTCGAGGCCGTGGAAGAACAGAAGATCGACCTGGGCTTAATCGAGGGGCCGGCACGAAGCCGCGATGTAAAGACAGAGCCCTTTCTCGAAGATGAACTGGTCTTGATCGTATCGGCCGCGCACGAGTGGGCCGAACTCAAATCCATTCCATCTTCTGAGATTGCCGCTACTCCGTTGCTCATGCGCGAGCGTGGGAGTGGCACACGCCGAGTGGTCGAGATGGCGCTGGCGCGGCAGGGTGTCAAAGCAAATACGCTGCGCATTGTGATGGAACTCGATTCGACCGAGGCTATCAAGTCCGCCGTGGAAGCCGGACTCGGAGTCGGCTTCGTCTCGCGATGGGCGATTGCCAAGGACCTTCGACTCGACAACGGCTTCAGAATCGTCGAGGTGGAAGGGCTGCACATCAAGCGGGAGTTCCTGCTTGCATACGCGGCTGGTCCAGAGCCACAGGGGTTGGCTCAGGAGTTCCGCAGGTTCCTTTTCTCCCGCGCAGGCACGCAGCGATCATCGATCAGAACCAAGCGGCGATAGCCCCCCCATAAGTTATGCAAATGCGGCATGAGAACTACTGCTTGGACGCGGTCCGAGTCCTCGGCAACACTTGATGTGTGTCCAAGAACATATTCTTCATCGGAATGATTCTCGCAGCGAGCGGTCTCGTGTCGCCTCCTGTCGCACTAGTGGGCGGCATCATCTACGGGTTCTCCTTCGTTCACCCATTTCACCTCGCGGCGAGACAACTCTCCAAGCTACTTCTACAGGCATCCGTAGTAGGCCTTGGCTTCGGCATGGATCTACAGCAGGTCATTCGCGTCGGCAGGACGGGATTTCTCTACACCGCAGGGAGCATCAGCTTCGCTATGCTGTTGGGCTGGGGGCTGGGAAGACTGCTGGTTGTAAAACAAGGAACCTCATTTCTCATCACGGCCGGCACGGCGATCTGCGGTGGGAGCGCCATTGCCGCGATCGCGCCCATCACCAACGCAAGCGAAGAGGAGATCGCCGTCTCTCTCGGGACCGTATTCCTGCTCAATTCGGTCGCCTTGCTCGCGTTTCCCGCGATTGGAACGGCGCTGCATCTCACCCAAACCCAGTTCGGTCTCTGGGCAGCGCTCGCAATTCATGACACAAGTTCCGTCGTTGGCGCGACAGCCAAGTTCGGCGCAGTGGCGCTTGCCGTCGGCACAACCGTCAAGCTTGCGCGGGCTCTATGGATTGTGCCGTTGTCGGTGGTAACCGCTATAGCCAAGAAGAGCAAGGCGCGCATCCAGTGGCCCTGGTTCATCCTGTTCTTTTGTCTGGCGGCAGTTGCCAATACCTACGTACATACGTTCCATATGCTTTATCCAAGTCTCAAGCATCTCGGGGTCATCGGCTTGACGGTCACGCTTTTTCTCATCGGGACAGGCCTTTCAAAGAAGACGCTTCAAGAGGTCGGCGTTCGGCCGCTGCTGCAAGGAATCTTTCTGTGGATTGTAGTCGCAGTAGGATCTTTGTCGCTGATCCGTGGCGGATGGATTCACCTCTAGCAGACATCGGGAAGCCCGCTCGGTGCGTGCTGTATTCGCTCGCCCGCCGTCTCCCAGCCGTCAGTCTGGTGCTACTCCTCACGCTTGCTACCTGTGGTCAGAGGGAAGGGAATTGATGTCTCGTGCAATACAGGGGGCGGCCACCTTTGGCCGTCCATTTTGTCGGTATGTGAGAGCCTCATTGGTAGTTAGCGTCACCTCCGTATACAGCCGACAGGGTATGGGAGCCACCAGAAAGCATGACAGTCGTGTAGGTCGCGACGCCAAAAGCATTGAGCGTGGGCGACGCTAGCAATGTTGAGCCGTCCGAAAATGCGATTGTTCCAGTCGGGGTCGCTAAGCCCGAGACGCCGGCAACTGTGAAGGTGAAGGTCACAGATTGGCCAAAAGATGAGGGATTGAGACTTGACGTGA
>CAZAXI010000098.1:0-16772 GCA_964489045.1 uncultured Granulicella sp. | reverse complement strand
AGACGCAGCGGACTTAA
Organism: uncultured Granulicella sp.; assembly: GCA_964489045.1. Lineage (GTDB taxonomy): Bacteria > Acidobacteriota > Terriglobia > Terriglobales > Acidobacteriaceae > Edaphobacter. Next base: position 16,755 of record CAZAXI010000098.1, on the reverse strand, counting down.
AATCCGCAGACCGTAACTGGTCGTGGGGGTTCAAGTCCCCCTCCGGGCACCATCTAATCTATTTATTATCAATAACATAGAAGGTTTAAGTTGCCCTCTTTTTCCAAAATCGGCCTACCACATGAGCCCGATTGACCCTTCTGAAGCAAAGCAACTGCTTTAGAATCCGCACTTCCGTCCCGAGAAAGCTCGCCGCAGCATGGGTTGTATCCCAATAGACTCCAGAAATACTGTTCCGTAAGGTGTAGGCTGGGAAACAGAACTAATGCTATCTTGCGTTGCCTCTGTGTAGCTCTGCAAGGTCTACTTTTGTAGCTGAGGAGTCAGCTCTCGATCTTCCTGATGAACAGCCAAAGCCCTGCCAGCATAATGCCAATGGCAAGGAAGCATATCCCAAGTCCGACACGACGTTGGTTGCGTTCAACCATTGCGTCCTTGCCGGCCTGCTGATCTTTGGCGGCGATCTTTAGGCCGGCCTGTACATCCTGATTTACCAGAGCCTCCTGGTAGGTGTGGATGGTAACGCGTGCTTTGATCAGCTCGTCCCTGGCTTGGGTCTGTGCCAGTCGGGCCTCGCTTACATCCATGCCGGAAGCCTCGGCAACAGAGAGACCTTTGTCGGCCTGCTTGATGGCCCCGTCCAATTGCATCAATCCGCTCTGAATGACAACCCTTGCCTGATCACACTTGTCACCCGGTTGATGGCACCGCATGCAGACGCCTTGCGGACCGGTGCCAAGCATCGCGTCCGATGGCAGGTGGATGCCGTGATTGGAGTGACAGACAACGCATCCGGGCAGACCTGCGGCATCGAAGGCCGCCTTGTGCGAACTTTTCTCGTACATCTGGGCCTGGAAAACGTGGCAGTTGGCGCAGACATTCTGCACCTTGTCCACCCCCGGCGGCACCGCACCATGGTTTCCGTGGCAGGTTGTGCAGGTCGGCGCACTCAGATCGCCATTTACCATCATCGCCTGATAGTGCACGCTGGTTTTGTAGTTTGCGAACTGGTCGGTAGGAATGCCGTACGGCTTCATGTACGCCGCGTCGGAATGGCAGCGTGAGCATGTGGTCGCGATGTTGACGGGGTTGACGGTGGAACGAGGATCGCTCGGCGGCCGGATATCGTGGACGCTATGGCAGTCGACGCAGACGGCAACTTTGTTGTCGCCCGAGGCCAGGCGCTTGCCATGCATGCTGGTGTGATACTGGTCCAACTGGTCGGTCCGAAGGCCGGGATCGTACTGCTTCATATAGGTTGGATTGGAATGGCAGCTTGCGCATAGCTGCGGCACCTGCTTGCGATCGATCTTGCCCTTGAACCCGGCCTTGGCACCCATGGATACGGTCGGATCATAGCTGGTCGCGTCGCCTCCGTGGCAACTGGTGCAAGTCAGGCCTTTTTGCGAGTGGATGTCCTGGCTGAACTTCTCCTGGGTAACGCCCAGCGGGTCCGGCATAGCAGAGTGACAATCCAAACAGGAGTTGGTAGTTTGCCCATAACCCAGGCACGCTCCGAGCACGATGTACCCGGCCAGCCCGATAGTACGGGCTGCGCGCGACAGCCGGAACTTATTTAGCGAGGTAGCCATAAATACTCATACCCGTCACGTACATAAGAGCAAAGATTCCCAGCCCGGTGATCCACCTCTTTGGGCGTGAGGGCTGCTCACTGTCAAAGAATGGAAGCAGAAGCCACAACAAACCGGCCAGGCCGCAACCAAGCACACCCAGGACCTCACCGTCGATGAGCCACACTTTGGAAGGAATGAGCTTGAGCGTTTGGAACATGAAGAGGAAGTACCACTCCGGCTTGATGCCGGCCGGCGCAGAGCCAAACGGGTCTGCTTTGACACCGAGGTTCCAGGGAAAGATTGCCGCCAGAGCGCCCAGCACGCCAATCGCTACGTACCAGGCCATCATCTCCCGCAGCAGGAAGTTGGGAAAAAACTTCATGTCACGTCTTGCCGAGGGATTTTCAACCCACTCAGCTTCGATTTTTGGGGGAACGCTCATGCCGAGGCGCTGAACCAGAAAGAGGTGGATCGAGATCAGAACTAGTACCAGCCCGGGCAGAACAGCGACGTGGAAGCCGAAGAACCGGATCAGTGTGGCTCCGGTCACTTGTGGGCCGCCACGCAGAAAAATCATCATGGGTTGGCCAACAACCGGGATCTGTCCGACCATGGCGGTCCCAACCTTGGTGGCGAAGAAGGCCAGCGTGTTCCATGGCAGCAGGTAGCCGCTGAAACCAAATCCCATGACAAGGAACAGAAGAAGCATACCGCTGACCCATGTCAGTTCCCTGGGCTTGCGGTAGGCCTTGAGGAACAACACGCTGAACATATGCGCAAAAGCAGTAAGAATCATCAGGTTGGCTGACCATGAATGGATGGAGCGGATCAACCAGCCAAAGCGCACCTTGGTCATGATGTACTGCACGCTCTCGAAGGCCTCGTTGGCACCGGCGTTGTAATACAACAGAAGCAAAATGCCGGTAATCACCTGGACCCCGAAGAGAAAAAGGGTGATACCGCCAAAGAAATACCAGTACGTCAGGCGGTGAACGGGGACGGTCTTGTGGCGAAATGGGGCGATGAGGTCGTCCAGATGAAGTCGTTCATCAAGCCAACGAATGATGGCGGAGATCATGGTCAGGCTCCCCGCTTGGTGGTGACGACAATCTCATCGCCGCGCACGTGGACGTCATACGCTTCGAGTGGTTTTGGCGGCGGGCCTGAGATATTCCGGCCATCGATGCCGTAGATGCCGTTGTGGCAGGGACACCACACCTGGCGCAGATCGCCGCGATACTGTACGGTGCAGCCGAGGTGGGTACAGGTGGCAGAGAGCGCTTGATAAGTGCCTTCGCTGGTCAAAATGAGCAGGCCGGGAGTGCTGCCAAATTGGAAAATTGCCCCGGAATTCGGCTTCAGGCCCCCAACCTTGCCGGCCACCACTTCGTTCACGCCAAGATCTGCGACGGGCGGAGGCAATACATAGCGCAGCACGGGATAGAGGAAGGAAGCAAGCGTGGCGATCGCACCGCCGCCAAGGAAGTACTCAATCACGCGACGACGTGTCGATCCCGGGTTTGAACTCTCGTCGGCACTCATGCACTCCACCTCCTACCGCAACTACCAAATAGGGCCAAAACGTCTGCCTCACGGGCTGATTCCCGGTACGGATCAAGCGGAACGCGCTTGCACGGTGCGCTCCATCTCTCGCAGCCACATGGTTTGGAAAAGTTGCAGACGATGACCAATGACGACAGCCAGATTCAAGGCGATCTTGCAGCCAACTGCCGGCTGGGCAGCCATATACTCGCGCAAGGCTTTCTGCGGCAGGGCGATCACTTCTGTATCAAGCGATGCGGCGGCGCTGAGCGTGAAGCGGTAGGGCGGAATCAGGGCCGACCAGCCCACCGTCTGACCGGGAGATCTTTCCTCCGCGAGAACATCCTCTTCTTTACCTCGAAGATGCATTGGCAGGGTAAGCCTGATGCGGCCACGTTCGGTCAGGAACAGGCGATCGGCGGGGTCTCCCAGACGGAACAGAAGGGTCCCACTGGGGACGATCAGCCTGGTGCCAAGCTCCAGAATCTGCTCAACCTCGGCAGGCGAGAGACCATTGAGCAATTCATACGACATAACCCACCCTCCTCAGTTCACAAACGGCGAAGTTGTCTTGCTATACAAAAGAGCGTGGGTGGGGAATTCCAGAAACGACTCCGCAGCGGCGTGCTCCAGACGGACATGGTTCTCGATTTGCAGCAATAGCAGCTCAATCGGTATCTGTCGTGGGAGGGCAACCGGCTTTACTTCGGCATGTTTCGAAGGCACGAGGGTTGGGGCGACTGCGTTGACCTGCGGAAGCTCGGATCTGACCGCCAAATCTGGCGATTCCAAACTCATCGACGGCTGAAACCTAACCGCCGCAATTCCCAGTCCAAATATGAATACGCTCATGCCCAAGATCATCAAGAACATTTCCATGACAGAAATCTCCCTTCAGTACTATGTGGGAGAAATAATGAAGATTGCGTCTGGCGTAGTCTGTGATTTAGATCACAGACCATAAGGTCATGACGAACTAACCTTCTGAAGACCAGACACGATCATCCGGGCCACACGCCACACGGCTAATAAGAAGGTTGGCGGACGCGCTATTGAGCGCGCCGCCGATGAGGAGGAGTTCTGAGCCAGCCATTAGGCCCTCTCATTCTTTGCCCTACGCAGCATTACTTCTGCAATGTACGGATATACGCGATGGCTGACTTGATCTGATCGTCGGTGAGTTTGCCTGTATAAGCAGGCATCTTGCCCTTGCCATTCTTGACGGCGGCGATCAGTTCAGAGTCCGGAGCCTTGACGATAGCCGGGTCCTTAAAGGAAGCAGCTTTCATGGCCTTGCCCGCCGGGGTGTCGCCCAGGCCGCCCGCGCCGTGGCACATGGCGCACTTCGCTTTGTAGGTGTCCGCACCGGAGTTCTGCGCAAAAGCCGGCGTGACGATGGATGCTGCAAGACCGCAGATTGCTGCACATCTAAGAATCGAATTCACTGAATAGCTCCCTCGTACCGGGGTTTCCATCCTTGGCTTTCCCGGCTAGGAAGCAATACACCTCCGGGGGCTTCCCTGTCGAGTCCAATTTGTATCCGTTCCGGTCCTGGAGACCCGAACACGCCCGGTATGGCCTTTTCCCATATTCAATTTGCAGCTCTCTTTCTGTTCCGAAGAGATCGTTTGAACATCGCCCGAATCAGTTCAGAATTGCCGCATCTATGCTTCGTGAGCGTTTGTTCAGCGGCACGGCTCACGGGGAACGTCGAAGGAATCTCGCTAGCCAAGGACTGTATCGGGCATATATAAGGTTCAAGACGTACGCTGCCGCATCTGGACAAGGGGGTATTTGTGAGCGCCAACGAATTGCAACGTACTGAAGAGAACTTTTTCCCTCGAGGGGCGATCGCGTTTTTCGCCTTCATGATCGTCGCTTTCGGGCTTATCTGGCTAGGAATCTATTTCTTGCTGCTGCACCGGCAGTTGGGGCTCTAGGGGAGGAGTTGGGCTATGGCGATCAACGTGCTTGAAAGACGCGCGCTGATGGGAGCGATTGCATTCGTCGCAGTAAGTTTGGGCTTGATTGCGTATGCTACCTGGGGACTCGGCATCAACGTGCCTACCTGCATTCCCCTCGGCACCAAGCCGTTTGATCAGGCTTCGGTGACAAAACACGACGGCAAGAACTACGAAGTCCATTTTGTGGCGCGAATGTGGGCTTTCGAGCCGGCTGTGCTGCGCGTTCCCACCGGTTCGACACTGGACATCTACGCAGTGACCAAGGACGTGACTCACGGTTTCCTTATCGCGGGAACCAATGTGAACCTCATGCTTGTCCCGGGAGCCGTTGCCAACGGACGGGTGCATTTTTCCAAGCCAGGGATCTACAACATTGTGTGCCACGAGTACTGCGGCAAGGGCCACCAGGCTATGAATGCGCAGATCGAAGTCAGCGATCAGATCGCCGATTATTCCGTCGAAGGCATTCCGGCTTCCGCTGGCTTGAAACTCTTGGATGAGAAGGGCTGTCTGGCGTGCCATACGGTCGACGGCAGCGCTCGCATCGGCCCGACCTTCAAAGGGGCATGGGGGACTACTTTGCATTTGGCAGACGGCAGTACCCGCACGTTTGATGCAGCGCTGTTCGAACAGAAGATCCACGACCCAACGGCGTTCGCGGTGACGGGATATCCACCCGTGATGCCGCCGATACCGCTAACCGACGACGAGATCAAGCAGATTGAAGCCTACCTGGAGGGTCTACAAAACTAATGGAACTCCAAAAGAATCTAGAGAGAATCATTCTGATTGAATTACTGGTCCCGCTGACCCTGTTTATCTTTGGCGCCTATCACGGCGTGATGCAGGTCATGTACCAGTCGGGCGTGATCCGAGCTACATCTTTCGCGGGAATCGACTACTACCAGGGCCTCACCGCGCATGGAGTCATCAATGCGATCGTGCTGACCACGTTCTTCGCGGTGGCTCTGGGGGCTGCGGTGGTCAGCTATGAATTGAAGTCGCGTGTTTCCATCGCCGGCGCAACGCTTGCACTGATCCTGATGTTGTTGGGAGCCGTGATGGCTGCGGCCATGATTTTCATGGGCAAAGCCTCGGTGCTGTACACGTTTTACCCGCCGCTGATGGCCCACCCGCTGTTTTACGTCGGACTCGCACTGTTCATTGTTGGGTCCTGGGTGCCTTTTTGGACGTGGATTCCCGTGTATATTCGCTGGCGCAAAGAGAATCCGGGCCGGAAGACACCGATGGGAGTGGTTGGCATCTTTGCAACCTTCATCGTGTGGCAGTTGGCTACGCTGCCCGTGGCATTCGAAGTGCTGGCTCAGCTCCTGCCGTGGTCGTTGGGATGGACTCCCGGCGTCAACGTGATGCTGAGCCGAACGTTGTTCTGGTTTTTCGGACACCCACTGGTTTACTTCTGGCTACTGCCTACCTACGTCCTTTACTACACAATGCTGCCCAACCTGGCCGGCGGAAAGCTGTTCAGCGATTTCGCCGGGCGCTTCACCTTTATGACGCTAATCCTGCTTTCGTGTCCTCTGGGCCTGCACCATCAATTCGCAGATCCGGGAATCTCTACGAGCTCGAAGGGTTTCCAGGGCGTTCTCACGTTGATGGTCGCAATTCCGAGCCTGCTGACGGCGTTCACTCTGGCGGCATCGCTGGAGCTGGCGGCGCGCGGGCGAGGGGGCAAGGGACTCTTCGGCTGGTGGAAGAACCTGCCGTATTTCGATCCTCAGGTCTGGCTCTTTCCCTATCTTTTCTGCGGGCTCGTGATCTTTCTGTTTGGAGGCATTACGGGTATTGTGAATGCCTCCTACAGCATGAACAATGTCGTGCATAACACTGCGTGGATTCCCGCGCACTTTCACCTTACCGTGGGCGGACCGGTCTTTCTTGGGATTCTGGGTGGAAGTCTGCTCCTGATCACTGGCCTGCTAAAGAAGCCAGTGGTTTCTCGCACGATGGCTCTCACCGTGCCCTATGTATGGATGGTAGGCACGTTCGTGTTTTCTTCTGGTTTCTTCCTGGGCGGGCTGCGAGGCGAGCCGCGGCGCACCAACCTCGGCTTGACCTATATGAACCCAGCTTCCCCTAGCTACCGGCCCGACTGGTGGCTCGCAACCCACATGGGCTTGCTAGGCGGCTGCATCATGGGGCTTGCTGTCCTGCTTTACTTCATCGTTCTGGTTCGCAGCCTAGCAGCCGCGCCGGATGCGGCGCTTGCGCAGGCGCCGTTTTCGCTGCCGACCAGCAAGCCGTATCATGACGAAGACATCGCCGCGGTGCAGAACTTTACTCCCTGGGTAGCGGCCGCGGTGTTGCTGTGTGTGGTGTCCTATTACGCGCCGGTTCGCGACATTGTGAAGAACGGAATTACGACTGCGCCGGGTTTCCGGCCGGATAACCCCGCCGCGGTCAGTACGGCCCATTGAATCGCATGCGCCTCAAACGCAATCTTCTTTTGGTGACCCTGGCTTTGACGCTGGCCTCGGATGGCAGAACGCGGGCTGCGGTGCCGACGGGCAGCAATGCAGGCCAGATCCCCGACCTCGCGGTCTGGGACGATGCCAACCACCAGAGCACGTTGTGGGAGAAACTGCGGGATGCGGGATTGGGGCCCGTAGTCATCCTGCCGGTTTACACGCGCTGTACGATGAGCTGTCCCGTGACGGCAAAGATGTTAGTCAAGGAGACGGCACAAATGGGACGCGGCGAGCCGTACCGCGTGCTGATCTTTTCCTTTGATCCGGGCGATGACGCCGCAGCTCTGCGCCAGTTTCGCGCGCAGCAAGGGCTCCCGCCGGCATGGATCCTTGTGCGCTCGGACGCGGCGGGCATTCGCCGCTTTTGCGACTTCTTTCATTATCCGGTTCTGACCGAAGGACCAGTCATGATTCACAACAACCAGATTTTTCTGCTGGACCATTCCTTTCAATGGCGAGTGACGTTTATAGACAAAGATTGGAATGGAGCGCAGCTACGCAAATGGATGAGGCGGGTGGAAGCTCCCGGGATTCTCGGTTGGTTGGCGATGAATCCGGAAAAGTTGGCCTTTGTAGGGTTCGGCGGTTTGTTGCTCAGCCTAGCATTGATATTGGGGGTCTTGCTATCGCGTTCCCGGTCTTATTAAGTGATTTGGTTGCCACTTTGCACTGCTTCTCAACCCACAGCTTTTGGAACAGTACTACGCAACATTTTCGATCATCACTTTTCAGCAGATTGTGGGGATCCCAAGAGTCGGCCTTTTGGAACACCCCTGCACGGGTCTGGACCTCGACCCCGGAAGCGTGTCGTCAATCTGCGAGAACAGACGCGGCAAAAGCAAATGTGCTTCGGTGTACGCTGTAAATGTAACCGTAATCAGAGCAAATTGAGGACAAAAGGCGTGTACTTGTGGCGTACCTCACTACGGCGTATCTGGCGTTTTCCGGTTTTTGGGCGTGCATAAAAATCCGTAAGTTGCCTATTATCAATACACTGGCGGAATTCAAGTCCCCCTCCGGGCACCAGATAAGTTGTTTATTATCACCAATATACTGTGTCTAAATTGCCCGTATGTGGCCAACGTGTAACTAAGTTGACGGGCTGCTCCAAAAAGGCGCCGAACGCGATGAGCCCGGTTCGCTCTTTTGGAAATGCTGCCCTCCTCAGGGCTCGCCGTCTCGCGATGCAGCCACTCGCTTCGTGTTGTAGTTCGGATCCATCCTCGCGCCATTATCACTAAATCGGATGCCCCATCTTTCGAATCCCCCACGATGAGCACCATTCGCTTTGGGAGGGAACTCGAGCTGGCTGTTGCGTTCGCCGTTGCTAGAACTCTTGCCCACCGCTGGGACCATGGCATAGTTGAGGCGGTAGAGGCCTCCTGAGTTGCGCATGATATATCCACAGGCGACCAGGGTGCGAACAATGCGGTAAATGGTGGTTCGTGAGTATCCCGTCATACTGCGGAGGTTTTCGACGCGGAGGCCGGTGCCGGTCTCACGGAGTGCCTCGATCATGTGAACAGCCTTGAGCACACATGGGACAAGATAACTGGGATTCCTAGAATCGTTCGATTCCTGGAGCATACCGATGCACCTCCGCCTAATGATCTTCCGGTGGGGCGCAGTTCACGCCCGCACAGTCTTCCGTCTTACGCGTGCGATCCGGCGCGTATGCAGAAACTGATTCCTATTGTGCGCACCGGTGAATGGGCCCGGATGCTGTTGCGGCAGCAGACAGCATCCGGGCCGGGTTACGCCGACGAGTTAGAAGGTGACGTGGCCGGAGAACTGCCAGTCACGCGGGCTGCCGCTTGCGCTGGTAACCTGGCCGAATGTGGCCGGATAGACGATTGTGCCCGTTGGAGGAACCGGTGTGACGGCGGTCGTTTGTCCCCAGCTTCCGTTGGGACCGCCGAAGGTCACCTTATTCCAGACATTGGTGCAGTCCGCCTGGAAGATGAAGACTACCCTTTCCGTGATCGGGAAGATGCGCTGGAGCGATGCATTGAAGTTCTGCGTGCCCGGATTCCTCAGGTTGAGCGGCGCGCTGCGCGGCTCGTTCCCAATCAGGTACTGGTTGGTGATGTAGGTGTTGGTGGTGGTGTTGATGGCCTGCGAGACGTTCTGCGGCTGCTTGAATGCGGCAGGATTCACGTAGTTGATCGCAGTGCAGCCTGTGCCAATGCCGATGTTGCAGGCGGTAAACCCATTCGGTCCACTGCCATAGCTTCCATTCTCGCGCGCCGTGCCGGAAAAGGCCGGGTTGAGAGACGCCTGGCATTGGCCCGCGTTCGGAGCCGCGCCACTGCAGTTGCCGCTTTGGCCCCAGGTGACGACCACCGGACTGCCGGAACTATAGGTATAGATACCCGACAGCTGCCAGCCTCCGACCAGCTCACGGGTCAGTAGCGAGTTGCCACCCCAGTGTCCGGGTGTGCCGATGGGCAGCTTATAGACTGCATACGAGTTGAGCAGCTGGGGCAGCGACACCGACGTCCACGAGCGATCGATGCGGTTCTGGTGCCAGTTCTGTCCGTTGCCGTCGATCGCAGCCGCCGGAATATTGTAGCCGCTGCGGAAGCTGCCGTCGTCGCCGATGTTCTTGGAATAGGTGTAGTTCACGTTGAAGGTGAGGCCATGCGCGGTGCGCTGTTTCAACGTGATCTGGAGGGCATTGTAGGAGAAGTTGTCCGTGTATGCTCCGCCCAGACCATCCTGCAGACTGCTGTACTGTGGGAATGAGGTCAGCATCTGACCAATTGTGAGCGCGCTGTTGTTTGGGAACGCATTGGCCGCGGTGATAAAGAACCCAGGATTTGGAGAGTTGGGAAGAACGCCATCGAGAATGGCGACGTTGGCCGAAGTCGCCGGCGCCAGGAGGAGCGAGGTTGTGCTGCCTGAGAAGGTCTTCCCGTTGATGGGGCCAAGCGCGGCAAGATAGATGGGGTTCAACTGGTTATTCCAGTATCCACGCGCGTTCTGTGAGTTGCCATCGAACGCGTGATGCGATTCGTCTCCGGCATAGTCCACTTCCAGAGTCATGTCCTTCGTGATGGTCCGCTCAAAACCGGCGTTCCAGAAGGTGTACATCGGTGCGCGACCGCCGGAGTATGGGTCCATGTATCCCATGGCGGCGGCAGTAACAACAGCGTTGCTGGAGTTGAGGTAGTTGCCGGTATCCAGAATCGTGCTTGCGGCTCCGAAGGCTGGCGCAGCCGGGTAGGCGTAGCCCGGACCAAACAACGCGGTGTTCGTGTTGGCACCCAGGTAGGCACTGCTGCTGTTTAGCCAAAACGATGGGCCGGCGCTGGCCCCGGAGAGCGTGTCGGGGTTGGAGGTCGCCGTGGTGTTGAAGCCGAGAGCCTGGCCTGCTCCGTTTGAGCCACCGTTGCCGCTGACGCGTCCGCCGCCCGTATCACCGCCCTGCGAGTACACGATGGCGATCGCGGCACGGAACACGGTCTTGTCGTCGATGGAATAGTTGACGCCCAGCCTTGGTCCCCAGTTCTTCCAGTAGGTGTTCACTGGCGTGTTGCAACCGCAGCTTACCGTCGATCCGCCATAGCTTCCGGCGAATTCCAGCGCCCCAGGCGTTCCGGTGGCTGAGTTGGTGACTGTCGGATTCAAGAAGGTGAAGTGGTCGAACTTTTCGTGGAGCGGTGGGAGGTAGTCGAAACGAAGTCCGTAGTCGACCACCAGCTTCTCGCTGACCTTATAATTGTCTTCCACGAACGGAGCGATTGCCTTAATGCGGCTATAGATCGTGGCCACATTCTGCAAGGGAAGGCTGATTGGATCCACCGCTCCAAGCAGGAAGCTGGCGTACCCAAAACCCGTGGCCGAGGTGTCGATACTGCTCGAGCCGGCCGAATAATTGGCAGTCGGAGATTGATTGAATGGCAGCGACAGGACCCCAGTAAAGGTGGCCGGATTGGCATTGTTCAAACCCTCAAACTGATAAGTCATGCCGAAGGTGAAGACGTGCTTGTCCTTCAACCATTGCAAGTTATCTACCAGAGCGTAGTTATTGGGGATCGTGAGTTGAGTGGAAGCCGAGTTGCTGTTGGTGGTCCACGTAGCGGGCGCGGTGTTGGCATCCTTGGAAGTTCCGAACGATACTCCGGGGAACTCTGTGCCCGCTTGGCCTCCGGGCAGGTTGGTGACGCCGAAGGCGCCTATCGTTTGCGATGTGGTGCCGTACCCGGCCGCAGTGTCGGTGGGATTGATGATCGGCATGTAGAACCGCGTGTAGCCCCATTTGAACTGGTTGGTGAGGTGGGGCGTGATGGTATAGGCGTCCTGAATGTCGTACTGCTTGGGTACGATGACGGCGTAGTCGCCGACCTCATACGGAGGTGGTAGATACGGCGAGCCGAAGTTGTTGGCATAGACGACGTGTCCCAACGCTCCGACCGCCGAGATACGGTTCTTTGAGCTGAGATCGATGTCCACGCGGTAGTCGTACAAATGGTTGGTCCGTCCGCCGATTCCCGTACTTAGGTAGTTGTTTGAGAGGACGGTCGGGTTGTAATTTGCCGCTGACGCATTGTTATAGTTTGGCCAGAACGATTCCATCGTCTTGGTGATCGGCGAAATATCGCCGGTGGGAATAACATTGTTGGTCGGGACACCATTCTTGACCCCCTGGAACGCCTGGCGCGTGCAGACGCTGCCTACGCAGCTATTGGTCGTCGGATCGAAGAGGAACGCAGGATTTCCCGCGGTGCCGGAGAGCCCGGTCCCAATCGATCCGTTGAACTCGGTGAAGTCGCCATTCATCTCCAGGGTGCTGGGAATCGTGGTGAGCGACGGGTTCTGGGTAAAGCGGGAATAGTACCGGTCGTACGCGAAAAAGAAGAACACCTTATGGGCCGCGTGGGGAACAAACCCTCCGATGGACGCGGAATACTCCGAAGGATGTTCAATGGCCTTCGGCGCCGGCACGTTTGCTCCGAGCGAGTTTTTCACGGTCGAGGCCTTTTGCGAGAATGTCCAGGCCTCGAACGCGGTATTGCGGAAGAACCCCGACGCCTGACCGTGCCACGTCAAACCGCCCGACTTCATGGTGAAGTTCATGGAGCCGGCGCCCATATACTCGGCCGGGGGAACGCTTGTATTCACCTGGAACTGATCGACCGCTTCGGGACTCATGTTCAGCGCAACCGTTCGGTTGTCACCCTGCTGGTTGATCGTCTCCGACGGTACGCCGTCCATATAGAGATATCCGTTGTAGTTCGCTGTGCCGCCAATTACAGGCGTGCGCGAGCCACCCTGCGCCCCCGGAACCAGGGTCGCAAAAGCAGTGGGATCGCGCTGCTGCGTCGTGGACTGGAAGAGAGGCAGATTGGAGTACGCTGCGTTCTCCATGACCGCGCCCAAATTGGCGCTTTCGGTGTCCAGCACTGGCGGCGCGGCGGTGACGTCGACGGTCTCCGTCGCCGTGCCGATCGACAATGCCGGGTTGAAGGCCAACACACCCAGTCCTACCACATCCAGGTTCTCCTGCTTCAGCGTCTTGAAGCCCTTGGCTTCAACAGTCATCGTATAGGTCCCTGGCTCCAGGGGAGCGATGGTGTATAGGCCGTCCCTGGATGTGGTGCGGGTGGCCGACACGTTGGTTGCAGCGTTTGTGGCGGTGACCGTGGCATTACCGAGCACCGCGCCGGTGCTGTCGGTTACGGTGCCCGAGATCGTGCCCTCGCCGGCTGTCTGCGCGAAGCCCCCGCTTGGATGGGCGCAGGCGAGAAGGACAAGCAGGCCCAAGACGAGGAATCGGATGCTGGTGGCGCGGATAAGGCAGGAAGTCTGCGGCATGGCGTTTTCTCCAAGAGTGGGTGTTGGTGGAAAAGGCGCGCAGAGTCTCCGCCAGGCCCCTTTTCCACCGGCAAATCGGATTCGATTGGGGGAATTTAGACGTGGGGGCAAAGAGATGTCAAGAGAAAAGTGTAACGCTACCGTTAGCGTTACCGGTAACGGGTATATTTCAATCACTTAGCGGCACGACGAGGGCTGAATTTGGGCCTGGATTGGAAGGTTTTTCGTAGGGGGTTTGGAATCAGCCGCGGCCGTTGCGGATGGCGGCTGCGGCCCGGGCCCGGCGTTGGGAAGACTCGCGGACGACCAGCGACGGCTGCAGCACGATCTGCCGCGGGGTGTTGGATGTTTTGTCCTTGAGCCGGCGCAGCAGCATCTTCGCGGCGCGCTCTCCAATCTGACTGCTGTGGTGATCGACGCTGGAGAGAGGAGCTTTGAGGCTGCCGCCGTAGTGAAGATTGTCGCATCCGATGAAGGCAATATCCTTGGGGATGCGCAAGCCGGCTTCCAGCGCCACATCGACGGCTGCGATGGCCATCGGGTCGTTGTAACAGAAGACGCCGTCGGGAGGCTTGCCCGCGAGCAACGTCCGCATTGCACGTAAGCTCTCCTGCCAGTCTCTTCCGTCGGCGTTCATGTATGGGCTGACCAGGTCCGGATCGAACTTCATGCCGTGCTTTTCCAGCGCGAGCCGGTAGCCCTCGAAACGGCCGACGCCGGTTGTGAATGGGAGCCCGCGAATGTGGGCAATGCGCCGGCAACCCATCGCGATCAAGTGCTCCGTCGCAATTCGACCAACGGCGCGATCGTCGACGCCCACAAAATCGGTGCGGAAGCCGGGGAAGAAGCGATCGATCAAAACGAAGGGAATCCCCTGCTCTCTAAGTTGCTTGAATTTTGCCGGAGAGAAGCTGCAGGAGGCAACGATCAATCCATCCATGCGGTGTCCCAGGAGTTGCTCGATGGCGGCCTCTTCGACTGCGGGGTCCTCCATGGACGAGGAGATCATGACTGCATATCCGGCCTGCTTCATGGCGGAGGAAAGTCCCGCGAGCACCTCAGCGAAGAAGGGATGCAGCAGCGTCGGTACGATGACTCCCACCTGACAACTCTTACCGGTGACCAGGCTGCGTGCTGTGAGATTTGGCCGATAGCCGAGTTCCTGCGCTTTGGCCAGCACACGCTTTCGCGTCTCGGCGGCGACGTCCGGCTGATCCCGCATAACCTTGGACACAGTAATGACCGAGACACCCAACGCCTGCGCAATGTCTTTGAGAATAACCGGCATACTTTAGCTTCATCGTACTGCAATCACACAAAAGCTCCAGCGGTTTTGGGAAGATCCGGCGCAGTCGTGCTGGAACGCGGCGACACTATGCCCCGAATGGGATGCCCAATTCCTGCGGAATGATGGCTTCGGAAGGCTTGTCGAGGCTTGATGCGTCGTACCGCAGTTGCCACTCCAAGCGCATTCCGTAATAGAGCGCGGTAAATCCCCAGAAGCGCGTCTGCCCGAGTCCCAGGCCGGTTTCCGCGTCGTAGTATTCGCGCAAGACAGGATTCTTCTCGACGGACATCTCGAGCAGGCGGTCGGAGAGCGTCTTCGCTTCGTCGGTGAAACCATATCGCATCAAGCCCTGGAAGATCATGTAATTTGTCGGGGCCCAGGTTGGTCCGCGCCAGTTGCATTCATTGTGCGAGCCCTGATAGTAGTCGGGCTCGGTCTTTGCGTAACTCGCCACAGGATACGCGAGCCAGAATTCCTTCTCGTTGAGAATGTGCTCGCGCACGATTCTCTTGGCACGAAGCTGGGTGGCCGCGCCGGCAAAGAGGGGCGTAAAGCAGGTCGCGGACTTGACCTTTACGAGGTTG
The DNA here is from genome assembly GCA_964489045.1 of uncultured Granulicella sp. Lineage (GTDB taxonomy): Bacteria > Acidobacteriota > Terriglobia > Terriglobales > Acidobacteriaceae > Edaphobacter. Next base: position 1,497 of record CAZAXI010000098.1, on the reverse strand, counting down.
CCAGTCTTCTCGTTGCGGTCGTAGTACATCCCGTCGGTCTCGTCCCAGAAGGTTGCGTTTATCAGATGGATGAGATTGTCGGCGCGGGTGTTGTAGTTCTTGACGTCGCTGGTAAGTCCAAGATGTTGGGCGATCACTGCCATTGCGCGCAACTCGCGCACCAGATAAGACGCAAGGTCCACACCCTCGATTGTGAATGAGGATAAAGCTCCACCTCGACTCCACTGATTGTCTGTGCCGGCTGCATCGGCGGAGTTCCAGACCGGCAGGCCATTCTTGTCGCCATCATAGGAGAACCACTTGGTGAGGTACTTATCCAGGCGATCGTAGTAGTTTCCGCGTACCCACTCATAGTCGTTCTTACTCTGCTTGCAGCCGAGAACTACCAACTGCGCCAGGAATGGTTTGAAGTGCTGGCGATCACGCTGCTTGATGAGGCTGCGGTTTACATAGCCGTCGGGCTGCTCGCGGTCGAGAAATTCGCGCAGGTTGGTAAAGCAGTATTGCCAAACGCCGTAGTAGGAGAGGTACAGGTTCTCAAAATAGAGGTCCCAATCGTAGAACTCGTTGTAGGGGTAGCCGGTGAGAAGAGTCGCATTGACACCAGGGATCGTGCGCAGTCCATGCGCTCGAATGTCGGCATTGACCGCAGCGAGTCGTGGAGGCAGATCGCTCCATATCTTCTCGCCAATGGCTTTTGCGAACGCACGACCCGCAGTGGTGGGAGGGACAAGCGAACTCGGGGAAGCAACTTGTGTCCAGCCGCTGCGTGCCGTTGCAGCCAGTCCCAGCGCGCTCGCCGCTCCCCCCACAAATGAACGTCTCGTTAGCGACATAATCCTTCGGACTCCTTACGCGATCTGAGCAACAGAACCAAAAGCTAGCACAGGTTCGCATTCCTCGCCTACTGGAATTGAGGCGAATCACGCGGGTTCGCAGAAATACTTTCGCCAATTGCCAAATATGACAATTTCCCAACCATATTTGGCATCCCTTACGCGTTCCATATTTTTGCGCACGCAAAGTTGCCTCTCGCTCTTGCTTCGGCTCAGCTTTATGGGAGATATGGTCCAGCTATGGAGCCTGCTCATTCTCGCTATCTCGGCTCTTCGTGCGCTGATTGTCCTCCATCAGATCGAGGAGAAGAGGCTCAGCGTCGTTCCTGCAGATGCTCCAACTCTCAAGGTCAAAACGCAGGCGCGTTTCGAATTGAGAGACTGGTCAGAACAAAACACGCGAACTAGCAAGACTTGTGTGGTCGGCGTGCGGTCTAAATATAACCGTAGTTAGAGCAAATTGTGGGCAAAAGGCGTGGCAGTTTCTCGGGGGTTTGGTGCTTGCATAGTTCTCAATAACTTATTTGTTTTCAGTGGGGTGTAAGAATTCAAGTCCCCCTCCGGGCACCATTGAGTGCATTCTCGGCAGCTTCGTTCAGATGCTCCGTGAGCTGCCCCCTTCGTTTAGTCCGCGCTGGCGAGAGCACTCGGGTTTGAGTTT
>CAZAXI010000097.1:0-16793 GCA_964489045.1 uncultured Granulicella sp. | reverse complement strand
AACTCAAACCCGAGTGCTCTCGCCAGCGCGGACTAAACGAAGGGGGCAGCTCAGAACCCTTAACTTCTGCAGAAAGCAGAGGTCAAGGAGAGGTTCGATGCCGTCATCGTCATGACAGTTGACTTCGCCGGTTCGCCAACGAGGCCAACATTGATGTCCAGAAACGAACTCTGTGCTCCGAGCGGGCTGCACGAAGCAGGTGCTATTGGTCCCTCAGCGACGCGCGCACAGAGCAGCCGCAGCGCGAAGACTGGGTAAGACTCGAACCCATTCCGCCCGAGATCGAAGAGAAGCTTGAGGAGTGGTTCTCCTCACAGCGTGACAGCATCGGTTTCTGCTTCCTGTGCGGAAACCCGATTCTGACAAAGGACGATCTCATCATCGATTCAAATACCCACAACTGCGAACAGGGCAGGTTGTTCAAAGAGAAAAATCGTAGGCGAGAACTATGACGGCACGAAGAAAGGGAATAGACGCGACCAGCATCATTGTTAACGAGTTTGCCGTCCGACCGAGTTTGCTGCGCCGGGCTGCATCCTGCCCTTGGATCACAACAAGACCGTCCAAGCAACGCGCAGAATCAGAGGCCTAGAAAGAGCAGGTTGGCACGCTTCCGGCGGTGGAGAAGGCGGAGGTCGAAATCCCGGTTCCCGAAGGAGTCATGTTCGAGTTGTCGAGCGCGATCGTTGCGTATTGGCTGCTGCTGTTCTGCGACGTGTTATCCAGGCTGATATTGGCGAAGTACGCGTTGATGGGATAGAGGGCGCTAAACCCCGCAAAGAGTTCGTAGGCGCCCGAAACCGATGCGGTGGAGTACACGCCGTTGACCACAATGTCCTGAAACTGCGGTATGCCCGCGGTTCCTGAACAGCTTCCGTAGTAGGCGTTGATGACCATGAGGTGCTTCGCGGCGGTGATGCATGTGTTCTGGTAGGTAACCTGCTGGACCAGCCCGCCGCACACCTGGTCCGTCTTGATGTTGATGGCGTTGGCGTCGGTGGAGGCTATGCCGTCGAGGCCGTTTCCGTAGACATAGTTGTTGGAAAACAGGATGTTGGTGACGCCATCAAATGTCTGGCTGCCGATCGAAAGGCCGTGGGTGCCATAGAGCCGGTTGTTGCTGACTGTAATATTCGACGCTGCAGACTCATTCGTCTTCACGGCGACGCCGTCGTCACCAGCCTCGATCGTCGAGTTGGTGACGGTGACATTGGTGATGCTGTCGATGTCGATCCCGTCGGCGTTCGCCTTGTTCGGCGGCGTAAGAATGGTGACTCCCCACACGGTGGCGCCGTTGCCGCCCTGGACGTAGAGATTGGGGTGCGCGGCCTGCTGCAGCGTGACGTTATACGCGATGAAGCCGTTCGCATTGTTGGTTTGCACCAGGCGAGGCGTGCCGCTGATGATATCTCCACGGCCGTCGATGGTCCCAGGCCCCATGATAGAGGAGCTGGGGCCGCTGACGTTGAGCAACTCCGACTGGCTTGAGTAACCGCTGTTGCCTTCGAGCGTGACGCCCTCATCGATGACCAAGCCCTCGCCGATGACGCTGAGCTCGCTTGAGTAGAATGCGTTGTTGGTGCCTGAGGGCGTCAGCTCAACGCTCTCGCCAGTGTTCTTGCAAGCGGTCAACGCGGCTTGCAGACGACTGGTGTCGTCCGACGCGGGCGGCGACGAGCGCTGCGAGGTATTGAACTGCGCTGAAAGTGCCTGGCAGACCGCCGGGTACATGGGCTGGGTTACAGTGCGCGAGTCGCCTGTGGCATAGGTGACTGCGGCCGCAGAGACGGTGATGCCCACCGACCCGGTGGTTACGGGGGGGCCGGCACTTTGCGCGTTGATCGTGACCGGGCTCGCAGGAGCGCTGGCTGGCGCAGTGTACAAGCCGCTCGCCGAGATCGTGCCCTCCGCCGTGCTGCCGCCCGTTACGCCGTTTACCATCCACGTGACCGCCTGGCTGGTCGTGCCGGTTACCACCGCAGAGTATTGGCCCGTCTGCCCGAAAACGACGTTGGCGGGCCCGCTGACCGCGACCGAAATCGGTACCACCGTAACACTGACGGAACCTGTCGCGGAGTTCGACAGGACGCTAACCGCAGTGATGGTGACTGCACTGGAAGGAGCAGTGGCCGGAGGCGTATAGAGGCCGGTGGAGGAGATGGTGCCCGTCGTCGAGTTGCCCCCGCTGACGCCATTCACCATCCAGGTAACGGATTGGTTCGTCGCCCCGCGCGCGGGTCCGCTGACTGCAGCTGTATACTGCGCCGTCTGCCCGATCGTGACCGTTGAGGTCCCCGACACCGTGACGGCCAAAGAAGAGATCGGCAGAGTCCAGCTCGAGGGGCAGCTGCTGAGAGTAGGTTCGAAGGGTGGAGAGCCGGGGACGAGGTTATAGATTGCGCAAGTGTTCAGCGCCGGATTGTTAATGATGTTCAGTGCGGCTCCGATGGTGTTGGTGGGCGCCGGACCGCCGGAGGGGGTGGTGTTGGTAAATAGCGTGCCGCAACTGCTGCCGTCTCCCGCAACTCCGCCGCTGGAGTTAATGCATGCGGAGAGCGCGTCGCCCAGCGTCTGGATCTCGAAGCTCGATGCATAGGAACCTGCAGGAAGGCCCGGCCCGGGCACTATGCCCTGCGAGGTGTCTGTGTATTGGTTGACCGTGGTGAATGCAGCCTGCAGGTTTGAGGCATCCGCCATCCCTGAACCGATGGCGGAGTACGAAGTCATGTAGTTTGCCAGCGCGGCAACCGACCCCACAGTGGTCAGCTCATTGACGGAAACATTGGTGGCGGACGAAAGACTGCTGCAAGGGCCGAGCGCAGCCATCAGAGCAAGCGCATTGTTGTTGGTGCCGGGGGGAAGGCCCGGATTGCCTCCCGTGCTGACCAGATAAACATCGGTGCTGCCGGAACAGGAGTAATCGCCAGTAATGGTGAAGGAACCGGCGGGAAGCATGTTGAAGCCATTGCCCGCGTTCGCATTGCTGTTCGTGGTGTTCTGCGAGCCGTCGCTGGTGGTCACCGTCGTGGTCAGCAGCGGCGTAGCCGGGGAGCCGTCACCGGTTGTGCCCACCGCATAAAGCTGGATCGTCGCCGCCGTAACCGGTGGCTGGCCGCCGTGAACAGAGCCCGCGATGCTCAGCACATGCCCGGGACTGGCCGAGTGGGGGCCGGCGCACCCTGCCGCGAATAATAGCAGCGCCATAAGCGAGAGCGGACGAGTCGTTGCACCTCCGCTGGGAGAAGCAGAGAGAGAAAGCGGTTCGCAGCTGTGACTGTATACGTGCAATGTATGTCCTGGAGAGCTTAATTTGACAAGTTACGATGCGCAAAAAGTACAGCGAGTCTACGAATTCTGTCTCAGCATTGTCCGCGATGTTGGCGGACAGGAGGCTGCGCTAGTAATACAGGGTGAGCGAGAACTGCATAACACGGCCCCCCGAGAGGTAGGTGCTGTTGGTGCTGACGTCGGATGTGATCTGGTCGAACGGGGGGTTGATGGTCGCGCAAGGCGTTATTGCCTGACCAACAGTGTTGGTTGTCTGGCTCTGGCAATTGAAGGACACTTGCGGCGGCGCAAGATTGACCGTGTTGAAGACATTGAAGGCCTCAGCCCGAAACAGAAGATGCGCCCCCTCCCGGATCAACGGCGTAGCAAACTCGCGTCCTATACCAAACGTGGTCAGGATGAAGGCAGGGCCGGGGAATGCGTTGCGGCTGACGTTGCTGTAGGTCCCGTTGTCAGGGTACGCAAAAGCGTTAATGTTGTAATACTGCGCAATCTTGGCAGAGCGATGCCGCGCGGAAGACAATAAGGGATTCTCGCCTGGGACGATGATGGGACGCTGATGCGGTTCATCGGTCAGGGCCGCATCGGTATTGATCGTCACATTGACCGGGTACCCGGTGCGCGCCTGGTAGATGCCTGAGAAAATCCAGCCGTTCAGAACGTCGCGCACCGCGGCGTCCCCGTGGTTGAACTTGGGGAGGTTCCAGGCCCACCCTCCGTTCAGGATGTGGGTCGCGTTGGTGTCCGAGACGCCCCACTCTGTATTGGTGTTGAACACATCCGGGATAGCGGGGGTGGTGGTCTGTCCGTTGGTGTCGATGTCGAGTGAGCGGGAGTAGGTGTAGGTTGCCAATACAGCCAGGCCGTGGTTCACACGCTTGCGATACTGGACCTGCAAGCCGTTGTAGCTGGACCCGCCGATGCTCATGAAATCTTCCAGGCCCTGGCCACCATAGTTGAAGGTCTGATAGCGGACGCGCAGTGCGTACGACCCGCCTTTGTTGGTGGCGTTGTTGCAGTAGATCGCAGGATTGGCCTGGAAGTAGGCGCCGCTGCAGTCGTAGATGGCGGGATTGAGGTCGACCGGAACCGTCTCCTTGCGGCCAAGCTTGCCGACATAGTTGACGTCCAGCACGCCGCCCTTACCCACCTGGACCTCGAATCCGAGGTTCATCGCCATTATGTAGGGTGTGCGGAAGTTGGCATCCGGGAAAAAGACGGAATATGGCGGGGCGAACAGCGGATTTGCCTTGTTGAATCCGTTTGGAACCACGGATATGTTTCCCGTGGACCCTGGCCCGACGCACGGAAACGTGTTGCATAGCGGGACGGAGAAGCCGCCATCCGGAGTGGCCTGGGTGTTCTCGTAGAGGAATGGCTCGCCCTCACCGACAACATCGGCATTGATGGCATCGAAGAAGATGCCAAAGCCGCCGCGAAAGACAATCTTATTGTTGCCGAATATGTCGTAGGCAAACCCGACTCGCGGTGCAACGCCATTGAAATCGGTGGGCACCAGGGAACGGAGCACGCCATGATCACCGACGAACGCAAGGCCGCCCGGCGCGCCCGGGTATACGGTGGATTGGAAGCCGGGACGGAAGGTCTCCGAGTACCCTTTGGGCTGGAACCACTGGAACGGCAGTTCCCAACGGAGGCCGAGGTTCAGCGTCATCCTGGGTGTGATGCGCCAGTTGTCCTGCAGGTACGAAAAGAGATCGTGCTGCACGCCGCCCTGGATAGTTTCGCTCTCGGCGGTCATGGAGTTGACCAGGCCGAACAGGGCATCGGCTAGCGGCACGGAAGTAAACGTACTGCTGAACCCGAGGCTGCCGGGATACATGTTGTTGTTCAGATACTGCAGCCGCAGCCAATCCAGGCCGAATTGCAGATTGTGGTTGCCGTGGGTCCAGGAAAGATCGTCCTTGGCCTCTATGTCTTCGTTGATGACATCGGCGTAGCCCTGGCTGGTAGAGCCCAGCGTAAACGTGTTGAAGTTGATGGCCGGCATGGCGGCGATGGGGTCGTTCATGTTGAAGTTTCCGCCGTAGGTTGCCAGCGTGCTGTGGTCCTGTGGCGTGCGCACGTTCTCGTAGCGCTTGTAGCCGATGCGTGCCACGTTCAGCAGATTCGGCGTGACCACCCAGGTATCGCCGATGTTGCCAAACTTACTGAAGGCCTGGTTGTAGAGAACTTCAAACGTCGGCACGCCGACTGCCCCGCTGGTCACGCCGGGCGCGGTGTGATCGTTGGCGCTGATCATGTCGTAGCGTACGTCCAGAGTGTGCTTGCTGTTCAGGTTGTAATCCACGCGCGCCAGCAGGTTCAGGTCCTGCTGGGGCAGCGGCGCGAGCAGTGGCGGAGTGGAAAAAATCGGGGCGCCCGACGGGCTGGTCCCGGTCTGCACGGCGGGAGGCACATACTTCTTGATGATCGCCAGCATCACCGGGTTAAAGCACTCTGTGGGAATTTGATAGAACGGCATCGCGGTGCCGGATGGGTAAAAGTTCAGGTCGTTATACCCAGCAGGGGTTGGATTCGTAGATGTGGGAAGCGGCGGGCTTGAGACGTACGCCCCGCTTTCAAACGAATTTGCGGCAGTCAGGTCCGCGCTGCAGGGAGATGCTCCGGTATTTCCGGCCTGCAGCCAGGCATTGTTGATCTGATCCACGCCGGAGTTCGTGGCCTGAGCGGGATTGGTGATCTTGGGCAGGCTTGGCGTTTTCAGACCCGCCGCTGCGGCTTGATCGTACAGAACGGTGTTGTTTGAGGCGAACTCGTACGCGCTAAAATCAGCGCAGGATTTGCCGGGAAACGGGCCTGGACTATTGCATGGATATGGTGTAACACCATCGTTTTCCAGGCCCAGCATGTTGTCGCTGTAAGGGTAGGCAACACCGATTGCCTGTTTGTGGGCGAACAGGTCCTGCACCGACACGAAGAAGTATGCCTTGTTGCGCTTGATGGGGCCGCCAAGCGTAAAGCCAACCTGGTTCTGACGGTCTTCTTCCGGCAGCTTAACGAAATAGTCGTCCGCGTCCAGGTGCGTGTTGTGCACATAGTCCCAGACGGTCCCATGGAATGTGTCGGTGCCCTCACGCGTCAGCACATTGAAGATGCTGCCTGAGTTGCGGCCATACTGCGCGGTGTAGTTATTCAGCAGGACGCTGATCTCCTGCAGCGCCTCGTGCGGCGGATACGAGATTCCGGTGTTGTAAAACAAGTTGTTCCACATCAAGCCGTCGAACAACATGAGATTCTGTGTATTGCGCGATCCCGAGACTGAGTAGGTTGGTCCGCCACGTTCGTTGGTCTCCGTAGTCGGCGCATTCACATCAGTGACGCCCGGCAGCAAGGCCGCCAGGGCAACCACGTTCTCGCCGTTGATGGGCAGCTCCTCCACCAGCTTATTGTCGATCATCGTGCCCAGGGTGGCCGAGCGAGCATCCACGGTCGATCCTTCGGCAGTGACGGTCACTTCCGTGCTCGCCGCGCCGGGAGACAGCTTGATGTCCATCTTCACGTTCTGGTTGGCGTCGACGATGATGCCCTGGTCGACCGAAGTCTGGAATTTGGGCGCTTCCACCGTAAGCGTGTAGGTGCCGATCGGGACGTCCGGAAAAAGGAATCCACCGGTTGAGTTTGAAGTAACGGTGCGAGTGAAGCCATGCTCCGGATCGGTCAGGGTCGCATTCGCTCCGGGCAAGACCGCGCCGGTTGAGTCGCCGACCGTGCCGAAGACGCTGCCGCCATTCTGGGCACGGGCAGTGCCGGTTGCCAGGCAAAAGGCGAGCAGCACTGGCAGCCAAAGGCACGGTCCACAGGTACGACGCCGGGCCGGAGGCGGCGCGCCGGTTTTCTCCTCAAGCAACATCTTGCACATGCAGGTCCCCAAAACGGTCTCGGAAAGGCATTGGTCTGACCAGGAAGGTCGTTCGACAGTATCTGGATTTGCAGACAGGACTGTCAAGTGGAATCCGGCTCAACTCCTGCAAATCCGGCCCCGCGCACGGCTTACGATAAATTGTAAAGTGAGCACTCCTGCTTCAGGTCTGTTCTCTCAAGCGAACCCAGGGCTCCAACGCGAAGCCGGTGAATGTTACAGAAAACTTGCGGGCTTTGTGAACTCCATCCGAATGGGTCGAAGGTGGATCGGCGGGCAACAGGAAAGATGTGTCTGCAGTCACTTCGCATCCTGGCCGCGCAGTGATTTCATGAATACCATTGACAGCCGTCTCGGTTGGATAGTTAAATTTCGAGCGGCCCCGCTTTCCTAGTCCAATTGCAGTCTCGGCGTGGTATTGGTCAGACCACAAAGGCGGCTGGTTGCACGGCCGGGATTATACCGCGCCGCAGGATATCTGTTTTGGACCGGAAGGCGTGGTTTGGGCGCCGGCAAGAACGAGCGGCAAGAAGAGAATCGGCAGTGGAATGGGGATGGATTTGCGGGGTCGAATGATGCGTCTGGGTTCCCGAAGAGTCGGGTTGAGCGATTTGAAGGCCACCGTTTTCCTGATGGCAGTTGCAGGACTGGGTGCGCCCCGGTTGATGGCGCAGGCGCCGCCGCTGGTGCTGCCCTACACAATTACCACGGTGGGCGGCGGGACCACCACCGTTTGCGCCGCCACCGGTGCGGACAAGATCGGCAACGGGTGTCCTGCAACCCAAGCGAGCTTTGGCGCAACCAGTCCTGTGGCCAGCGGCGGAGATACGCGCGGGATCGGCGTGGACACAAGCGGCAACCTCATTATCGCGGACACGGGCGCCAGCATGATCCGCAAGATCAACCAGAAGACTGGACTGGTGACGGTGGTAGCCGGCAGCCTCTCTTCTGCGGCAGCCTGCACCCTGGGCGCGGGAACTCTAACACCGGTGGACAAGTACGGAGACGGCTGCGTGGCCAGCGACGGCACGGCCAACCTGAATGGCGGATACACCGGCAACTTCAATAAGCCGCGCGGCGTGTATGTTGCACCCAACGGCGACATCTATATCGCCGGCTACGGCGATTACATGATTCACAAAGTCAGCGCGGCGACCGGGGTGATGTCGGTCGTTGCCGGGTTTATTACCTGCACTGGATCGAAGTACACGAGCTGCTCCGGCACGGAAGGGTACACCGGCGATGGCGGCACAGCGACCAACTACGAGGTCGTCAACGGCACACCCCAGCGCAGCCCGACCGGAGGCGCGGAGTTGTACCAGCCGCGCGGCGTCGCGGCGGACTCGTTCGGCAATGTTTATATCGCCGACACCGGTGACAATGCCATCCGCGTGGTGTACGAGGGCGGAACCACGCTCGCGAATCTGATTGCTATTGAGGTTCCGGGAACCGTGGCCGTTGCCGGCAACATCTACACGATTGCCGGCAACCTGAACAAGACCGCAGGCGGCGGTTCGGGCGCGGCCAATGCGAATGGTGCCGGCGTGCTTGCCTCCGGCGCATTCCTGAATACTCCTGAAGACGTGATTGTTGACGGTAACGGCAACATCTTCATTGCCGACGAAGGCAACCACGTGGTCCGCGTGATCTACGTGGGAGGAGCGAAGGTAGCTAATTTGATTGCGCTGGAAAACTCGGGGACCGTGGCGCAGGCCGGCGACATTTATACGGTGATGGGCGGCGGCCCCAGCACTTCCTATACCGCGGGCACGTCCGTGTTGGCCAGCAACATGACGCTGGGCGGCCTGCGCAAGATCGCGATGGATTCCCGCGGAGATCTGTTTGCCATCGATAACACAACTGACGTGGTCTGGTTTGAAGATGTTTCCACCGGATATATCCGCGACATCGCAGGCTTGTACAACGTGACGTATACCGCCAACCCTTCGTCTCCGGTAGCGGGCATCTGCACAGGAGCAGCCGACAATATCGGCGATGGCTGCCCTGCAACCCTGTCCGTCTTTTCCTCGGGCGGCAACGGAATGGGGATGGCCATCGATGGCCAGGACAATCTATACATCACCGACCCGGCCGATGCGCGCATCCGCAAGGTCTCCATCAACACGCTGTTTGCAGCCACCACCCCAGCGGTGCCGGTGGCGCAGGTAATCGACGTACACCTGGGTACGGGCGAGACCACCACGCCAGCCATCACCTTCCCCAATGGCAATCCCGATTTCGCACAGAGCGGAGCGTCGGCCTGCAACTCCAATGGAGACACTACGGTCGAATGCCTAATCCGGGTAGCCATTCAGCCGACTCATCCCGGAACGGATGCATCCTCTCTGCTGGTCGCCGGAACCGAGACTGGAGCGAGCGTGGGCCTGAATGGCACCGGAACCGCGGCGTCGGTCAGCATTGATCCCGGCTCGGCGTCGGCCCTCGCGGGCACGCTGAGTACCAGCGCGCAGCAGGTTGCGGTGGATGGCGGCGGCAACACCTACGTCGCGGACACGGGCAACAACCAGATTCTCTACTATCCCGCAAACGGTTCGGCCGGCAGTGCCGTCGCCGGCGGAAATGGCGCCGGCTACAGCGGAGACAACGGCATTGCGCACGCGGCCAAGCTGAATGCGCCCAAAGGCGTCGCGATTGACGCTGCCGGCAATCTCTACATTGCGGACACCGGCAACAATGTTGTGCGGCGCGTCGATCGCTTCTCGCAAATCATCACTACACTGGCCGGCGGCGCCAGCAGCGTCTGCCCGCTCGCTGCCGACACCTACGGCGACTCCTGCCCAGCGGCGCAGACTATTCTCTCCGCGCCTGCCGGGGTTGCGGCGGACGCCAACGGAAACATCTACATCTCCGATAGCGGTCATAACCTGATTCGCATAATCGGAAGCAATGGCTACAGCTACCTCTATGCGGGCGGCACCGTCTGCTCCAGCGCGACGGACACCTACGGAGACGGCTGCGCTGCGACCCAGGCGGCGCTGTCTTCGCCTGCCGGCCTGACGGTGGATGCTTCCTCCAACCTGTACATCGCGGATCCAGGCGACAACCTGGTACGTGAGGTCGCCTACATCGCGGGCACGATTACAGCGGTTGCGGGCAATGGGCAGGCCGGCTTCGGCGGCGACGGCGGGCTTGCCACGCGGGCTCAACTGAGCGGGCCGCAAGGTGTAGCGGTGGATGCCGCAGGCGACGTCTTGATTGCGGACACAGGTAACGACGGCCTGCGGATTGTGAACCAGGCGACCGGCAACATCAGTACGCTGGCCGGAGTTCTGGGCAGCTCGGGCACCGGCACTGTACCCGGCGCCGCCAACGGCGTGCTGCTCAGCGCGCCTCGCGGCGTTGCCGTCAACGGCCAGGGAACCCTCACGCTCGCCGATTCGGCTAATGGCCGTCTGCTGCAGATTCAGCGGTCTAAGGTCAGCTATAACTTCGGCATCGTGGGCATCACCACTACCAGCGACACGCAGTTGTTCGACATTACAAGTTCGGGCACTGTGGGCGCGACCTTCGCGTCGCCGGCGTTCGCAGGTTCGGGCAGCACTGTCGACCTGCCCCTGACCCCGACGACCACACAGGGATGCGGCAGCGGCACCCTTGGGGTGGGATCGACCTGCTCGATGATCGGCCAATTCACCCCCAGCGCGGCGGCAACGGAGTCGGCCACGTATCTGCTGCAAAGCAACGCAAGCAACGCGACGTCGCCGGGCATTGTGCTCTCCGGGACAGGCGAGGTGCTGGTGAACTCCACGGTCACAGTGGTTCAGTCGCCCAGCGGCAATCCACAATACGGCCAGACAGTGACCATAACGGCCAGTGTTACACCGGCTTCAACGCCAGCCCCCATGACCGGAACCATCAGCTTCAAGGTGGACGGCGTGGCTAGCTTGCCGATTGCAATCACGTATGCCAATGGCATCGCCACTGCATCCACCACGATCGGCAGACCAACTGTTGGAGTACATGTGGTCACAGCCATCTATAGCGGAGACCTGCCTTACTACGCCGCGGCCAACAACAACGCCGCACCGCTAAACATCAACATCGTCAAGGCCAATACTACGACTGGCGCAACCGCCTCGCCCACGAGCCTGTTGCAATTCTCCAGCGAGACGCTGAGCGCGACCGTCGCCTCCACCACAACTGGAACGCCCACCGGCACTGTATCGTTCTATAACGGCTCAACGCTGCTCGGCACCAGCTCGCTGAATTCGAGTGGCGTCGCGACGTTCACCAGCGCAACCCTCGGCGTCGGCAGCTTCAGTCTGACCGGCGTTTACAACGGAGACAGCAATTACGGAACTTCCACCTCGGCGTCGAGCAGCTTCACCGTCAGCGCCGACCCGCAGGACTTCCAGTTGAGCGTGAGTACCGCCGCAGTGGCCGTGGCCAGCGGATCGACCGTCCAGACCAACCTCTTCGTCTCGCCGACCAATACGCTGGCAGGCACGCTGACGTTCGCCTGCACCGGCCTGCCGCAATACGCCACCTGCACGTTCGGCCCGCCCAGCACACTTGCTGTCACGGCGACCACCAACCTGCAAACCTACTGGCAGCAGCCCATCCTGGTGACGGTAACCTTCTGGTCCGACGTTGCGCCGGTTGCGTCTGCGTCGCCGGCCGAGCGGCCAGGCCGCAAGGGAACGCGTCCTCTGTTCGCATTCGGCTGGCCGGTCATGCTGGTTGGGATTGGCGGGCTCGCTCGCAGACGGCTGCGGCGCAGCGGCGCAGCGCTGTTTGCTGCGTTGTTCTGCCTGCTGGCCGGTGCGTCAACGACGCTCTCGGGCTGCAACTCCGCCATCAATGGCGTGAAGTACACCACACCGGCCGGGACATCAAACGTCACCATCACGGTAACGGGACCCGGCAGCGCCTCGCACACCATCCCGGTGCAGTACACCATCACCGGCCCGGGTTTCTAAGCGCGGAGCCGAGCTTATATATCGACGCGGCCGTCAGTTACCGCACACCAAAACAAACCGGCATCGTTCCATGGAATCTGGAGCGATGCCGGCTTGGTAGGTGGATTTGGGAAGCCTATGGCCTCCCGCCGATTTTGGCGTTCTTGAGCGCAAGCGAAATAGGGGTGACGGTAGGTGCAGCGGCCCCGACCAGCTCAAAAACTCCGCCCGTAGCGGCGACCTGACTCGCTACCCAGACATTGCCGGAAGGATCGATCGCGATACCTTCGGCGGTAGCGATGCCTGCGTGGGAGAATCCCACGGTGGTGGTGAAACCCGTGGTCGCCGTAATCACTGGAGACAGGACGGTTCCGATGGGAGGGGTGGTGGTGGTGGTACCGGTACCGACAAACTCCGACACCGATCCGGGGCTGGACGTGTTGTTGGTCGTCCACACATTGCCTACGCCATCGATCGCGATAAACGTGGGCTTGTTGAGCGAGGCCCCGACGCCGGCACCGCCCGAACCATAATCAATTCCGGCTGTGGTCGAACTCATCGCGGTAACAGTATTGCCGGTGACGTTGGCGGTCCAGACGAGCCCCCCCGCGCCAGTTGCTATTCCGAACGGCTCACTCAATGTGGGAACGCTGCCGGTTGCCGAGACCATGTTGGTGTACGTCTGGGTCAAGGTTGTGTCGCCGGTAGTAGTCGCAACGCAGGGGAAGACCGTGCAGACGCCGGCCGTGGCTCCGTTGTAGCCAGACATCTGGAATATATTGCTCTCAAGGCCGGAGGTGGAACTGCCATTGGTTACCCAAAGATTGCCCGCGGTATCGATGGCGGCATACTCCCCCTGTTGCTGCGGGCTGTCGAGAGCGTACTCGACCTGTGCGGTTGAAGCCAGGCTGTCGTTGAGAAACTCCATCACCTGGAAGGTGGCACTGGAACTCTCGGTCGTATAGAAGACGTTGTTGTTTCCGTCGATCGCGATTCCATAGGGCGAGCCGAAGCCGGAGGGACTAAAGGAGACCCCGGCGCCACCGTTGTATTCAAGCATACGTGCGCTACTGGTGGTGTCGAGAAAGACATTGCCATTGGTGTCGATGGCTTCGTTACGCGGTTGAATTGCACTGATGCTCTGCCCGCCAATGGTTGTGACATTGACCAGCGGCGTTCCAGGCAATACAGACGTTGCGGGAACCCCTCCACTCAATTCGGTCAGACTTGCCGACGTTGTGCCGTTATGGTTGACGACCCAGATATTGCCTGAGGCGTCCGCAGCCACGTTCTGCGGATCGTTCAGGACGCTTGCATTCGTGTACTGGATACCGAGCGTCCAATCCGTGGGGGCCGTCCCGGGGCAGCCGCCTGTGCTGCTGAAAGCCGGCGTCGCTGTTACCAATCCGCAAATAGCCACCAGGTTCGCCGGATATGCGGTAGTATTCGCGCTGGTAGGGTTCAGGCTCATGTAAACGGCTGCCTGCAGGGTGTCAGTCGGCGCTGTGCCGCCGGATGGCGTGACGTCCGAGAACAGAGTTCCACAGCCCGTTGTCCCGCCAGCCGAGTTGACGCAGGTCGCTAGAATGTTGGCGATCGAATACAGCTTGGCAGACTCGGGAGTCGCCGTCACATTGACGTTGAAGGCCCCGGCTTCTGTTGCGCTACCATTCGCATGGGTTACATTCGCCTCGAACTGGGTGCCCGATAGACCGGTCGACAGCACCGTCACGGTCAGCCCGTTGAAGAACGTAGACGTTCCGAACCCCGAGAGCGTCACCAGTTCGCCAGCCACGAGATTGTTGGCAGCAGTAAAGGTCGCCACGTTGGAAGTGATTGACCATGCAGTGATGGCACTGGTGCTGGTAGGAAAACTAACCGAGGTAACAGCGGTGCCGCTGCTGGTGGTCACCAGGTTGTTTACCGTCAGCATGGCATTCGCGATGCCGGCCTGTGCCTGCGTTGTATTGGGCGCGCCGAAACTGTCCCCGGAGCTGGGGCCGCCGACGCCCGCGGTGAAGTACTGCCCAAGTGCAAATGCGGCGGCGGCGGTGGTTACTTCATTGATGACGATGTTGGTGCTGGAACTGAGGTTCCCGCAGTTTCCCAGCGCCGCGACCAGCATGATATTGGCATTCACGCCGCTCCCTAGACCGGGGTTTCCTCCTGACGAAGTGATATACACCTGAGTGCTGCTACTCGGGCAGGTGAAGGGACTGGCTGGATAAGTGAAGGTGCCAGCTACAGGGTCGGTCGTCAATTGCGGACCCAGCTTTGCAGCCGCGGAGCCGTACCCGCCCGTGCCCACGGTCCACAACTGAACTGCAGCACTCGTTATGGGGTTCTGGCCGCCATATACGGTGCCTCGAAGTGCAGCACCGGCTACGGGCGTGGTATCCGAGTTGGCGAACTGGCTGGTGGCGCATCCGGTTACCAGAGCCGATACACAACAAAGCAGCGCCGCAACCGCGGCCTTGCTCGAGGTCATCCCAAAGAGTCGCTTCATCATTTGTCACTCCATGAACTTGGGTATAGCTTCTTCAAAAGTAATGGTCCGACCAATATTTCCCTGCGCGCAAAGTCTAACTCATTTGCTTAGACTGCGGTACTCCAAAATCAAATTAAAATGGGTGTCGGGTACACGCAAATCGCGGCGATTGGAAAGGAATTCCGGGACCGGCGAGGATGAACATCAATGCCCGTTATGGAGAAACGCGAGTCCCAATGGTACCGCCGCTGCGGATAGCTGACGCTCGAATGGGAGCCTTTCAATCGCAGATCCCCCGAAAGCCACATAACCAACAGGCCGAACATGAAAGAGAAGGCATATGGACTACACATTCTTAGCGAATCTGCAGACGGAGTTTACGCTTCCTGAAAAAGGCATCCTCAGTCGAGTGCTACACAAGGACGAGCACGTTAACGTCACCTTGTTTGGCTTCTCTGCCGGCGAGGCACTGTCGGCGCACTCGGCGCCTACACCGGCTGTCCTCTACTTCCTTGAAGGCCAGGCCGAAGTTCAACTGGGAGAGGACACGGTCAACGCCCAGCCGGGCTCCTTCGTCTATATGCCCCCGATGCTGCCTCATGGCATCTCGGCCAAAACTGCGTTGCGCATGCTGCTGGTTCAGATGAAGGTCGAACCACAGTAGTAGTTTGATCGGCGCCGTCTGATCTGGTTGCCGGGTGGTCAGTCCGGATTCTGCAGCAGCCAGTAATGGAAGCCGTCCACGATGGCCATCAGCGCAGCCTGGTTCAGATCGCTGCTGACGCCCGCGGTGGTCCACGGCTCGTGCCCGTCGGCGTGAAAGCTGACGGTGACGCGGACGTGAGCCGCGGTATCGTGGGCGGAGACGTCAATGGCCGCTACGCTGAACGTGTCCAGCCGCAACTGCGCGATCGCCGGATACCACTTCTCCAGCTCCTGCCGCATCGCCTTGGTAAGTGCATCGACGGGGCCGGAGCCCTCCGCGCGCGTGGTGGCGACCTTGGAGTCGCCAACGGTCAGCGACATCGACGCCTGCACGTAGCGGTTCCCGGTCTCGTCCGACTCGTCCAGCACTCTCCAGCCTTTGACGCTAAAGCTGTTGCGCAGCGTCTTCAGCACCTTCATACACGCCAGCCGGAATGAGATTTCACTGGCCGTGAAGCCGCCTCCATCGATCATGGCCTGGTTGGAGTCCATCAAGATCTGCGCTTGCTTTGAATCAAGAGCAACGCCCAGCGACTTGGACAGCAGGATGATGTTGGCCCGTCCGGATTGACCGTTTACCCCGATGCGCGGATTCGCGCCCACCTTGGCTGGATCGCACCACAGATAAGCGCCCGGGTCTTTGTGTTCGCTGCTGCCGTGCATGCCGGCCCAGGTGCCGAAGGCCCCGGGACCAACGATCGGCACCCCGTGGGGCGCCTCCAGCCGGAACGCTGCATAAGCCGATTGCGCAAGCCCGGTGAGCCCGGGGAGCGACGCGGCAGCAACGAACTCAGCCTCGCCGCGAAGCTGCATGCTGCCGATGACCGTCGTCAGGTTCACATTGCCGCAGCGCTCGCCGGTTCCCAGCACCGTGCCCTGTACCTGGACCGCTCCCGCAAAGATCGCCGCCCGCGTGTTGGCGATGCCGAGACCGCGATCGGTGTGGCCATGGAATCCGAACTTGGCACCGGGATGGGCGCGCGTCAGGCCCTCGAAAAGCTGAGTGACCTCCTCCGGGCTGGCACCGCCGGTGGTGTCGCAAATCACCAGCCGGCTCACCTTTTGCTCAACGCATTGTTCCGTAATCCGGTGGAAGTAATCCAGGCTGCGCTTGCTGAATTCGGCGTCGCAAGGTTGGCCGCACTCGCGGCGACCGCAAACCGCATCCATCGCGTGCTCAAAGTCTACGAATACCTCAAGGCCGTCGTCCTGCAGACAAGCAACGGTCTCGCGCGCCATCAACAAGTTTTCCTCCGGCGTCGTCTCCAGCGACTTGGCAACGTCGAGCAGTCGCGACTTGACGACCACCACCGCGACCGGAACCCGCTGCTTGCGGGCAACCATGAACTTCACGTCGGCCCAATCCTGGACTTTGCTGCCGCGGCCGCGCGTCCTGCCGAACAGGGCGAGCCGCATGGCTCCGGTATCGACCGCGTCCAGCGCGCCTGCCAAATCGCCGACGAACTGGTTCGCGCCGGCAAAGCCGATCTCCGCGTAGTGGACGCCGAAG
>CAZAXI010000096.1:0-16883 GCA_964489045.1 uncultured Granulicella sp. | reverse complement strand
TGGTGTTGGAGCGGCCGGCGCGGATCTGCACCCAGTGGTTGTCCATCAGCTTGATGGAGATGTCGCCTTCAGGCAACAGCTTGATGTAGTCGTAGAGCTTGCGCGCGGGGATGGTGCAGGCGCCGGGCTTCTTGACTTTGGCGGGGCAGGAGGTGCGGATGGACTGGTCGAGGTCGGTGGCGGTGATGGTGATCTTGTCGTCGGCAGCCTCGACGAGGAAGTTGGAGAGGATGGGGATGGTGGTCTTGCGCTCGACCACGGACTGCGCCGCCGTCAGCTCGCGGAGGAGTTCGGCGCGGGAGACGGTGATTTCGAGGTTTCCGGTGGGGGCGGCGGTGGTCATTGGGGGCTCCTGAGTCTTGCCTGGGGCATCCTGTGTGATTGGGGTCATGGTGGTTCTCCGGATACTTGGATGGTGCGAACGGATGCTGGGAAAACTTTACACCGTATGCGGTGCAAACGGAATGCGTAAGCGCTGGCGATACTGATTTTAGTGAGGGAAGGGCTGTGCGGGCGAGGGGTTTGTTTGTGGGAAAGCGGGTTGGCCGGCGGGAACAGCAGCGAGGGCAAAAAAGGCCCGGGGCTAAAGCCCACGTTCTTTGCCGCCGCGATTCAGGGGCCTGAAGGCCCCTGCTCCCTCCGTATCGAGCTGCGCGCGACTGACGCGCTTCGCGCATGGTGGAGATCCTTTGGTTTCCCGTATATCGAGCTGCGCTCGAGTGACGCACGTTCTAGCGGGATGATTGGGCATCCTCATCGTTTGGTGGGACTGCGATCAAAGGCAATGCTACTAGGGAGTACTAAAAACAATGATTAATAGAGATAGATACTAGTAGCAGTAGTCGTTGTCGGGGGAAATGTGGAATACGGGGCAATGTGCGCGTGGGGTGCGGGGTTGAGGCGTGTTCCGGATTTAGAAATCAGGGTGAGGATAATTGGGGAAGCAGGAAGAGTTGTGGGTTGGGGGGCAGGAGGTACCGGGTTTTCGTCGTTCTGCACAGGCGAGGGCGCGGGGTAGGCGAAAGGGGTGGTGCGGTTGGAGGGAATTTGCGGCAAGGGGTGAGTGGTGAATGGGATAGCGTGGATAGTTTTTGAACATGGGAGGGGTGGGGTGGGAGGAAAATGAGGACAGTTCTCAGGGAGGAAAATGAGGACAGTTCTCAGTTGTCAGTTGACGGAAGAGGCGGAGATGAAGGTTGTGGTGTTTGGAGCGAGTGGGCGGACGGGCGGGTTGCTGGTGGAGCGGTGCCTGGCGGCAGGGTATGACGTAACGGCGCTGGTGCGGACGGCGGCGACGTTTGCGTGGCGGGATCGGGTGAGGGTGGTGGAGGGCAGCGTGTTCGATGTGGAGGCGGTAAGGCGGGCTTTATCGGGAACGGAGGCGCGGGCGGAGGTGGTGCTGTCGGCGCTGGGGGCTCGATCGCTGAAGCAGGAGGACGTGCTGGAGCGGGCGGTGCCGGTGATTGTAGAGGCGATGCGGGCGGAGAGGGTAAGGCGGATTGTGGCGCTGGGGTCGGCGGGGGCGCTCAAGGATTCGCTGAAGAAGCAGGCGGCTTGGCGGCGGTGGTTGGTGCAGCGCGTGGTGTACAACACGGTGCTGAGGTGGGCGGTGGCGTCGCAGATTTCGCAGTGGGAGACGTTGTCGGGGAGTGGGCTCGACTGGACGATGGTGATGCCGCCGATGTTGATGGATGGAAAGGCGCGCGGGAAGTTCCGGGTGGACGGCGAGGCGCTGCCGCGAGGTGGAAGGCAGATAGCGCGGGCGGATGTGGCGGATTTTATGATGGCGCAGGTGGAGGGGAAAGATTGGGTGGGGAAGGGGGTGTATGTGGCTTGGTGAGGGGGAGCTGTCAGTTGTCCGTGAAAGCAAAACGCGGGACTACGCCGCGTGAAACCCGACATATAGCAGCAGCGCAAACATAACGATGGTGACGCACGGAATAACCAACCACCATTTGCTGCCTTGTTGCGCCGCCAGGGATGCTAATACGCACGCGAGCACCGCGCATACAAAGCCAATCGGCGACGGGAGGACGCAGCCGACAAAACAGCAAGAGGCTTGCGATCCCCATTTTGACCGAACGGGACATGGCGCCATGCTAGCACTCGCAGATGCGTGCCGATCGGGATGGCAACCCACCCTTTCCGATGAAGCTGGAAAGGATGGGCCACCCGATTCAGGTGGATGCCGGGCGGAAGGGGTGTTGACGGGCGGCGTAAAATTGGGGGGTTGCGGTAAATTTTGCGGTGGATGGAGCGGAACGTGGCGGAGACGATTTTTGATGCGGTGGTGGTGGGCGGCGGGCCGGCGGGATATACGTTTGCGATTCGGGCGTCGCAGTATGGGTTGAAGGTGGCGCTGGTGGATGCGAACGACCGGCTGGGCGGCACGTGCCTGTTGTGGGGATGCATTCCGACCAAGGCGATGTTGTTTACCGCGGAGGTGTGGGACCACCTGAAGCACGCGGAACAATACGGCATCGACGGCGTGGGCGAGGCGAAGCTGAACTGGAAGAACGTGCTGGCGAGGAAGGATGACGTGATTACGCGGCACACCAAGGGCCTCGACTTTTTGATGAAGAAGAACAAGATCACAGTGTTCAAGGGGTATGGGAAGTTGACGGGGCCGGCGAAGGAAGGCGTGTTTTCGGTCGACGTGAAGTTGACGGCGGGCGGCGCGGAGACGGTGAAGGCGAAGAAGGTGGTGCTGGCGACGGGATCGGACGCGCGGATGCTGCCGGGGTTGAAGGCGGACGAGACGGTCCTGACGAACTACGAGATTTTGAAGATTGCGGAGATGCCGAAGTCGCTGGTGGTGATTGGGTCGGGCGCGGTGGGGGTGGAGTTTGCGTCGCTGTTCAAGAGCTTTGGGGCGGAGGTGACGGTGCTGGAGATGCTGCCGCGGGTGGTCCCGGTGGAGGATGAGGAGATCTCGAAGGAGTTGCTAAGGCTGTTCAAGAAGCGCGGGATCGATGTGAGTTTGGGGATCAAGGACACGAAGATTGAGAAGGTGGATGGAGGGGTGAAGGTTTCGTGGACCGATGCGAACGGCAAGCCGCAGACGAAGCAGGCGGAGAAGGTTCTGGTAGCGGTGGGGCGGTCGCCGCGGACGGCCGATATTGGGCTGGAGAAGACCAACATCAAGCCGGACCGCGGCTTTGTGATGACGAATGAGTGGATGGAGACGACCGAGCCGGGCGTGTATGCGATTGGCGATATTGTGGGCGGGATGCCGCTGCTGGCGCATTCGGGGTCGATGGCCGGGCTGGTGGTGGCGGCGCGGCTGGCGGGCAAGTTTGCCAAGCCGGTGAACAAGACGCGGATTCCGGGATGCACGTATTGCGATCCGCAGATTGCGAGCGTGGGGCTGACCGAGGCCGCGGCGAAGGAAAAGGGCTTCCAGGTGAAGGTGGGCAAGTTCCCGTTTGTGGGGAACTCGAAGGCGACGATTGTGGATGCGCACGACGGGTTCGTCAAAGTCGTGGCCGACGCGAAGTATGGCGAGGTTCTGGGCGTGCACATCATTGGGCCGTACGCGACGGAGATTATCGCGGAGGCGGTGACGGCGCTGGAGTTGGAGGCGACGGTGGAGGAGATGATGTTCACGATCCATGCGCACCCGACCGTGGCGGAGGCTCTGCTGGATGGCTTCAGCAGCGTCGAAGGCAAAGCGGTGAATGTGTGAGGAGCGCCGTGCACAGTTCATCGAGCGAGCAAGGGTCATTAAGTGTGACGGGCGAACGAGTTGTATGCCTGTGCCTCTTGTTTGGCGCGGCGATGGCCGCGATGGGACAGAGCAGGCAAGAAAACCTGAATAAATGCCACTCAGCCGACCCTGATACCAGAATCGCTGGCTGCTCCGCGCTCATACAAGTGGGAAAGGAAACGACGGAGGATCTGTCGGCCGCCTATGAGATCCGCGGTGTTGCCTACGAAGACAAAGGCGATTACGACCACGCGATCGAGGATCTCAATGAATCAATCCGTCTGAATCCGCGTGTCGCAGACTCGTTCTACAGTCGTGGTATAGCGTACAACCACAAGTACGAATTCGACCGCGCGATCCAGGACTACAACGAGGCCGTTCGGCTGAAATCCGATTTCAAGTATGCTTTCTGGGCTCGAGGCCATACGTATAGGAACAAGGGCGAGTTTGACCGCGCGATCCAGGATTACAACGAGGCGATTCGCCTTGACGCGAACTTCGCGGGGGCCTATGGCGACCGTGGCGAGGCTTTCTTTCACAGGGGCGACTACAAAAGCGCGCTCCAGGACTATAACGAAGCGATTGGCCTGAACCCGAATCAAGCAGTTGCCTACAACAACCGCGGCCTCGTCTACCTAATCCAGAACAAACTGCCTGCGGCCATTGCCGACTTCGAGCACACGATCTTTGCCTCACCATCATCGATCGCAGCGATCAATGCCGCGCTATGGCTGGACGTGGTCTCGAAGCGGCAGGGATTCGACGACGCGCACCTGCTTGCGCAGGTAGCTTCGGTTGCGGATTTGTCGAAGTGGCCGGGGCCAGTGTTGAAGTTTGATCTGGGACAGGTAACAGCCGCTGAGTTAATGGCCGCCGCGCTCAATGGTGAGGCCAGGGTACAGAGTTTCCAGGTTTGCGACGCGAACTTTTTCATAGGCGAGGAAGCACTCTTCCACCATCAACGGACGGAGGCACTGACGCATCTCAGAGCAGCGCACGATAGCTGTCCAAAAAGTGATGGGACGCGTGACGCGGCGCTGACGGAACTGAAAAGGGTGGGGATGTGAACCGTTTGACGCTGCTCCCATAAATATGGGAACCTTTCAACATGAAGACCACGCTTGAGATTCCCGATCCTATCTTCCGCCGGGCCAAATCGGTTGCGGCGCAGCGTGGCATTGCGCTGCGCGTCTTTGTGTCCGAAGCTGTCGAGGAGAAGTTGGCCGCCGCCTCTCACAAAGAGCAGAAGCCCTGGGCCAGACTGGCTGGCGGCCTGAAGCATCTTCGCAAAGAAACGTCGCGCATCAACGAGATGATGAAGCGTGAGTTTGAACAGATTGAGCCCGAGGACTGGGCGTGATCCAGCCATGATTCTCGATACAAATGCTGTTTCCGCGGTAGCGGACAATCAGTCAGCGGCGGTTCGGCTCTTCCGTGATGCGGCAAGCATAGAGCTGCCGGCCATTGTTCTCGGCGAATACCGGTTCGGAATCGCGCAGTCGCGCCGCCGCAAGGAATATGAAAAGTGGCTCGAAGAACTTATCGCCGCAACCCGAGTCCTTTCAGTCGACGAGCAGACCTCAGGCCATTACGCTCAGGTCCGGTCTGAATTGAAGAAGGCAGGCAAGCCTATCCCTTCCAACGATCTGTGGATCGCCGCTCTCGCGCGCCAGCACCGGCTCCCGCTGATGAGCCTGGATGGGCACTTCGATGCAGTGCAGGGCTTGAAACGAATCGGATGGTGAACTGCCTTGACATCATGATGCTTTAGGTGAGAGCATCATGATGTGCGGACGACGCTGACGATTGACGAGGATGTTGCCCGGCTTCTGAAGAAGGAGGTTCGCCGTTCGGGCGAGCCGTTCAAGCAGGCGGTGAATCGCTGCCTGCGCACAGCCCTGACTTCGTCCAGGCGCCGAGTGCAGCCGAAGCCGTTTAAGGTGACCCCAATCGATCTGCAGTTGCCCGAAGGCATCAATCTGGACAAGACCTCCGCGATTCTTGAGGCGCTGGAAGGTCCGCTCCACAGATGATCGTGATCGACGTCAATCTGCTTCTGTACGCCCACATGAGGTCTTCGGCTTTTTACCGTCCTGCGCGCGCGTGGTTTGAAAAGACCTTGTCGTCGGACGAAGAGGTCGGCATTCCGCTGCAAAGCGCGATGGCCTTTCTTCGGATAACGACCAATCAGAATATTCCGCTCGGCCGATTGGAACTGTCGACGGCTCTCGGAATTGTCGAGGCATGGCTGGAGCAGCCCGGTGTTCAGTTATTGTATGCGGGTGAAGGGCATTGGCCGGTGTTTCGCCGAATGCTGCTTGAGGGACGTGCCGCTGGGGTTCTTGGGACTGACGCACATTTGGCCGCCGTGACGATGGAATGTGGAGGAACGCTCTACACAACGGATTCCGACTTTGCGCGGTTCCCGGGCTTGCGATGGAAGAATCCTCTGGCAAGAGCCTGATGTTCGTCCAACTTCTACAACTCGGGCGGGTTTCGTATCGCGAGGGGCTGGAGGTGCAGCGGCGCGTGGTGGAGGCGCGGAAGGCCGGCAGGATTGGGGATACGCTGCTGCTGCTGGAGCATGAGCCGGTGATTACGCTGGGGCGGAATGCGTCGCGGGCCAATGTGCTGGTGAGCGATGAATGGCTGGCCGCGCGCGGGGTGGAGCTGCATGAGGTGAATCGCGGCGGGGATGTGACGTACCACGGGCCGGGACAGTTGGTGGGATATCCGATTGTCGATCTGCGGGGGGAGTGGCCGGGGAAACGCGGGCCGGGCTACAAATTCCTAGGGCCGGTGGACTTTGTAAGGCTGCTGGAAGAGGCGCTGATACGGACGTGCGGGGAGTTTGGGGTGATGGCGAAACGGGTGCAGGGGTGCACGGGGGTGTGGAGTACTTCGTACCGTTCTGGACGCGCTCCGCGCGTGAAGGACGGAAAGGCTGCCGACGGCCGGGAGGCGGACGGGAACTCGTCGTATGCGATGCGGGAGCGGAAGCTGGCGGCGATTGGGGTGCATGTGTCGCAGGGAGTGACGAGCCATGGGTTTGCGCTGAATGTGACCACGGACTTGCGGGAGTTTGAGTGGATTGTGCCGTGCGGGATCAAGGATCGGGGGGTGACGAGTCTGGAGTTGGAGGCCGCGGGGGCGGTGTCGATGGAGGCGGCGGGGAATGCGGCGGCGCGGTGCTTTGGGCGGGTGTTTGGAAGGCAGATGGTGGCGTGCGGGAGTTTGGAGGAGTTGGTGGCGGGGGCAAAGGCTTAACACCGATTTGCGCCGATGGGACCGATTAAGAGCAGAGGCCAGGGCAAATACGGAGATTCTGGCTTCGCCAGAATGACGAACAAAAGGGCTTCGCCGGAATGGCGAACGTGGCTTCGGGCGCCCGGCTTCGGGCGCCCGGGTCTGCGGGCACGGGGCAAAAAGCAAATGCGGGGGTTCTTCGCCTTCGGCTCAGAATGACAAACAAGAGCAAAGGGCTAACATTGGGTCGTGAAGAGTCCTAAGCGAAAGATGTGGCTGACGCTGGCGGTGAATTGTGTTGTTCTCGGATGCGCTCAGTTCGTGGCGGCGGGGACTTTCAAGTATTGGCAGGCGTGGGTTTTTATCGGGGTGGTGACGGTATGCTCTGTTCTGCTGACGCTCTCCATGGCAAAGAATCCGGCACTGCTTGAAAGCAGGGCGAAGTACGGGCCGGGGGCAGAGAAAAGGACCATCCAGAAGGTCATCGTGTTGTGCGCTGCGGTTCCGGGCATCGCCACGTTCCTCGTTCCCGCGCTCGATCATCGATTCGGCTGGTCGAATGTGCCGTGGTGGCTTTCGGTAGCGGGCGACGTTTTGATCGTGGCTGGATTGTGGATGGTAAACCGGGTATTCGAGGCGAACGCGTTCGCTTCGGCAACCGTCGAGATCGCCGACGATCAAAAAGTGATCTCCACTGGTCCGTACGCCGTGGTGCGGAACCCGATGTATGCGAGTGCGGCGGTGTACCTGGCGGGGGCATCGCTGGCGCTGGGTTCGTATTGGGGGCTGATCGCTTCCGGCCTGACGGTGCTCGGCCTGGTGTGGCGGCTGCTGGATGAAGAGAAGTTTCTGGCGGAAAATCTGCCGGGCTACACGGAGTATTGCGCCAAGGTGCGTTGGCACCTGATACCTGGGGTTTTCTAGGGTTGAATTCGGCGGCGCGGTTGCTGGCTGGGGAAAAGGCTTAACACCGATTTGCACCGATTGAACCGATCAAAGACGGGAGACGCGCCGGGGATAAGGCAAGGGCTAAGGACTTATAATCGATGGGCGACGGTGTGGGCGGAGTGCTGGGAAGGCTCGGCTGAGAGTGCCCAAGAGATGGGAAGGAATGCGATGGCGACTGATGTTGTGATGCCGCAGATGGGTGAATCGATCACCGAGGGAACGCTGACCAAGTGGTTGAAGAAAGTTGGAGACGCGGTGCAGCGGGACGAACCGCTGTTCGAGATTTCGACGGACAAGGTGGATGCGGAGATTCCGTCGCCGGCGGCGGGCGTGCTGGAGGAGATCAAGGTCGCTGAGGGCGCGACGGTGCAGATTAATACGGTGGTGGCGGTGATTGGGGATGGGGCGGGCGCTGCGCAGGAAAGCCGACCTCAGGGGAGACCCGAGGCTAAAGCCTCGGGCTACCAGCCCCAGTCCGAAGCGATGGCTAGCGGCACGGAGACCCAGGGCTCAAGCCCTGGGCTACCAGCCGTGCCCTTAACGAAACCACCAGCGGCGGGGGATAGCGCGGCGGCAACAGGGAGTGCGGCGCCGGCGGCTGCTGCGGTTGCGGCTCCGGCGGCGCCTGCGGCGGCGAGCGCTTCGGCGGTGGGTGGTGGGGTGGGGACGGATGTGCCGATGCCGCAGATGGGCGAGTCGATTACCGAGGGCACGATTACCAAGTGGCTGAAGCAGGTGGGCGAGCGAGTGGAACGGGATGAGCCGCTGTTCGAGATCTCCACCGATAAGGTGGACGCGGAGATTCCGTCGCCGGTGGCAGGCGTGCTGACCGAGATCAAGTTTCCGGAAGGCGCGACGGTTGGGGTGAATACGGTGGTTGCGGTGATTGGTGGTTCGGGCGGGGCAAAGGGCGGACCTCAGGGGAAACCCGAGGCTAAAGCCTCGGGCTACCCGCCCGAGTCCCAGGCGATCGCTGATGGCACGGCTGAAGCCGTGCCCTTAACGAAGACACCGGTGGCTTCGGTGGCGACTCCTACTGCTGCGGGGGCGGGGGAAAAGGTGCGGTCGTCGCCGCTG
The DNA here is from genome assembly GCA_964489045.1 of uncultured Granulicella sp. Classification (GTDB taxonomy): domain Bacteria; phylum Acidobacteriota; class Terriglobia; order Terriglobales; family Acidobacteriaceae; genus Edaphobacter. Next base: position 7,906 of record CAZAXI010000096.1, on the reverse strand, counting down.
GTGCGGAAGATTGCGAAGGACAACAACGTCGATTTGAGCCAGGTGGCGGGGACGGGATCGGCGGGGCGAATTACGAAGGGGGATATCGAGAGCTATTTGGAGAAGCCTGCCACGGCGAGGCCCGCTGCGGCGGCAGCTCCGGTTGCGGCACCTGCGGCGGCCGCACCGACTGCGCCGAAGGCTCCGGCGGCTGCTGCGCCGTTGCCGGGCGAGCTGGTGCCGATGACGAAGATGCGGTCGATTATTGCGCGGCGGATGGTGGAGTCGAAGCAGACGAGCCCGCATGTGCACACGGTGTTCAAGGTGGACATGACGCGGATTGTGCGGCTGCGCGAGAAAGAGAAGGCGAAGTACGAGCAGCGGAACGGGGTGAAGCTGACGTATATGCCGTTCATCACGCGGGCGGCGATTGTGGCGCTGCGCAAGCACCCGATTGTGAATGGGGCAGTGGAAGGCGACGCGATCCGGTACAACAAGAACATCAATATCGGGATTGCCGTGGCGCTGGAGTGGGGACTGATTGTGCCGGTGATCAAGCAGGCGGAGGAGAAGAATTTCCTCGGCATTGCAAGGGCGATCGTCGACGTGGCCGGGAGGGCGCGAGGGAAGAAACTGGCGACCGACGAGATTTCGGGCGGGACGTTCACTCTTACAAACAGCGGCATATTTGGGGAGCAGTTCGGGCTGCCGATTATCAATCAGCCGCAGGCGGCGATATTGGGCATCGGCGGAATGAGCAAGGAGCCGGTGGTGGTGACCGACGCGGATGGGACCGACTCGATTGCGATCCGGACGGTGCAGTACTTCTCGCTGGGGTTCGACCACAGGATTGTGGATGGGGCGGATGCGGGGAAATTTATGAGCGACTTCAAGGCGTATTTGGAGGAGTGGGGCGAGGAGATCGGGTGAGGGGTGGGGGGCACCCCTCCCCCCGTACTTAAGTACCCAAAGTACTTCTTCTAAACAAGTTAAGTCCGGGACTGGGTAGTGTCTGAAATCTGCTTTTCATACACTGCCCGGAATTGGGTACGGTTCCAGTCCAGACTCACTGGGCTTCGACCGTTGCAAAGCGGCACTTGCATCGGTGTAGCCGAAATGGCTACACTGATCTTGGAGGCAGCCTATGCGTCAAGTCTCATTGCGCGAATTTCGTACCCGCGGTGCCGCGGCCCTTAAGGCGGTTCCGGCGGGAGAAACCGTGCTGCTTGCCGGCCAGAAGGGGCCGGCGTATTTCCTCGTTCCCGTGCAGGGCGACGTGATTGCCGAAGACCTGGAACTGCGTCGCGCCATGGCCAAGGCAAGCTTGCGCCAAAGTTGGGTCGCGGCTGAAGCCTCCGGAGCCGCTCTCGCCTCCGATGAGGAAATCGACGCCGAGATCGCCGAAATCCGGAAGTTTCCAATGCGGCCGGCATCTCCTAAAAAGCGCACTCGAAAATGAGGCTTGCGCTCGTCGACACCAACGTCATCGTATCCGCCGGAATCAAGCGAGACGGAGCTCCGGGCCGCCTCATCACGAACTGGATACTGGACGGACTGGTGCAGGTGGTCACTTGCCCTTCGGTGATCGCGGAATATCTCGAAGTGGCGCGCAGGAGCAAATTCCTCGGGTATGGTTTCCCGCCACCCTGGCTGGAACTGTTGATTCACCAGAGTCTTCACTTTCCCGACCCAGATCTCTGGCCCTATTCGCTACCCGATCCAAAAGACGCACCCTTTCTCGCGCTGGCACATGCGACGGGCGCATGGCTGGTGACTGGTAACACGAGACATTTTCCTGAAAAGTCTCGAGCCGGAGTTACCGTCATTTCGCCGGCTGAGTATCTGACTAACTTGCTCGCGGGCGGCAAAGGGCCTCGCGCGCTCCGGTGAAAACCTGCCCGCGGACGTTCGAATCCAACGAGTCCAGCGGCCGCGCCACCGTCTCCAACAAACTCGCGACGGTTAGAGCAGGGATTTGGCGCGGAGGACCAGGGCCACGGCTTCTTCGGGGGTGGGGGCTACGGCGCTGAGGTGGCCCATTTTGCGGCCGCGGCGGGGACGGAGTTTCTCGTAGAGGTGGAGACGGACTCCGGGGACGGCGAGGGCGCGGTCGAAGCGAGGTCCGAGGTTCGAGGTTCGAGGTTCGAGGGAGGAAGTTGCAGGTTGCAGGTTGCCAGTTGCAGGTTGAGGGCTGGATGAATCTGTATCGGAAGAGGTTACAGATGGTGTGGGGGTGAGCCAGAGGTCGCCGAGGAGGTTGGCGATGGCGCAGGGCTGGACGACGCGGGGGGAGCCGAGGGGCAGATTGCAGACGGCGCGGACGAGCTGCTCGAACTGGCTGGTGACGCAGGCGCGCTCGCTGGCGTGATAGCTGTTGTGCGGGCGAGGGGCGAGCTCGTTGACCAGAAGGCGACCATCGGTGGTTACAAATAGCTCGACGGCGAGGATGCCTTCGAGCAGGAAGCTGTCGGCGATGGCGGCGGCGAGCGCGTGGGCTTCGTCGGCGAGGGCGTCGGGGAGCGGGGCGGGGATGACGCTCCAGGCGAGGATCTGATTCTCGTGGTGGTTCCACGCGGCGGGATAGACCTGGACTTCGCCGGAGGGCGAGCGGGCGACCAGGATGGAGATTTCGCGATCGAGCGGAATGGCTTGCTCGACTACGCCGGGGCCTTTGCCCAAGGCGTCCCAGGCGGCTTGGAGTTCTTCGTCGGTCGAAGGCAAATGCGGGGGTTCTTCCCCTTCGCGATGCTCAGGGTCAGAATGACGAGCGGAAGCAGAAGGCAAATGCGGGGGTTCTTCCCCTTCGCGATGCTCAGGGTCAGAATGACAATCTAACTGAGGTGACGTGGCGGGATTGAAGCCGAGTTTGCCCTGGCCGCGGCCGTCGTAGCCGCCGGTGGCGGATTTGCAAAAACATTTTCCGCCGAGCGCGGTGACGGCGTCGCGGAGTTCGGCAAACGTGCGGACGGCGCGGTAAGGGCCGACGGGGAAGCCGTTGCGCTGGAGCCAGTCCTTTTGGACGATGCGATCCTGAATGACTTCGAGGACGCTCTCGCTGGGGCGGACGGGGGCGTAGCTGGCGGCGGCGTTGAGGCTGGCGAGGGAGATCTGCTCGATCTCGAGGGTGACGACGTCGCAGGCGCGGGCGAGGCGGGCGGCTTCGCGGGCGTCGGTCCAATCGGCTTCGACGCACTGGTCGACGACGAAACGGGCGGGGCAGCCGGGGTCGGGGTCGAGGACGTGGATGCGATAGCCCATGGTGCGCGCGGCCATGGCGGTGAGACGGCCGAGTTGGCCGCCGCCAAAGATGCCAATGGTGGCGCCGGGAAGAAGGACGGGGAATGCGGAGTTGCTCAAGCTGGACCCTCAGCGACTGGCGACTCGTCAAGCGATTGGGCGAGGACTTCGTCGCGGCGGGCGGTGCGGTAGGCGAGCAGTTTGGCGGCGAGTGCGGGGTCGGTGGTGGCGAGGATCTGCACGGCGAGCAGGCCGGCGTTGGCGGCGCCGCCGATGGCAAGCGTGGCGACGGGGATGCCGCGGGGCATCTGCACGATGGAGAGCAGCGAATCCAGACCCTGCAGCGCGGTGGCGGCGATGGGGACGCCGAGGACGGGGAGGACGGTGCGCGCGGCGACCATGCCGGGGAGGTGCGCGGCGCCGCCGGCCCCGGCGATGATGACGCGGAGGCCGCGGGCGGCGGCGGTGTCGGCGTAGCTGAACATGCGGTCGGGGGTGCGGTGGGCGGAGACGATGCGGGCTTCGTGGGGGACGCCGAATTCGCGGAGGATGTCGACGGCGGCGCGCATGACGGCGAAGTCGTTCTTGCTGCCCATGATGACGCCGACGAGAGGGATGGGGTTTGGTGCAGCGGACATGGGGACGATTATACGAGGCAGCGAGTCAGCGGGTCAGCGAGTCAGCGGTCCGCCCCACTCATGACGGTGAGGCTGTCGTGAAGGGGGTGCCGTAAACCCGCCCAAGCAGAGCTTGGACGGGGCACCCGATTCACTCGGTTGCTGGATCTTTGGCCCAGAGGCTGGCGTTGAGGCATTCGACGACGCCGTCGACGATGAGGGAGAGGCCGGCGGTGAACTTGGGCGCGTCGGCGATTTGCTTGGCGGTGACGGCGTCGGCCAGGTTGAGGCTGGAGCTGACGAGGTCGAGAGCGGCGTCCTTTTTCTGCGCGCCGGAGTGGGCGCCGTGGAGGGACTCGACGGATTGGATGAGGGTGGGGAGCGACGAGAGGGTGCGGAGGAAGAGGGCGAGGAAGTCCATGGGATTCTCCTTGGGTTCGAGGTGCTGGGTTCGAGGTTCGAGGGAAAGAGAAATACGGGGGTTCTTCCCCTTCGACAAGCTCAGGGTCAGAACGACAATCGTCCTGGGTTCGGTGGTTAGCGGTGGGCGAGGAGGAGGTCGATGGCGGCGTGAGCGACGGTGAGGAAGGCGCCGAAAGCGGCGGCGATGCCTTTGAGGCGCTGCACGGTTTTCTCGTGGTCGAGCAGGCGGGTCTCGAGTTGGGCGAGGCGGCCGGGCTGGCCGTTGCCGACGACTTCCTTCATCTGGGATTTGAGGACGGCGAGGTCGGCGAGGGCCTGGATTTCGAAGTCGGACATAATTTGTAACTCCTATGGTGGCTTGATGCGCGATGGCCCGCAAGAGCGATGACCTCAGCGGCTAAAGCCGCTATTCGACAGCGGCGTATATGGCACGGCTGAAGCCGTGCCCTTAAGCGAGGCGAAGGCAACGACGGAGATTCTGACTCTGCGAGTCAGAATGACGGCGTGGAGAAGCGAGTCAGAATGAAGGCGTGGGGGTGGCGTGATTATGCGATGGGGAGGTTGGTGAAGATGGCGGCGGAGAGACGCGAGTAGAGCGGCGGCGTGGAGGCGTCGTAGGCACGGATAAAGTAGCGTTCGCTTTGCGCGGCGCGGGGGATGGCGAAGGTGCGCGTGGGCGAGCGCAGGACCAGGTCCGCGCCGGGGCCGGGTGCGAAATCCCAGTCGCGGAGACGGACTTCGAAGCCTCCGCCGGAGGGCGGGTTGGCGCCGGCGTCGATCTGGAGGGCGGTGGCGGTGGCACTGGTGACGGCGAGCGCGGTTAGGTTGGCGAGGCATTGGGCGGGTGCGGCGGCTGCGGTGGGCGGGAGGTAGACGTCGGGCGCGATGGCTTCAGAGAGGGAGATGCCGAGAGATTCGGCCCAGTCGTTGGCGAAGGCGATGCGGTAGGTGAGGAGCTCGGGGACGGCGTGGCCGTTGGCGAGGGTGACGGTACGGACGACGGAGGAGAGGGTTTGGCCGTTGGCGGTGAGGGCTAGGGTGTCGCCGGGCCAAATGTCGGGTGCGGGGTTGATGGCGGTGTAGCTGCCGGCGACGGCGGCGGAGGGATCGGAGGCGAAGGCAAGGATGGCGCTAGCGGCGGATTCGCAGTCGGCGGAGCTGCGGGCGGGCGGGCGGAGGACCTTGCCGAGCCAGCGGGCGGGGCCGGACTCGGCGGTAATGGAAGCAGGATTTTCGAGGCGGGCGACGGCGCGGGCGCGGATGCGGTATGAAACGGTTACAAGTTCGCCGGGAATGGGGATGCGGCCGGTGAAGAATGTAACTTTTCCAGTTGCGGATACGGTGCAGTCGGCGCCCTGGCCGGCGACGCCGATGAGGCGGGTGTAGGTTGGACCGGAGGGCGGCGCGCTGGAAATCCAGGCAGAACCGGTCTGGGTAACGGTGACGGAGCCGATGGAGCCGGTGAGTTGGAGAGAATTGGCGGCGGCGAAGGTGCAACAGGCGGGTGAGATGGCGACGCTACTGTCATAAAGAATGGTGGCGGGGGTGGAGGAGGCGTTGCCGAGATCGATGAGGTCGAAGACCAGGGAGGCGGGCGAGGCGACCAGGCCGCCACCGAAGGACTGGATGGCGCCATCGACGCGGGCGTAATAGGTCTGGAGGACACGCTGGACTTCTGGAGAATGTAACCGAATGCGGAGCGTGTAGATGTGGCCGGGAAGTATTATGTAACTGGTTCCGATCTCTGTTCCGTTGACGAAGGGCGTGAGCAGGGTGGTGCCGGCGGACTGGCGGACGTTGTAGCCGGCGAAGCAGTTGGCGCGGCTGACGGGGCCGGAGTAGAGGCCGAGGAGGACGCCGTCGGAGGGCGCGGTGAGTTGGACGCCGGCGGCGGTGAGGAGGAGTGAGCCGCCGAGCTCGACCTGGTCGATGGCGCTGAGGGTGGTTTGGCCGTCGGCGCCGGTGCCCCCGGTAAAGGACAGGCCGTTGGGGCCTAAAGTCAGGTGCGCGCCGGGGTCGGTGACGTTCCAGAGTTGGGTGTCGATGGCGGGCTGCGAGAAGGCGTCGGCGAGCAGGGTGGGGGTGGTGACGCGGAAGGGTGGGTCGGAGAGCTGGAAGACGGTGGTGGCGCCGTCGCCCTGGAACATTTCGGTTACAAATGCGGTGGGTTCGATTTGGCCGCTGACGGTGACGTCGTTGGCGAGCTCTTTGATGCTGGTGGTGCGAAGAGCTGCTATGGAAACAGTGGCGTCGGCGGCTCCGGTGTCGAAGTCGAGGGTGTGGGTGGTGGCGCCGATAGTTTGCGTGGAGAGCGCGCCAGCGATAGCGCGGTAGGCGGCGTAGGTGGAGGAGGCGATGGCTGCGGCGTTGGCGGAGAAGGGTTTGGTTGGCTCGGGGGTGAAGACGCCGATGGCATTTCCGTTGACGATGCCAGTAGTGGTGAGCAGGCCGGTGGCGGTGCGGTTGGCGAGGGTGGAAAGCAGCGTGCCGCCGGCGACGGTGAAGCCAGAGCCGGTGAGGGTGAGGGATTGCTTGTCGAGCAGCCACTCGTCGCTGACGGCGGCGAAGCAAATGCGGTAGATGCGGCCGGCGAGGCCGGAGCCTGCGTAGATTGCAACCGGAGTAGTGGCAATATATCCAGTGAAGAGCGTGGCGCCGATGTCGGAGGTGACGATGATGCGGGCGCTGCGGACGGGCGGGGGAAGCGCGGTGGGACCGGTGCCGAGAAGGAGCGCGGCGGTGCAGCGGGAAGGGGCGTTGAGGGTGCGGACTATTTCGAGCGGCGCGTCGGCGGACAGCGCGGGGGAGTAATCGATGGGGCCGGCGCCGGTGAGGTTGTCGATGGTGAGGATCATGCGTTTTCCTTTTTGGCCACACGAAGGCGTGACCTCAGGGGCTAAAGCCCTGGCGATTCTGGGGCGGGTTACGGCACGGCTGAAGCCGTGCCCTTAACGAGAAGGCATGCAGCGGCTATGGCTAGCGTTCCGACGAGCTTGCCGTGCTCCTAACGAGAAGGCATGCAGCGGCTCTGGCTAGCGTTCCGACGAGCTTGCCGTGCTCCTAACGAGAAGGCATGCAGCGGCTCTGGCTAGCGTTCCGACGAGCTTGCCGTGCTCCTAACGAGAAGGCATGCAGCGGCTCTGGCTAGCGCTCCGACGAGCTTGCGGCAGTTACCAGTGGCGGGAGGCCGCGCATTTCGCGGACTTCGTCGATGGTGAGGACGCCGGCCTTGAGCAGTTCGGTCTGAATTTGTAACTCTTCCATTTCGTCGCGGGATTCGAGGTCGTTGAAGAGGAACTCGAACTCGCGCCAGCCCAGTTTTTTGGCGAAGAGATCGCGGGTGATGTGCTCGGCGAAGAGCCTGGCGACGGGGACGATGGCGGACTGGAAGGCCTCGTCGGCGAGTTCGCCGGCGGTCGAACGGTTGACGTCGGCTTGCAGGCCGAGCAGCATGGGCGGCAGCTCGAATGCGTTGGCGATGAGGACGATTAGGAACTGTTGCCACTCCAGGCGGAGGTCGGCGTCGGTGCCGCCGGCGAAGCGCAGGACCTCGGGCTTCTGCTCGCAGGAGAGCAGGGGGACGCGGCCGGTGCCCTCGATCTCGTCCTGCCACCAGCGGATGAGGCGGTCGTGCTGCTCGGGCGTGGCCT
>CAZAXI010000095.1:0-16931 GCA_964489045.1 uncultured Granulicella sp. | reverse complement strand
GGCCGTCGAAGAAGGCCATTTCCAGGGTCTTGCGCTGCTCGCGGGGGAGCTGGACCATGACGGCGCGGGCGCGCTCCGCGAGCAGGTTGCGCTCAGCGTCGTCGGCGAGATTGAACGATGACGCGAGGGCGACATCGTCGACGTCGACCGAGGGGCGCTTGCGGCGCAGTGTGTCGATGGAGCGGTTGCGGGCGACGATCGAGAGCCAGCCGCCAAGGCTTCCCCGGGCCGCGGTGAAGCTCGAGGGATTGCGCCAGAGCTGCATGAAAACTTCCTGGAGGACGTCCTCGGACGCGGCCGGGTCGCGCAACACCCGGAGAGCGACGGAATAGACGACCCGCGAGTAGCGGTCGTAAACAGAGGCCATGGCCCGCTCATCGCCGGACTGCGCCCGCGCGAGCAGAGATGCATCCGATGCATCGCCCCCGGTGGATGGCTGCGGCATGTTGGCGACCCCGGTTTCTCTATTCACCCCGGTTTCTCTATTCATAAGACGCGCACACGGACGGCCTGGATTGCCCATGGGCCGGCGTTTTCCGGCCGAAAGCCAAACAACTGATTGGAGTTGAAGAGTTGAGGCATCGTTTTGGCGGGGCCGCTATCGCGAGTTTAGTGTAATTGATTCGTCGCGCAGCGCAGGTGGGCTAGTCTTGAGAGGCTATGAAGATCCGGCTAGATAAGGCGCTGGTGGAGCGGGGGTTGGCGCAGTCGCGGGAGCGCGCGCAGGCGCTCATTCTCGCCGGGCGTGTGCTGGTCGCGGAGCAGAAGGTGGAGAAGCCGGGAACTCCCGTCGCCGAGGATGCGGCGCTGCGCGTGGTGGGCGACGATCTGCGCTATGTGAGCCGGGGCGGATTGAAGCTGGAACGCGCGTTGGAGTATTGGGGGATTGCGCTGGAGGGCCGCGCGTGCGTGGATGTGGGCGCGTCGACCGGCGGCTTCACCGACTGCATGCTGCAGCACGGGGCTGCGAGCGTGTTGGCTGTCGACACGGGCTATGGGCAGATCGCACACAAGCTGCGAGTGGATGCCCGGGTGAGGCTGTTGGAACGGTGCAACGCCCGGCTGCTGGGCGTGGGCGAGTTGTCACAAAAGTTGTCAGTTGTCAGTTCTCAGTTGTCAGTTGAAGGCGAGGCGGTGAAGATTATTTCGTTCCTCGCGATGGATGTTTCGTTTATTTCGGCGACGCTCGTGTTGCCGGCCGTGTTGCGTGCGCTGGTGCCGGAGGGTGAGACCTGGCGGGGCGAGGCAGTGGTGCTGGTGAAGCCGCAGTTTGAGGCAGGGCGCGAGCACGTGGGCAAAGGCGGGATTGTGCGCGAGCAGGCAGGCCGGGAGATTGCGATCGAGCGGGTGCGCGATTGCGTCGCAGCGCTGGGTGGGACGAGCGTCGAAGTGATCGATTCGCCGATTACCGGGATGGAAGGAAACCACGAATACCTGCTGCATGTATGGTTCGGCGAGGCGAGCGGGCAAGGCGTGAGCGCTGCCGGCTGAGCGATTGCTATTGCCTGGTCAGGGTGCCCTCGCCGTAGTCGTCGGTGCAGGTACCGCCGGGCAATTTGGCTGTCCCGTAATAGACCTGCATGGTTTTCGCGTCCGGGGACAGCCCGCCGCCGATGCCGACAAAGTCATTGGCGTTGGTGGTTGAGACTAAGGTGACCGAGAACGCACTACCGAGGAAGCCCGAGTAGGTTGCGGCAGGACCTGCCATGACGAGGGTGGTCAAGCACGGCGAGCCGGTAAAGGTGGTTGCGGACGCGGTGACGCGTAGGAAGCCGTTTGAGTCTGGAGCGGCGGTCTGGTTGAGGGTGGTGGTCACGCCCATGCTTTGGCCGGTGTACGTGGAGACCACCGTTCCGGCGTAGGTGCCATTGAGGGGAGCGATCATGTTGCCGGTGATGGTGCCGCTATCGCTGGCGGTTGTGAGCGGCGTGGTCTGGGTGATGGAGTAGGTCCCAGTGAGAGTACCGTCCGTGCTGGCGGCTGCGGCGATCGAGAAGACTACAGGAGAAGAGCCGCCCGTTGCGGAACCGAGGGTGATATTGCCGCCGGAATCGATGGTTCCAGTGAGGTTGGTATTGATGACTCCGAACGGAAACGCGCAGGGGATGCCGTTGGCGCCGATGCACATCGGAAAGGCCTCCTGCACCCAGGCGATGCCGGAGACCGTGCTGCCTGACTGGGTCAGGTAGATGCCGATGGGATCGCCGCCGTTGCCATAGCCCGCAGCGGTTGAGTTTGCCGTCAGCTCCCAGTTGCCGGTAACGCTCCCAGAGTATGGCGTGATGGGTGAGGTCGTTGTGGTTGTGGTTTTGGGCAGAGTGCAACCGGCGAGACAACATGCAGCGGTGAGGATTGCGATGGAAGTGAGCTTCATGGAGATGACCCCTTCTGGGCGGATCTCGCTCGGCAACATCATAGACCTGAAGGATGGGCAACGCGCAAAAGAATCAGCAAGTTGTGCGCTTATCGGCTCGTGGGGTTGACCAACCAGAGGCTTAACACCGATAACACCGATTGAACCGATCCTCTTGTTTGAGAAAAGAAGCGCTTTTGATCGGTGCTCGCCGGTGTGGATCGGTGTTAAGTATTTGCGGGCGGTACACTGGTTTGCGATGCCATTAGCTGCAATTATTTCGAAGCCGCAGAAGCATGAGCTGGGAACGATTCTGCCGGAACTGCGCGCCTGGCTCGCGGAACGCGGATGGAGCTGCCTTCTGGACCAGGAGAGCGCGGCTTATTTGCCGGGCGTGGAAGGGTTGGCGCGGGCAGAGATGCCGCAGCGCAAGCCGGACCTGGTGGTGGTGCTGGGCGGCGACGGTACCCTGCTGGCCGCGGCGCGGGCGTTTGCGCATACCAACATTCCGCTGTTGAGCGTGAACCTGGGGCAACTGGGTTTCCTCACGGAGGTTCCGTTGGCGGAGTTATATGCGACGCTGCAGGCGTGGTGCGACGGCACCGCGGCGATTGAAGCGCGCAGCATGATGCGGGCGGAGTTGGCCTGCACAGCCGGACAGCGGCGGACGTGGGACGCCCTGAACGACGTAGTGGTGGCCAAGGGAACGATCGCGCGCATGGCCGACTTTTCCGTGTCGATCGATGGCCAACTGGTGGCGGCGTTTCGCGCGGACGGCGTGATTGTAGCCACGCCGACGGGTTCGACCGCATACAACCTGGCAGCCGATGGGCCAATCGTGATGCCCAGCGTGAATTGCATGGTGGTGACGCCGATCTGCCCGCACCTGCTGACGATCCGGCCGATTGTGGTGCCGGGGGAGTCGTCGATTGCGGTGCAGGTGATTGGCGTGCCGAACGAGACCTACCTGACCGTCGACGGGCAGGAGGCGGTGCCGATGCACGTCGGCGACGAGGTGCATTGCTGCCGCAGCGCGTTCAGCGTACGGCTGCTGCGGCTGAAGCCCAATGGCCTGTTCAATGTGCTGCGGTCGAAACTGAAGTGGGGCGAACGGTAGGGCAGGCTAGAACAGGTGCACGATCACCTGGTTGGTGATAAGCGCCGCGATGTAGGCGAAGCAGGTCATGTACGCGAACTGGAGAGCGGGGAACTTCCAGCTATTGGTCTCGCGCCGGACCACCGCGAGCGTCGAAGTGCATTGCATCGCAAACGCAAAGAAGACCACCAGCGCAATCGCGCCGCCCAGCGTCATGTCGTGGCGCAGCGCCGCCTGCAGCGCGAGCGAGTGGGTCGCCGGGTCGACGCCATAGAGCGTGCCCAGCGTGCCGACAATGACCTCGCGGGCGACCAGCGAGCTGACCAGGCCGATGCCGATCTTCCAGTTGAAGCCGAGCGGGCGAATCACAGGCTCGATCCATTGGCCGATCCGGCCGACCACGCTGTTGGCCAGATCGGAGAGGTGCGCTGTCCCGGATGCGAAGTGAATGGGGACGACGCTAAGCACCCACACCAGGAAGGTGACGCCGAGAATGACGGTGCCGGCCTTCTTGATGAAGAGCATGCCGCGGTCGTAAAGACGCAGCGCGAGCCCCTGCACAGTAGGCCAGCGATACTGGGGCAGCTCAAGAATGAAGGGTGCGGAGGAGGCCTTCATCACCGAGGAGTTCAGCAGCTTCGCTGTGAACAGCGCGGCGAGGAAGCCGAGCACGTAGAGGCCGAGCATGACAATTGCGGGCAGGCCGATGACGCCGAGAAAACGACGATTGGGAATGAACGCGGCAATGATCAGCGTGTAGATGGGCAGCCGCGCCGAGCAGGTCATGAACGGCGCAATCAGGATCGTCGCCAGCCGCTCGCGCTTGTTCTCGATGGTGCGCGTAGCCATAATCGCCGGCACGGCGCAGGCGTACGCCGACAGCAGCGGGATGAACGCCTTGCCGTTGAGGCCAATCGACCGCATCACGCGGTCGGCGATCAGTGCGGCGCGGGCCAGATAGCCGGAGTCTTCGAGCACTCCGATAAAAAGGAACAGCAGCAGGATCTGCGGCAGGAAGACCAGCACGGACTGCACACCGTTCCACAGGCCGTCGCGCAGGAGCAGGCGCAGCCAGTTGTCAGGCAGCAGCAGCGCGGCTTTGGCGCCGAGGTGGGTCAGCACCAGTCCCATGCGGTCCGAGAGCGGCGCGCCGAGCGTGAAGACCACCTGGAAGACGGCGAAGACCACGGCGAGAAAGATCAGCGGGCCGGCGACGCGATGCAGCAGCACGGAATCCAGGCGGCGTGTCCACAGCGAGGCCGCGGGCGTCTCGTAGCCGGACCGCGTGGTGACCTGCGAGGCCCAGGTGCGGCAGGCTGCGGGAGTCTGGATGACCGGCAATTGCACAGGGCGCGGCGACTTTTCCAGCACGTTATCCGCGCGCAGCAGGAACTCCGGAATCACGTCGAGTCCCGCGCCCTTCGACGCGCTGATCAGCGCGACGGGATGGCCCAGCTCGCGGGCCAGCGCCAGCGTGTCCAGCTTGCCGCCGCGGTCCTCCATCTGATCGGACATGTTCAGCAGCACCAGCGTGGGCAGGCCGATGGAGAAGACCGGCGCAGCCAGCATCAACTGGCGGTTCATGTGGGTGGCGTCCAGCACCAGCAGCACGCAGTCGGGCTTGGGCACGCCGGGCATCTTGCCGGTCAGCACGTCGACGGCAACGCGCGCATCCTCAGAGTAGGTCGCCAGCGAGTAGATGCCGGGCAGGTCGATCAGCGTTAGGTCGCTGCGGCCGATGGACTTCATCCGGCCGGAGTGGTAATCCACGGTGACGCCGGGATAGTTGGCGACCTTTTGCCGCATGCCCGTGAGCCGGTTGAAGAGCGTGGATTTGCCGGAGTTCGGCGGGCCGATGATGGCGACCGTGCGCAGGCGCGGCTTCTTGCCGGGCGCTGGGGGCGGGGTCTCCTCGATCGGCTCCAGGACTGCGGTGTGGCAGCTCATACGGCGACTCTCGCGGTTAGTTTCAGGAAGATGCGGCTGGCGGTCTCTTTGCGCAGACCCACTTCAATGCCGTCGATCCGGTAGACCGTGGGGTCGCCGGCCGGGGCGCGGCGCAGGACTTCCACCCGCGTGCCGGGAAGAAAACCGAGGTGCGCCAGGTAGTTGCCAACCTCGTCCGGCAGGTCGATGGACTCCACAATGCCCGTATTGCCAACCTTCGCGTCGCTCAAAGCCGTAACCTTGGTTTTCATCATATCAGACCAACTTAGTCCTCTTTATAATACGGCATCTGGGGGAAAGTTGCGTGTGACGGGAATCACATAAATTCCGTGAGTTACGGCATTTTCGGGATTGGCGACTAATTTGATCGTAATTGACTCTGCGGAGCAGACTTGGCGGTTTTCATAGTGCGTTAACTCGGGGCGGTGGCCCAGTAGGCGATTCTAAGTGGATGCGTGATCTTATGTTCTTGACTCGACGGAAGCTGCTTGTGGCTGGCTTGGCGCTGCTTGCGGGCGCGCTGGGCGGCGGAGCTGTCGCATCAGCCCAGCCCCCGGCAACGATCCTGCTCATTCGCCATGCGGAGAAGCCGGCCAGCGGGATGGACCTGTCGCCGGCGGGATTTGAGCGAGCGAAGGTGATTCCGAAACTGTTCGGCGCGACCGCTCCGCATAATCTGCCCCGGCCGGATTTTCTCTTTGCCACGCACATCAGCAAGAACTCGAACCGGGAGGTGGAGACCATCGCTCCCTTGAGCGAGGCGCTGGGTCTGCCGATCAGTCACGAGATCGACGACAAGGACTTTGCGACGCTGGCGAAAGAACTTCTAAGCGGGAAGTACGCGGGCAAGGTGGTGCTGGTGGCGTGGCACCACGGATCGCTACCGGGGTTTGCGCGCGCGCTGGGCGCAACGCCGCCGTACGAACCGTGGCCGGAGACGCAGTTCGACCGCGTGTGGCGCATCGACTACCACGACGCCAAGCCGACCCTGACGGACCTACCGCAGGAATTGATGCCGGGCGATTCGAAGTAGCTCCAAGAGCGAATCACAGAGATCACAGAGCAGGACAGAGGTCACAGAGAGATTTGCCGGCGACACGCTCTCTCTGTGTTCTCTCCGATTTTCTCTGTGAACTCTGTGGTTCGCTTTTCTACTTCAACCGCGACCCAATTTCGACATCTTCGAGGAACCCAGCCAGCACAGGCGCGCCGTTGGGGCCAACCGAGGCGGCAACGATCATCCCCTGCGATTCCAGCCCGCGCATCTTGCGCGGCGCCAGATTTGCGACGACGACGACCTTGCGGCCGATCAGCGATTCCGGCGCATAGTATTCGGCGATCCCCGCGAGAATCTGCCGCCGCGGCGGATCGAAGCCGGGCCCGAGATCGACTTCCAGCCGCAGCAACTTGTCCGCCTTGGGAATGCGCTCGGCAACAACAATCTGCGCGACGCGGAGATCGACCTTGGTGAAGTCATCGATGGTGATGGTCGAGGAGTTGGCGGTTGCAGGTTGCAGGTTGCCAGTTGGCGCGACCGGCGAAGCGCTGGCACCTGTGTTTGGAGTTTGCGGCGCGACCGGGGAAGCGCCGGCGCCCGGGCTGACGGCGTTCAACGCCTCGGCGGTCGGCTCTAAGGACTTGGCTGCGGGTGCTGGTGCTGCGGGAGCGGGCGCTGCTGCGGGCTTTGCGGGCTCAGCGGCTGCGGGGGTGGCGGGGTTTTCCATGTCAGTCATAATCTGCGCGAGTCCTTTGTCTGCTCGGGGAAAGATGGGGGCAAGCGGCCCAAGTTTCGTGCCGGGTTTCAACCCGCCCCATTGAAGGCTCTTCGGTTCGCCGTTCCGTGCTGCTTCTTCGATGCTTCCCAGGCCTAGTTGGCGCCAGACGGAGGCCGTCGCGTAAGGCATATACGGATGAATCAGTGCCGTGTAGATCCGAATGAACTCCGCCGCGTTGTAGAGAACATCCGCAAGCTCGTCTTTCTTCTCCGGATTGGCTGCGATCTTCCAAGGAGCTAAGCGAGTGATGTATCCGTCAGTGCTCGCGAGCATTCCCCAAATGGCTTCCAGCAGATCGGCGAAGTCGTAAGAGTTAAGTGGATTGCTGTCGTGGGCAACGACTCCTGCAACGACCCCTTGCAAGCTCTCGCGGTCTTCTTCTGAAGGCGCGGGGATGACACCGCCGAAGTATTTTTCGATCATGCTCAGCGTTCTGCTGACGAGGTTGCCGTAGCCGTTGGCCAAGTCGGCGTTGTAGCGCGTAATCAGCGCGTCGAAGCTGAAACTGCCATCCTGCCCGAATGGTATTTCGCGGAGCAGGAAGTAGCGCAGGACGTCGGCTGCGAAGAGGTCCTGTTGGGCCTTCGTGGGCGCGACGAGCGTTTGTGGCGCGTCGGACAAAATACGGGGGTTCTTCGCTTCGCTCAGAATGACAACATCATTGGATGGCGGACAGAGAGAGCCGAACGCGCCGAGGATGGTTTCAGTCCGCACCACGTTGCCGCGCGACTTCGACATCTTCGACTCTTCAAACAGCAGCCAGCCGTTGGCGACTACGGCTTTCGGTAAGCGCAGGCGGGCGGCCATCAGGAACGCTGGCCAGTAGACGCAGTGGAAACGCGTGATCTCCTTGCCGACCAGGTGAACGTCGGCAGGCCAGTAGCGGTTGAACTTGGCGATTTCGGCGTCTTCGTTGCTGCCGTAGCCAACCGCGGTGATGTAGTTGGCCAGAGCGTCGAGCCAGACGTATATCACGTGTTTATCGTTGCCGGGAACGCGAATGCCCCAATCGAATGTCGTCCGAGAGATGGACAAATCTTTGAGGCCGCCGCGCACAAAACTGAGCACCTCGTTGCGGACGCCCTCGGGCTGGATGTGCAACTCGCCACTCTCGATCAAGTGGATTAGTTTTTCCTGGTACTCCGAGAGCTTGAAAAAGTAATTCTCCTCGGTGACGATTTCGAGCGGGCGGCCGCAGTCGGGGCAAGGCGTGCCGGCGGGCAAGTCGACAAATGCTTCGTCCGAGACGCAGTAGGCGCCGGTATAGCTGTCGAGGTAGATGGCGCCGTTATGCTCCAGCACCTTCCACAGGTGTTGCACGCCGCGTTTGTGGCGTTCGTCGGTGGTGCGGATGTAGTCGTCGTTGGTAATGCCCATCCGCTTCCACAAGTCTTCAAACGATTTCGAAACCTCGTCGGCGAACTGCTGCGGCGGCACTCCCGCCGCTTCTGCGCTGCGCTGGACCTTCTGCCCATGCTCGTCGGTGCCGGTCAGGAAGAAGGTGTCGTCGCCGAGCAGGCGATGCCGCCGCGCGATAACGTCGGCGGCAATAGTCGAGTAGGCGTGGCCGATGTGCGGGCGCGCGTTGACGTAGTAGATCGGCGTGGTCAGGTAGAACTTGTCGCGGGTGGGTGGCATCGGCTTGGAAAGGCTAGTCTACCAAGGTTCGAGGGGGATGAGGGCGGCGCCTAGTAGTGAGCGGTGGAATCGCCGGCGATGTCGATCTCGGCTTCGGACCTGGTCTTGCGGATCACAAAGATGGAAAGCACCAGCACCGCGATCAGCAGCGCCAGCACGCCAGCCTCAATCATGGATGCGCGAAAGTGCGCCTCCACGTCGGGGGTCCATTGGGTGCCCTGGGTGAAGCCCTCGGCCTGCAGGGTCAGCACCAGCGTTCTCCGGATGATGGCAATCAGGCCGATGATGAGGAAGGGCTCGACCACCAGTGCGTGGCTGCGGATGGAGATGCGCACGGTATGCAGCAGCTCCACCAGCATCAGCACCAGCAAAAGCCTGTCGATCAGCAGAAAAATGAAGGTGGTGCCGGTGAAGTCCCTTATTCCTCTTGCGAACAGATAGGCGCAGCCAACGATGGCAAGCAGCGCTGTAGCGGCAAGCAATACGCCCAGGATCGCGTAGATGGCGGTTTCCACGTGTCCAAGGAAGAGATGGGAGCGGGATGTTTTCTGGTCGGCCATGGCGGTCAATGAGTGCAACAGGTCAGGAGGGACGGGATGCGAAGCGTTTGGCGACGGGGTCGGCCGGCGTGTGGGTGATGGTTTGCGGGGTGTCGGCCTCGGCGGCCTGGGCCATGCGAGCCAGGTTGAGGTGCTGCTCCATGGAGAGTTTGGCCTGAAGTGGGTTGTGGGAGCGGATGGAGCGGTAGATCTCGCGGTGCATCTCGGCCGACTCTTTCAGGTCCTGGGAGTTCTCGACGGTCAGCCGGCGGTTGTCGTAGAGGTTGGCGGTAATGGTCTCCATCAGCGCGGCCAGGATGGGGTTGCCCGCCGCTCGGGCTATCGTCCGGTGGAAGCGGACGTCGTGGATCAGGTACTCGTGGGGATCGCCCAGCGCGGCATACATCTCCGCGACTTCTTCGGCAAGCTCGGCGACGTGCTCGTCGGTAGCGCGTTCGGCCGCGAGCGAGGCAACCGAAGCCTCGATCACCAGGCGGGCCTCGAACATCTGCCAGGGCAGGAAGCCGTGCAGCGCGCCCAGCACGGAGAGCGAGCTGGAATCGAGCGCGGGCGGCCCGCTGGAGACAAAGGTGCCGGCGCCGTGGCGGCTCTTCAGCACGCCCATGGCGGAGAGAAAGCCGATGCCTGCGCGCAGCGAGGAGCGGCTGATCTTCAGCTCGCGGGCCAGTTCGCGCTCGGGTGGCAGGCGATCGCCGGGGCGCAGCGCGCCGCTGGCAATCAGGCCGCGCACATGGTCGACGACTTGCAAGGTGAGTTGGCTGTGGCCGCCTGGGTCTTCGTGGTTTTGTTTTTTCGTGCGTCGTGGCATTGCGTTATCCCGTCTTTCAACGCTGCTCGCAGATAGGTTAGCGATTCGTGAGGAAGGGTATCACGGTTATTCGGTTTGCGTTAATGCAGGATTGGGTGAGTCGTGGGCTGCTCCGAGCCGCAGGATAGGGCCTGGGAAGACGGCGGGCAAAGAAATCCCCCCGGGCGTATGGCCGGAGGGATTTTGGGCCTAATCCATGATGGCCGGGGCCAGCTTGGGCGTCATGATCTGGAGAATGACCCAGGCCAGCAGGTAGGCCGAGCAGGCGTAGGCGAAGACTGGTGTGTAGTCGTGGCTGTAGGCGAGCCGGCCCACGATGACGTGCATCAGTGCGCCGCCGCCGGCGCCGATCATGCCGCCCAGACCGGTGACGCTGCCCACGGCAGCCTTGGGGAAGATATCCGAGGGGATGGTGAAGAGGTTGGCAGACCAGCCCTGGTGGGCCGCAGCCGCAAGTCCAACGAGCCCCACAACCAGCCAGAGATTGTTGACGTGCGGCGCAAAGAACACCGGAAGGGCGCATGCCGCGCAGATGAGCAGAGCCGCTTTGCGGGAGAAGTTCAGCGACTTGCCCTTGTTGATAAGGAAGGCGGAGATGTATCCGCCACCGACGGAGCCGATGGTCGAGATGGCGAATACCGTGATGACTGGTAAGCGATTCTGCTTCAGGTCGAGATGGTAGGTATCCGAGAGATAGTGGGGCAGCCAGAAAAGATAGAACCACCAGACGCCGTCGGTGAGGAACTTGCCGATGGCGAAGGCCCATGTCTCCTTGTGAGCGACGACGCGCGAGTAGGGAAGGCGGCGGACCCTTTCGACGGGATCGCTGAGGATGTAGTCGAGTTCTTGCTGGCCGATGCGCGGGCTGGTTTCCGGCGGCCCGTAGAGCAGGTACCAGGCGCACAGCCAGATGGCTGCGATAACGGCGCCGGAGCGGAAGGCGCCGCGCCAGCCGAAGTGCGTTACCAGGAAGGCGACGAACAGCGGGGCGACGATGGCGCCGAAGTTGGCGCCGGAGTTGAAGATGCCGGTGGAAAGAGCGCGCTCCTTCTTGGGGAACCACTCGGCTACGGTCTTGATGCAGGCGGGGAAGTTGGATGCTTCGCCGATGCCCAACAGGAACATGAAGACGCCGAAGGACATGACCGAGAACGACCAGCCCAGCAGCAGTTCCGCGGACATCCAGATGGCAACGGAGAGCATGAATGTCTTGCGTGTGCCCAGCCAGTCCAGGACGCCGCCGGCGAGCGCCATGCCGAGTGCGTAAGCAACCGAATAAAGGGCGGCGATGCGGCCGTAACTTTCGGCGGTCAGGCCTGGAATAAGGCCGTGGCCGGAAACCATGCCCGGGACGGTGCCTTCCAGCGACGGCTCGAGGAACGAGACGATGCCGCGGCCAAGGTACACGATGGTGATGGCCAGGAACAGCAGGAAGCAGATGATCCATCGCTGGTTGGTTTTGCCGTCGGGGCGGACGAAACTCTCAGGGGCTTGAATCGTCATGATCTCCGTTCCAGAACAGGAAATTGCGGGGAAAACTTAACGGGAATGAGGATACAGGCTGAGAGCGGCTTCCACAAGCGGGACAGGGAGCAGCCGATGGCCGCGAACGAAGGCATAGGAGGACGAAATTCGAAGCAGAATAATGAACCGCGAATTGCAGCCGATAAGAGAGTTCTAAGGGATGTGTATGCGGGTGTTGATTGTTGAGGACGATTCCGCGTTGGGAAGTTTTCTGGGCCAGGGGTTGAAGCTGGACGGCCACGAGGTGGGGCTGGCAGCGGATGGCGAGGCGGCGCTGACGTTGGCTGCCGAGATGCGGCCGGAGCTGATGATCCTGGATCTTGGCTTGCCCCGGATCGACGGGCTGGAGGTGCTGACGGAGATGGGAGAGCGCTTCGGCTCGACCTCGGTGCTGGTGCTGACCGGCCGCGCGGGGATGGAAGAGCGGGTCAGATGCCTGGAGTTGGGCGCCGACGATGTTGTGTTGAAGCCGTTCTCGTTCCATGAGCTGCGCGCACGCCTGCGGGCGATGGGACGGCGGCGCAGCCGCTTCGACGAAACCGTGCTCCGGTTCGGCGATTTGGAGATGGACCGGGCAGCACGCAGGGTGACCCAGGCAGGGCGCGAGGTGGAGCTGACGGTGACCGAGTTCTCACTGCTGGAATCGCTGCTGCGGCGGCGCGGGGAACGCGTGTGCAGCCGGACCGAGCTGCTGCGAGAGGTGTGGCGGACTCCTCTGGGCATGGGAACGAACATTGTGGAGGTCTACATCAACTACCTGCGCAAGAAGCTGGGCCAGGGGCTGAGCAGAGGATTGGGCAGGGCGCGAGTGGGCAGCGAATCCGTGATCCGCACGGTGCGCGGCGAGGGGTATCTGCTGAGCGCGGCGGGTTATCCAGAGTCAGCAAATGCGGGACGGTGGAGTGAGGCAGAGCCCTCGCGGCAATTGGCTGAAGCCTCCGCGGAAGGATGGCTGGCGGATGTGTGAAGCGGGGTGTGGATGCGGGCAGCAGCGGTGCGGTGTCGGGATGGAACAGATTGAACAGGTGCTGCATGACCTGTGCCAGCCACTGACCACGCTGCGGGGCAGGCTGGAGCTGGCAGGGCTGATCGGAACGGCGAAGGCCTATCGCGAGGCGGTGGAACTGGGCCTGGCGGAGTGCGCGCGCCTGGTGCAAGGCGTGGAGTCGATGCGCGAGCTTGTGCGTGCGACCCGGCCGGCAGAGGATATGGACCACGTTCGCAGTGGATAGACGGGACCGGGTCCTACCCGCCGGCGCACTCGGAAAGCGGAATGCCGTTGGCGGTGCAGAAGGCGTCCTGCGAGGCTTTCTGGTTCGCGAGAGAGTCCTCGTAGAGATGGTGGAGCAGCAGTCCTCCGCCGACGCCGAACGCAACCGTCCCGCCAACCAGGATGAGCGCCGTGCGGCCGTGGTGGTAATTCGGGACCGTGGTGAGATCGGCAGTCTCAGTCGGAACCAGCTCCTCTCCGGCGACCACTTTGATGCGGCTGACGAGATTGGTCTCGGAGATGGCGAGCCAGCGCGCCCACGTTTGCTTGCTGCCGGCGAGAGCGACCGGTGAGGTGATCGTCCACAGCGTCACGCTGGACCTTGGGTCGACCATGGTCAGTTGGAACGCAGGATTGTTGAGGGTGTAGGTGGTGCCGTGTCCGCCGTAGTACGTGGTCAGCGTGGATACGCCGCGCAACTGGAAGATGAGATCCGCCTGATCGGGCGAACTGACCAGCTGGTAGCGTCCCCAGGTTGTCAGCGCCTTGTAGATGTCGTTGTAGGCCTGGGTTGCATCGACGGGAAAGTTGGCGTCGTCGCCCAGGTTGGAGAGGAAGACAGTGTGGGCCGAGGAGATCTGCGCCGGCACCGGAGCGCTGGAGGAAACAACCGGTGCAGACGGGGCTGGGGCATTCGGACTGGGAGACTGCGCTGCGGCAGGAAGGTCGAATTGGTTGGTTGAGAGGACAAGGCAAAGGAAGACGGCAATCGAGCGCATGACTTGATTCACAAAACTGGCCTCGGGATCGTCTGCGAGTGACTGCGACGATCACTCTTCTGTTAAGTAGACGCACGTAAAACCGGAGCGTAAGACGCAGGAACAAAAAGACTCACAAGGTTGATGTGCCGGAAAGAACCTCATCCCACCTTCGAGGATAGAGGAAGCGAAGGCTCGAACAAGTGACCCTGATCACGGCAGGCCTTGGGAGCCTTGCTCCTGGGTCGCGCGGACTGCCCCGCTTCGGCACAGTTTGAGGTTTTCCTAATCCAATCGGGCTTTTGGGTGGCCACTCTCGTGCCTCGTCGGATGCAGGGCGGCGGCGTGTTTCTCCGCTCCCGGCATTGGAGACGACACGACATGGGAACTCACGCGGTGACGCATCGAGCGCAACTGGACCAAGCGATATCTGGGTTTGGCGATCTGGGCGACACCCGCCAGGCGCCGGCCTTCACCGTACCCGGGTTCCAGGGGGCAAGCGGAGGGGAGAGCGAGTCGAATCCGGAGCGCGACCGGCTCTTGCTCGAACATCTGCCGACGGTGCGTTACCTGGCGCGCCAGATCCATGACCGGCTGCCGCAGCATGTGGAGTTGGAGGACCTGGTTTCGGCCGGAGTGGTGGGGCTGATCGATGCATTTTCGAAGTTTGACCACACCAAGAAGGTGCAGTTCAAAAGCTATGCGCAGTTCCGCATTCGCGGGACCATTCTGGACTCGCTGCGGATGCTGGACTGGAGTCCGCGGGAGTTGCGGCGCAAGGGCCGCGCGGCGGAGGAGGCGATCCGGGCGGCGACCCACAAGGTGGGACGCGTGCCGACCGAGCAGGAGATTGCGCGCGAGATGGACCTGGATCTCAGCGCGTATCAGCAACTGCTGGGTGAGCTGAAGGGCCTCGAGATCGGTAGCCTGCACCTGGAGCGGACCGAGGGCTCGGGCGACGAGGAATTGGCCTACATCCCAGGATCGCCGGACGACGATCCGCTGTTCCGTTGTTTGCAGGGTGAGATGAAGCAGCGGCTGACGGATGCGATCGAGGAGCTTCCGGAGAAGGAGCGCATGGTGCTGACGCTCTACTACCATGAAGAGTTGACGATGAAGGAGATCGGGCTGACGCTGGGCGTGGTGGAGTCGCGGGTTTCGCAGATTCACTCGTCGGCGGTGGTGCGGCTGCGGGCGTCGCTGGCGGGGCTGCGCAGTGACGAATCCACTGCGAAGAAGAAGCGGGCTACGGGGCGGACTGCAGCGTAAGACCTTTGGGGTTTACCGCGAAGCGGCCTGAGCCAGCGGGCTGGATGGGGCGGCGATGAGGGAGCCGCCGGCAGAGACCAGCGAGGAGACGGAGGCGGTACTGGGGCCGAGGCCGAGTTTAATGAGGGCGCGGGAGTCGGGGACCAGCTTGGTCTGCCAACCGTTGTCGCCCTGCAGCTTGCCCATGGCTGCCTCGGATGCGGCGTCCCAATGGCCGCTGGGCTCGCCGGTCAGATAGCCGGCCTTGATCAGGGCTGCCTGGATCTGGGTGGCGCGGCCGTCGTCGATGGTGCGCTGGCCGACCAGCTTTGGCTTGGCAGAGTGTTTGGCCGAGGTTTTGTGGGCTGAGGTGGGGCCACGGTGCGTGCGGGTGGTAGCGGCGGCGGGGATCGCCAGCGTGAGGGCGATGGATGAGTAGATAACGAGTTGACCGAGCCGCATCGTAGCGAAGAACCTCTTGCTCACTTATGACGGTAATTCCGCAGGGTGGGGCTGCCAACGGTCTTTCCCGTTCAATTAGATAAGCCTATACCTCGTATTCATGCGGCTGCAATACACAAAATGGGGGGCTTGGCGGGGGATGGGAGCCGTCCTGGGCTCTCAAACGAGGAATCTCTGCGCGCTGCGAGCCCTGGCTCGTGCCGCCTCTTCTTCGCGGTTGCGCGGGGGTGCGTTGGTTTCGAGCGAAGCCAGAAGCTGCGTGGAAACCGCGGCGATTGCATCAATTGCGGCCAGGAAGGCTGGTTCGTTGGCCTTGGAAGGTTTGTTAAAGCCACTGATCTTGCGCACGAACTGGAGAGAAGCCGCGCGAACCTCTTCCGGGGTGACGGGAGGGTCGAAATTAAAGAGAATTCTAATGTTTCGGCACATTTGCTGGGACCTCCATCCATCCTTCGCGTGAATTGGGTGGTTCCACAAGTCTGACCCTGCCGATGGATTGGCAGGGCCAGGTGATATTTCACAGTTAAGTGACTTGGGCGGCCGGTTACGGCAGCGTGCCGCCAATGAAGGAGTTACCGCCGGAGGTTGAGTTGCTGCCGTGGACCTCGAAGGCAACATCCTGGCCGGACTTGAGGCCGGCGACGATGGAGCGGTAGGAAGCCTCGTCGGTGACCGGCTGACGATTGATAGCGACGATGATCGTGCCCTTCTCCAGGCCAATCTCGTCGGCGAAGGAACCGGGGTGGAGGGCGGTGACGACGACGCCGCCCCTGATGCCGAGTTTGGAGGCGAGGCTGGCGGGAACGGCATCGACCTTGATGCCGAGTTTGCCTTCGGCTGCGTCGGCCTGCGCGGGTGTGGCGTTCTCGTCGGCTTGTGCGCCGGTGTCCGCGAACAGCTTGGCTCGGTCAGCGATGCCGACACTGAGGGTCAGCGGTTTGCCGTTGCGAACGATGCCTAGCTGGACACTGGAGCCCACTTTGCGGGCGGAGATGTCCGCCACCAGCGAATCGCCATCCTTGACGGGCTTGCTGTCGATGGAGACGATCACGTCCTGGGGCTTGACCCCGGCCTTGGCGGCAGGGCCATCGGGCGGATTGACGGTGTTCACCAGGACGCCGCCGCTGGCGAAGCCGTAGACGCGGCCGACCGCGGAGTTTGCCGGCGTGCTCTGGAAGCTAATGCCGATGGAGCCGCGAATCACCTTATGCTCGGGGCCGATCAGCTGGTTGTAGACTTTGGCGATGTCATTGGAGGGCATGGCGAAGCCGACGCCCTGAGAGCCCATCGACTGCGTGTAAATCGCGGTGTTCATGCCGATGACCTGGCCGGCCATATCCACCAGCGGGCCGCCGGAGTTGCCGGGATTGATGGCGGCGTCGGTCTGGATGAACCTCTGGAACTGGTTGGCGGTGCCATTGCCGGGATCGTCGATGGACCGGTTCTTGGCGGAGACGATGCCGGCGGTGACGGTCTCAGAGAGTGAGAACGGGCTGCCGATGGCGAGCACCCAGTCGCCGACCTGGGCGCCGTCGGAGTTGCCCAGCTTGAC
>CAZAXI010000094.1:0-16947 GCA_964489045.1 uncultured Granulicella sp. | reverse complement strand
AGCTGCCTGCGCTCACCGGCGTGCGCACGCTGCTGGCCGTCAACATCATGCTCTTTCACTTCACGCCGCCGCACATGAAGTACTTGTATCCGGTCATCGACAACTCCTACGTCTTCGTCGGCTTCTTCTTTCTCCTCTCCGGCTTCATCCTTGCGTACAACTACGCCGATCGGCCCGGCAAGCTGGACAAGCGCCAATTCTGGCGCGCCCGCTTCGCCCGGCTCTACCCCATCTACCTGCTCTCGCTGGTACTCTTCCTGGGCATGCTGGGAGCGGAGTGGCAGGCACGCTCGCATGGGGAGTTCCTGGCGGGCGTGCTGCTGACCCCGCTGCTGCTGCAGGGCTGGAGCCCTGCGCTTGCCACCTTCTGGAACACGGTCGCCTGGACCCTCTCCTGCGAGGCGGCCTTCTACTTCGCCTTCCCGTGGATCATCCGCTGGCCCTGGCCCAGGACTCCGGGCCGCCTGGTCGCGCTTCTGCTCGGAGTCTGGGCGCTGGGGCTGGTCCCGCATGCGCTCTACATTCACTTCAATCCCGACCACCTCGCCGGCGCTGCCGACCGCTACTCTTCGGGCATCTGGATTCGCACGCTCAAGTACACGCCGCTGGCCTACGCCTGCACCTTCCTTGCGGGAATCACCCTCGCCAAGCTGCAGGGCGCCCTGGTGCTTGCCCCGCGCCAGCGCATGCTGGTCGCCGGCGCCAGCCTTGCCGCGATCGGACTGTTCTTCGCCAGGGCCGTCGCCCACGTGCCCTACATCCTGATGCATGGCGGCTTCCTGGTGCCGCTCTTCGCCGCACTGGTCATCGGCCTCAGCGGCCAGAACATCTTCGCGTCCTTCTTTGCGTGGAAACCGATTGAGCTGGTCGGCCAGGCGAGCTACGCGCTCTTCCTGCTGCACTTCAACTTCATCAATCTGCTGCGCAACCACCACATACCGGAACGCCTGCACCTGGCCGCGTACGATCCCTGGGTCTCCTACGCCGCCACGCTCCTGCTCGCCATTGCCGCCATGTACTTGGTCGAGCGCCCAGCCCGTCGCGCCATCCTGCAACGCAGTGCCGCCCAGTAATCCGCCCCCGGCCTGCTTTCAGACGCAGGCAAGTGCAAGACATTGCAATGCGTTGGCCAAACTATTTCCCACCCCGTGCTGGCGCGCCGCACCCCACTCGTCAGCCCAGAATCATCTGCTTGTTCCTGTGCCACGCCCGCTTGTTCTCCGCCTCTATCCGCCCCTGTTGCCGCTCCTTCCAAGCGTTGAACTCCTTTGTTTGCTCACACTTGTGGAGCATGACAAGACTGGGTGAGAAGACCGCTAGAAACAGTGTGATGAAGGTAAGAATCAGGATAATCATGGCGTTCTCGTGCGCTGGCTGCGGTCCAGATAGGAGCAGACTGCGATCGGTTAAAGCTCGCATTCCGAGCCACAACCCTTCCCTTCCGCACGTCGATTGCCAACCGCCAGCCTGCTCCCCGCACCACAAACGACGAAAGCCCCCGCACTGGGGGCCTTCGTCTTCCGCAATCGAACCGGTTCCGCGCCGCCTAGTGGCCGCGTCCGCCGCCGCGCGCGCCGCCGCCGCCGCTGAAGTGGTAGCCGCCCTGCACGCCGGGCATGTGCTCATTGGTCGGTGCATGGCCGGCAGTGCCTACATGACCCTGCCCGTCGCGCGCCTCGTTGCCCTGGAAGTGCATGAAGGGCTTCGCGCCGTGTTCCGGCAAAGGCCCGTGGTACCCATTGCGCGGATCATAGCGGTTGTCGACGTGGCCATAGAAGCCGTGCGGCCCATGGAACCACGGACCCGCTCCGATGAACAACCCGCCGATAAACCAATCGGGGCCATAGTATCCGTATGGGGCACAGTCATACGGTGGATAGTCGAAGTACCCGTAGGGGCAAATCGGCGCCGGACCAATGTTGACTCCGATCCCGATCTGGGCCGGCGCCACCGATCCTGCGCAAAGTAGCGCAGCCGCGACGGCGAAGACAGCGAAAAACTTGAAGTAGCGCATAGGTTCTCCTTGCTCCTTTCAAATTGGAAGCCCATGCATTAGAAGCCCAATCCGGGCCATGAGTTGCGTGCGAGTCTCTCTCTGGTTTGCGCCCCCCCACCCCATTCAGCACCCTGCAGGCAAAGGAAAAGCCCCCACGCGGGGGGCTTTTGTTCGCACCCTGTTGAAGCCGGGGAGCTACGGATTGATGATCTGCGACGCGTGCGACCCGTTCGCCACAATCGCCAGGCAGGTGGGCGATCCGGCCCCTGGGAATGGCGAATTCTGCACTGCCGACAAGCCGCCCGTGCTCGGGTTCAGGCGCTCGCCGCTGACCGTATTGTCCAGGTTGTTCGAGGTGTACAGGAACGTACCCAGCGCGGGATCGACCGCTACGCAGGTCGGACCGGTGCCAACCGGCTGGCCAAACGCGCCCACCGCACCCGATGGCGTACCGGTAAACGTATCGATGGCATAGCCCTCGATACTGTTCGCGTTGTAGTTCGCCACGTACATGATGGTTCCCTGCGGGTCGATAGTGACGCTTACCGGAAAAAGTCCGGTCTGGAACGGCCCGTTGATCATGGGAACCAGCGCGCCATTCGACCCCACGGTATACCCGATCAGTTGGTTGGCCGCCTGGTCGGTCACGTAAACGAATCGCGAGGTCGGCTCCTCCGCGATGGCGCTGGGCACCACGCCGGCGGCATATCCGGTCGCCACTGTCTTGCCGCCAACCGTCGTAATCGTGGTTCCCGGAACCGGCGTCAGCGCGCCCGTCGAAGTGTTCTGCGAGAAGCCCAGAACCTGCGGGGTGGTCGTGGGCTCCTGGTCCAGCACATACACGTAGTGGTTGAAGTAGCTTACTGAAACGCCCACCGGGTTGTTGCCGACGTTCAGGTTCGTAGCCGTTCCCAGCGAGTTGTCCGCATTCACTGGGAAGATCGTCACCCCGCCCGGCCCCGGCGCGGTTGACGAATAGCCGGTCTGGTAGGTGTAGGTGACGTACAGGAACGCGCCCTGAGGGTCGATCGTGACCGCGGTCGGCGACGTGCCCGTGGTCTTGTAGGTGTTCTTCGACACCAGCGAGCCATCGCTCTGCACGGCAAACTCCTGCACCGTCGAATCCCCTTGATTGACCACGTAAACGAACTTGCCGCTGGGCGACGCCACCAGCCGAACCGGGTTGTTGCCCGCCGCCACCGGCGTCCCGACCGGCGACAAGGCGCCTGACTGGAAGTCGATCGCGTACTGGTTGATCACGCCCGGAGAGCTGTGGTTCGTCGTCATGTACACGTACCCGACAACGTAGTCGAGGCTGCAGGACGACAGGCCGAGAATCATCGCCAGTGACACGATCGAGGCCTTCGCCATACGGCTGATGTTATGCAAATTCATCTGCTTCCTTCGTCCCGGCAGCTTCGTGCCGCCTGCGGAAAATCTTGTCTTGCCCAACTGCAAACCTGCCTCAACCGTCCATCTCTAGTAATTCCGCAGCGGAAACGCCGGCACCGTGACCGCACAGGTGGGCAGAGCGCTGCCGCCGAAAGGGCTTTCCTGAATCTGGTCCAGGCTGCCATCCGTCTCGTTCAACTGCTCGCCGGTAAGGTTGTTGCTCAGCGCATTCGATGTGTACAGGTAGATCGCATGGATTGGATTGGCGTTGCTCGGGGCTCCGCTGATGGTTACACAGGTCGGCCCCGTGCCCGTCTGCACGCCCGCCGCCACGGTCGACCGCACCGGCACTCCATTGGCCCCAATCGTGAATCCGTCCAGCACGTTCGCGCTGTAGGCCGTTACATAAAGATACTTGTGGTCGAGGTCGAACGCCATGCCCATCGGTCCCGCGTCCGTCCCCGTGACGCCCGTCAGGCTCGGAACTCCGTTCGTCCCCACCGAATACGTGGCCACCTGGTTCAGGGTCTGATCGGTGAGATACAGGTGGGTGCCGGTCGCGTCCTCCAGCAGGCCGCTTGGGTTCGATCCCGATGGGTACCCGGTCGACGGAACGTTCCCCGGGTTGATGGTTACCCCGGCAAGCGGCGTCAGCGCCCCGGTGGTCGCATTCTCCGAGAAGCCCAGCAGGTTGGCCGAGCTGGCCGAATCCTGTTCGATCACGTACACGTAGCTGCCCGCTGTACTGGTGATAATCCCCACCGGGTTCCGTCCCACGTTCACCGTGGTCGGCGTGCCCAGCGTGTTGTCCTTGTTGATCGGGAAGATTGTGATTCCTCCCGGTCCTGGGTTCGCCGGAGTATATAGCTCCGTGCCGTTCGCGTTGTTTTGGTACGTGAACGTCACGTACAGGAACTTGCCGCCCGAATCAATGGCCGCCGCCGTGGGCAAACTGCCGGAGATGCTGTAGGTGTTCTCCGGATACAGTTTGCCGTCCGTTCCGATCGCAAATTCCACCACGTCGGAGTCGAAGTTATTCACCGTGTACAGAAAGAGCTCGCTCGGCGCCACCACCAGCCCCACCGTGTCTCGTCCTCCGGCGTCGATGGGCGAATCGGCCAATGTATACAGATAGCCCGATTGATAATCGACCTGGTAGGCGTTGATCAGGCCGTGCGGCAGCGTCTTCGCGGTCGTCATGTACACGTAGGACACGGTGTAGTCGTTGCTGCACGCAGTGACGCCAAGCGCCATTGCCAAGGACAACATCGAGGCCTTTACCGCGCGGCCTACGGGTTTAAACTTCATGCGATTCAATAGAGTCAATCTCTCCGGGGCAAACAAGTTTCCCGCCCTCATCCCAAAGGCAAGCAGGCCAGCATCGCCTCGCTACCGCCCATCTGCAAGCTGACGTTCGACTTCGCATCACGCCTGCGTTCCCTGTTCCGCGCCTAATCGACATTGCCGCTTACAGCCAGGCAAGTCGTCAGGCCGGTTGCCTGGAACGTCGAGCCACGCGACAGATCGGAAAGCTGGCCGGTGTTCGAGTTGATGAACTTTCCGGTCACGCTCCCGTCGTTCATGTTGGACGTGTAAATATACTGGCTCGACGGATCTTCCACCATGCACACCGGCCCATTCCCGACCGGATACGGATTCTGCTGGTCCGAGATCGGCACCAGCGCACCCGTCGTCTCGATCACATACGCCGAGATCGTGCTGTTCGCGTAGTTCGAGTTGGTTGAGCTGTGGTTCAGCACATACAAAAACTTATTCGTGGAATTGGTCATGCTGTACACCGGGTCCGACGTCGTGGATAGATTCGCCACCGCGCCATCGGCTTGCGGGCTCAGGCTGCAGCCCGCTCCCGCGGTATACGGCAGAATCCTCCCGCCGGTGGAAGTCGGCGTGGGGGCCGCGTCGGTAAGGAAGATGTAGTTGCCGCTTACATTGATGGACGTCAGGTTGGTCACGCCGGGCTGGCCAACGATAATCCGCGAATTCGTCTCCACCGTCAGTTGCCCGGACCCGCCGATCCCGTACGGATAAATCGTCTGGTCGCCTGAGTCCAGCGTGTACAGGCATTGGCCGCCCACCCGCATCGTGGTTGGCGCCGGGCCAACCTCAAAGTAAGTCAACTGCTGCCCCTGGGCATTTTTGATCAACTGGTTCGGCACCAGTTGCAGCCGGCCCGTGCCGCCGTCAATCGCAAAAACCGTAATGTCGCCATCGCCCGTGGTCGCATAGTCCGGGGCCTGTGAATCCAGAACGTAAAGGTAACCGCCCGTCCCATCCCCCGCCGCCCACACCGGCGAGCAGCCAGGCGTGTAATACAAGGCCTGGAAGGTCAGAATGCCGTCCTCGCCGACCGCGAACACCGAGACATTGCCGTCGCACTTGGCGACGCTGGTCCCCTTGTTCACCACGAACACGAAGTTCCCGCCCGTGCGCACCGCAATCGACACCGGGTTCGAGCCCCCGGAGGAGTACGGCGAGTTCACCATCGTGGTCAGGTTGCCCGTATAGTCGTCGATCTTGAAGCCGGCAATCTGGTTGTATTGCGTGCCCAGAACCCACATGAAGCCGACCGTGTAGCCACCGCACGCCGACATGCCCAGCACTACCGCCATGGATACTACTAAGGCCCTGGAGATCCGGCCAATCCTGCGAAACGTCATGTGCTTCCTTAATCCTCGCCGACGGCCCTTGATGCGACGCGCCTTCTGCTGCGAGCAATTCTCTGGGGATACTGATGCCTACCGCTTATTGTAGAAGCTGCCGCGACTTTGCGCCACTTTCCATAGGAAACAGTTGCCAAGGTTCGAGGTTCGGGGTTCGAGGTTCGAGGTCGACAGTGTCTGCCGACACATCGTGATCTCCTTGTCGCTCCTTAGACTTGCCCCATGTCGAATACCTATCGCGATCTGAAGGTCTGGCAGAGGTCAATCGATCTCGCGGAAAGAATCTACCTGCTTACGGCGACCTTCCCTGCGTCCGAGATGTATGGTCTAAGCTCACAGATGCGAAGAGCCGCCGTTTCCATCGCGAGCAATATCGCTGAGGGGTGGGGCCGGCGTAGCCGCAAAGATTACGGACGATTCGTCCTCGTGGCACGGGGATCGAATGATGAACTCGAGACCCAACTCGTGATCGCCGGGCGCCTGGGGTTTTGCAACACCGAACAGCTCGACCAAGCAACCGCGCTCTCCGATGAGATTGGAAAGATGCTCAGTGGCTTGCATAAGTTTCTGCAAGCTCCGCGCCGCAAGACCCTCGAACCTCGAACCTAGTACCTCGAACCTGCCTCTACCACACCTGGCACGCGTTGACCGGCATCATCGGCTGGCCGACGTGGCAGGCGAAGGCTTTGCCGAACTCAGGGAAGTTCTGCACGGCTCCCTTGACCCGCCACTCGCCGGTGCTGTGCGGATTGGTGCGCGCCTGGACCCGGGCCGCCTCCTCGCGCTGGTTGCCACACCAGACCTGACCGTAGGCGATAAAGTAGCGCTGCTCCGGCGTGTATCCGTCGCGCTTGCCATCGGCATAACCGGGTTCGGCGGCTGCGCCTTCGCTGGCCAGCGTTTCCTCCAGCGCCCGGAACGCGATACGCAAACCGCCATTGTCGGCGGTATTCTCACCCAGGGTCAGTCTTCCGTTAAGGTTCTGACCGGGTGCAACCTGGAACCCCGAGTACTCATCGGCAATGCATTTGGTGCGTTCGTTGAACTTGGTGAGATCGTCGGCAGTGAACCAGTTGTGCAGGTTGCCGTTGAGGTCGAACTTGGCGCCCTGGTCGTCGAAGCCGTGGGTCATCTCGTGCCCAATCACCACGCCGATGGCGCCGAAGTTTACCGCAGGATCGATTTTGTCGTCATAAAACGGCGGCTGCAGAATGCCCGCCGGGAAGTTGATGTTGACCTGCGAGCCCGCATAGTAGGCATTCACCGTCGGCGGAGTCATGTCCCACTCCGACTTGTCGACCGGCTTACCCAGCTTGGCCAGATTCCGGCGCGCTTCGAACTCATCGGCGCGTTCGGCGTTGCCAACCGGATCGTCGCGCTTGACCGCCAGTGCGCTGTAGTCGCGCCAGTGGTCCGGGTAGCCGATCTTTCGCTCTATCGCGGCGAGTTTGGCCTCGGCCTGGACCTTGGTCTCGTCACTCATCCATGGCAGCGCCTTGATGTCTTCCCCGAGCGCCGTGTCCAGCGCGGTGACCAACTTATCGACGTTGGCTTTGGCGGAGGGTGGGAAGTGCTGCTGGACCCAGTCCTGCCCGACCGCCTCGCCCAGGGCGTTGTCGGTGGCGCTGGTGCAGCGCTCCCAGCGCGGCGTCTGCTCCTGCTGGCCGTTCAGCGTGGCCTGGAAGAAGTTGAAGTTCTCGGTCGCAAACGCGTCGGAGAGCAGCGGCGCGGCGCCGTGCAGCACGTGCCAGCGCATGTAGTGTTTCACCGCGTCCAGACTCTCAGTCTGGAGAATGGCGTTGACCGCCTTGACGTATCCGGGCGAGACCACGTTCAGCGTCTCCACCTTGGCCAGACCCTCGCCGTCGAGAAACTGCTTCCAGTCGTAGCCGGGAGCGCTGGCCTGGAGCTGTGCGATGGTCATGATGTGGTAGGTGTTGGCGGGATCGCGCATCTCGACCCGGCTCTGCGAGCCCCGCGCCAGCGCGGTCTCGATGCGCATCACATCGCCGGCCTCGCGGGCGGCAGCCTCGGGCGAGTCGTGCATCAGCTCGAACATCTTCGTCACGTGCGCGACATACTGCTCGCGGATCTTCTTGCTGCGGTCATCGTCGTTCAGATAGTAGTCGCGATCCGGCAGGCTGAGTCCGCCCTGGCGGGTCGCAAGGATCTGTTTGCTGGCGTCCTTCTGGTCCTGGACTACGCCGACGTCAAATAGGAATGCCCCGTAATAATGGCGATTGGCTTCCAAATTAAACGCCGCAAGCTGCTGCTTGCCGGTCAGGGCCGCAATTTGAGCCAGCTCGGGTTCGATGGGCTTTGCGCCAAGCCGGTTGGCGAGTTCCAGGTTCATGCACGCGGCGAAATAGTCTCCGTACTTCGTCTGCAATGCGGTCTTAGGCGCCGCCGCCGCGTCCTTCAAGTCGAGGTACAGCAGATATCGGTTCCGCTGGGCAAGCTCGTCGAACAGGCCCCAGCGAACCTTGTCGGCAGGGATGGGATTGTCCTTCATCCAGTTGCCGCACGCATACTGATAAAAATCGGTGCACGGGTCGGCGGTCTTGTCGATGGCCGACAGGTCGAAGCTGATGGGCTGTTTGGGAGCCGTCGCAGGGCCGGAAGCATCGGCGGCAGACTGCGCACGGCCAGCGACGCACAGCATCAGAATCAGGGGAAGGGCATACAACGGGCGCATAGGTTCTCCTCAGGAAATCCATGGGGTTCACATCAGGCCGTGGAAGGCCGAAGCAACCCCAAATTCGGGACGGCATCGAAGCCATCCAATCTCACGCCGGGGCGCGGGGCCGCGCCGCAAGGCCCATAGGCCTAGAAAATATGCATCTGGATCGACAGATAATGCTTCGGGTCCTTGCGCATCGCGGTGACCAGATCGTTGCTGTTGGTCAGCAAGTTGTTGAGGTTGGTGTTCAGGGTGTCGTCTTTGAACAACTTGCCCACCGTCCCCTTGCCCTCGTCCATGCTGGTCAGTAGGTCGTCAATCTTCGTCAGCGAATCGTCCAGCTTCTTTGCGGTCTCGGGGTCTTCCAGCAACTTGCCGGCCGTGCCCTTGCCCGCCCGCGCGTCGGCCAGGATGGCGTTCAGGTTCTTCATCGACTCATTGAAGTTGTTATATGCCGCCTCATCCTTCAGGAGTTTGCCGGCAGTGCCCTTGCCGCTCTGTAAATCGTTGCTGATGTCGTCCGCTTTGGCGATGATGTCGTTGACCTTGTCGTACATCTCGGCGTGGTCGTTGAAGAGCTTGCCCGCCGAGTTGTCGTTGCTGTTCAGCTTCACCGTAAACTCGTGAATTTCATCCGCGGTAGCGTTGAATTTGTTGTACATATCGGGGTTCGTGAGCAACTGCCCAATCGTGCCCTTGCCCGCCTGCAGATTGTCGACGATCTTATTCGCCTTCTCCAGCATCGTGCTGAACTGGTCGAGTGCAGCCTCGCCCTGGTCCTCGATCTCCTGGATCGTGCGCTCCGTTTTCGCCTTCATCTCGTCGCCGTCCTGCAGCGTCGGACCGGTCGCCATGCGGCTGTTGATGTCCACTACCGTGTCGCCCAGGATGCCAACCGTCGATAGCGCCGCCGTCGAGTCGGTGTGCAGGCTGGGCTGGTACTTGCCGTCCAGCTTCATCACCACCTGCACCGGCGTCAGCTTGCGCTCCGGCGCCGTGGTCACGGTGATGGTCTTCACGTTGCCGATGGTGTAGCCCTCCAGGTTCACCGCCGCGCCCACCTTCAGTCCGCCGGCATTCTCAAAATAGGTCGTTACCGTCAGCTTGTGAGAAAACAGTCCCAGCCCCGACGCGCTCGTCATCAGGAACAGCAGCGTCGTCAGAATCACGGCCGACACCAGCACGATCACCCCGATCTTCAGTTGCGACCATCGGACCTCCTGCTGGCTGGGCATAAACCTCCTCGATCCTGTTTGCCGACCGCGTGCGAACCGCGCGCTTCAAAAAACCACGGGAAAAGCTTGATGAGAGGGTACCATCCCACACCCGCATTTCGCACCCAAACTCGACCGGCCTACGGCGGTTTCACGGTAGACTTACCCGAAGCAAATCGTGCGCCCGGGACACACTTGCCGTGAAACCCGGCGAATTCGTATTAGGGATAGATGCGGAAACCCGAAGCTGCGGTCCGGAAGAGCCCCCAGGAGAGATCCCGATGGTCATTGGCGTAGGTACGGATTTGATGGAGATCGCCCGCATCGCCCACAGCGTCGACCGCTTCGGCGAGCGCTTCCTCCGCCGCGTCTTCACCCCCCGCGAGATCGAGTACTGCCGGAGAAAAAAGAACGCCGCCGAAAGCTTAGCCGCCCGCTTCGCCGCCAAAGAGGCCGGCGCCAAAGCCCTCGGCACCGGCATCAGCCGCGGCGTCGGCTGGCTCGAACTCGAAGTCACCCGCGCACCCGGCGAACGCCCCATCCTGGATCTAACCGGCCGCGCCGCGGCCCGCGCCCGATCGCTCGGCGTCGCCCACATCTCGCTCTCCCTCACCCACAGCCGCGATGTAGCCCTCGCCGTCGTCATCATGGAGAACTGAGAGAAGTTATCAGTTCTCAGTTGTCAGTTCTCGGTTGCAGTGACCCAACCGCGGTGCGGGAGCGGTCCCTCATTGGGGAGAACTGACATCAGCAGGGAGCCTCGCTTTTACTGACAACTGAGAACTGACAACTGGCACGTCACGTGACTCCCGTACCTCCACCGCCATTCACGCGCCACAGCTTAATCTCCGATAAATACTCCAGCGGCAAACAATACCAGCCGCGGCGGCGCATCGGCATTATGGAATTGCTCGACATACAGGCCTTCACCTACGAACAGCGCCACGGCCTGCTCCCCGACCTCACCGCCGCCTTCACCAACTGCGGCGGCTGGATCCTCGAGCGCAAGACCCTTTCGCCCTCCAACATCGAGTTCCGCATCGAGATCCAGCTCCGCGCCATCCTCGACCTCTATGCCGCCATCATCGCCACCGGCGTCGAGCTCAATCGCTCCGGCCACGAAGCCCTCACCGAACTCTGCACCCGCCGCAAGCACCTCCGCGTCACCACCGACCTCGGCCAGATCGTCACCATCCGCCTGGAACTCAGCTTCCTCGACGACATCACCCTCCACTCCCTGCTCGCCAGCGGCTCCGGCCTGGCGTAGAAGCAGTTGTCAGTTGTCAGTTCTCAGTTGCTAGTTGAAAGGCGGATGAGCCAACCCATCGCGCCTGCCAGCCGCATGCGAGCCAACAAAAACCATCAACCTGCAACTGGCCACTGAGAACTGACAACTGACAACTGGTTCCTTGACCCCGCCGCCCAAGAAGACCGAGAATCGAAGACGACAGGTTTTCAGCGCGTCCTTCGCGCCCAATTACCGATCTCCGAGGTTCCCATGCTCGCCTACATTGTCCTTCTGCTTGCCGTCGCCAGCCGCATCCTTCCCCACGCCTTCCACAACGCCGGCTTGAACTTCACCGCGGTCGGCGGCGGCCTGCTCTTCTTCGGCTCCAGAATGCACGGAGCAAAGCGCGCCCCCGTGATGCTCGCTTCGGCACTCGCCGCCCTCATCGCGACCGATTACTACCTCACCGTCTACGCCTACGGCTATGTGTTCCACGCCGGCTCCTACCTGGTCACCTGGCTCTGGTATGCCGCCGTCTGCCTGCTCGGCATGGGCCTGCTGCAAAAGCCCAGCGTGCTGCGTGTCGGCGCGGGCGCGCTGGCCTCTTCGACCTCGTTCTTCTTCCTCAGCAACCTTATGGTCTGGATCGGCGGCACCGCGGCCAGCATGTATCCCCACACGCTCGCCGGCCTCGCCGCCTGCTACACCGCTGCGATTCCGTTCTACCGCAACGACCTCGTCTCCACCGCCATTACCGCCGGCGCGCTCTTCGGCCTGCCCGTCCTCGCCGCCAAAATCGTGGAATCGCTGCACGCCGCGCAAAACCAGCCGCTGGCGTAGGTTCGAGGTTCGAGGTTCGAGGTTCGAGGTTCGAGGTTCGAGAAATGCGACGCTGGCGGACCCGCTTCCACGCCAACCGATTTGAGCTATAACCAACGCAGATCGCACCAACCGACAACTGACAACTGCTTTTACGGCACCGTCGTCAGGTCGTCATCCTGCGCCGCTTCTTCCAGCGGGAAGTTGGTGCCGCGCCCCCCGAACAGCTTGCGCAGAACATAAACGAAGATCCACAACACCCCCGCGCCCACAAACCCCAGCGCAATCCCCAGGTGCTCATGCACCGCGATCCGCGCCGTGTGCGCAATCTCCGGCCCATAGAAGACTGTAATCAGCGCACACACCAGAAACTGCACGAATTTTCCGCAGAAGATCGCCGTGGCAAACGGCAGCGGCTTCATCTCGAACACGCCCGCCGCAAACTCGAACAGCTTGATCGGCATCGGCGGCGGCATCATCGCCGGAATCATGATGGCCATGAACTCCTGGTTCTCGAACTTGTCCCTCAGCCCCTCGTAGCGCGCCCGGTTGATCCGCTTCAGCAGGAACAACTCGCCGCCCGCACGCCCCACATAGTACGGAATCAGGCTGCCAACCGCCGACATCCCCGCTGCCATCAGCACATACAGCAGGAACTTCCGGTGGTCGGTCGCCACGTATCCGATCACCACCCCATCCATCGTCGTCGGCAGCGGAAACACGCCCGAGTCGATGAAGGCAAGCCCGCCCAGTCCCCAGATTCCCATCGGCTTCAGAGCAGCCAGCAGGACAGCGTTGATCTTGTGCAGCACGACAACAGGGTGAATAGTCACAACAGTGTGATTCTACGTGGCCGCATTTCAGTTGTCAGTTCTCAGTTATCAGTTGTCAGGGTAAAGCACCTTGAACCTCGAACCTAGCCATGTCCCGTCCGCCCCGCCAGCAGATCCAGCGCATGCGGCAGCAGCGGCAGGATCGCCCCCAGCGACGTCACCGCTCCCGCCGGCGATCCCGGCAGATTCACAATCAGCGTCGCGCGTCCCTCCGCACCCACGCGGACCCCGCACACTCCCCGGCTCAGCGCCGCCATCGGTGTCTGCCGCAACCCCTCCGCGCGCATCCGCTCGGCCAGCCCCTCCACCAGCCGCTCGCACACCATCCTGGTCGCCTCCGGAGTCACGTCCCGCGCCGCCAACCCCGTCCCGCCGGTGGTTACAATCAGGCCCGCGCCCGCTGCCTGCTTCCGCAGCGCCGCCGCAATCAGCTCCAACTCATCCGGCAGCGTCTCAGTCGCCACCACCGCCGCGCCCGCCGCCTCCAGCAACTCCACCACCGCCGGCCCCGAGCGATCTTCCCGCGCGCCGTGGAAGCACCCATCGCTGATGGTCAGCACCACCGCGCACGTGTCCTCCCCAAATCGCGCTGCCGCCTTCGTCGCTTTCTTCGCTCCCGCCATCGTGCGTTCTCCGTTCCACGTTGTCCGTTGTCCGTTGATACTGCGGCCTCACCGTCAACACCGGCCCGCTTCCAACGAACACCGTAGATCGTACAACGGTCAACGTCCACGCCTCATTTCGCCTCGAAGCTCCCACTCACCACGCCCAGGTCCGGGTGCGCGCCGACCACCCAATCGTTCAGCGGACGCTGCACCCGGCAGTCCAGACACATGGTCGTGGAGTACTGCGCCCCGCAGTGCGGACAAACCCCGCGCGTCTCAAACGTGTCGAACGGCTGCTGACAATTCCCGCACCTCCAGAACGGTCCCAGCGGCGGAGCGGTCCGGCAGCTTGGGCACGCGTACCCCGGCCGCCGCGGCAGCTTCGCCAGCCGCAGCATCGCTCGCGCGCTCTGCAACCCGCTCCAACAATTCATCACCATAAACACACAGATCGCCCCGATCCATATCGAGCTCGCCCCCCCGTGACCGAAGAGAAAACCCGTCACCGCAATCGCGATCATTCCCGCCGCGCCCACAAACCCCAGCACCGTAGCCACCATCAGGCTGCGCCCGCGCCCCAGCACAAACCACAGCAGCGAGCGCAGAATCTGCCCGCCATCCAGCGGATAAATCGGCAGTATGTTGAAGACCAGCAGCCCCACGTCGATTCTAAGCAGCTGCCAGAAGAAGTTGGCAAGATCCGAACCCGCAGCCACGTCTCCGAAGAAGATCGACCAGTCGATGGGCCCATTTGCTGCGATGATGAGCAAGAATACCGGCGCCAGCGCCACGTTCACCAGCGGCCCCGCCGCGATGCTCCACAGCATCGCGCCCGGCCGTTGCGGCGGATTCACATAGGCCACTCCGCCCAGCGGCCACAGCAGAATCTGGTTGGCCGTCCCACCCACCGACCGGCACGCCATCGCATGCCCAAACTCATGCGTCAACACAATCAGGAACAGCGCCAGGTACTCCATCACGTTCCACATCACCGAGCTGTAACCGCCCCGCCGGAGCTGAATCTCGTAAATCGCAACCAGAAACCACGACCAGTGCAGATACAGGTCCACACCGGCGAGGCGAAACAGGTGAATCGAACCCTGACGTCCACTTGGCATGGCTGTAGCTTACTGCATCCGCAGCGCCCACCCACGCCTTCCTGGAGCCCGCCCTGCTCCGCGCCGCCACCCCGCGCAGCCAGCCGCACCCAAAAAGATGAGAAAATAGGACAGGTGCGAAGCTCCCGGCGCTTTTCCGGGGTCTGTATAAGAGTCAGTGACCGGAGCTTTATTCGCGCCACGCTGATGGTGTGCCGGTCAACGTCTAACCAAGATTGCCAATGCCCATCCTAGAGCTGTTCCCCAAACCGGCCCGCGGCAACGACCAGAGCAGCGACCAGCCCGGCGATCGAACCTCGACCGGGGTCGCACCCCCGCCCAACATCGGCGGTCAGAAGCAGGGGGCCGTCCAGGTCGCTGCCGCGGTCGATCACGCCCAAATTTCTCTCCGGCACGGGCACCGGAGGACGGCGCCGATCAAGGTCCGCACCGGCCGCTTCGGCGTGCTCGAGGAGCACGAGCTCATCCACCTGCTCGACACTCTCGACGATGAGCGCTCGCGCGCCCGCTTTCGCGAGTCCGTCTACATCTCGGTCATCATCTGGCTCGCCATCGGGTGGTTCCTCTTCTATGGCCCGCGGGTGCTCTTCCATGTACCCCAGTACCGCGACCCCATCGCCGCGATGAAGGAGCACGATCAACAACTCACCCTGAACTTGCCCAAGGCGCCGCCCGTGCCCAGGGTCGCGCCCAAGATCGACCCCAAGACCATGGCGGCGCTCCAGCGCCAGGCGGAGATGGAGCGGCTGGCGCGCCAGGCTCCGCCCACGCCGCAGCCTCCTGCGCAGGCACCGCCTCCGCCGCAGGAAGAGGCGCACAACACCGCGCCGCCGGTCCCGCAGCCGCCCATGCCGCTGCCCTCCGCGCCCCGGCCCGCGCCGCCGTCCGTCGAGCTGCCCTCCGCGCCCAAGCCCAACTTCGCCCAGAACAGCCAGGGCCCCCTGGGTGCCGCGCGCAGTCCATTTGGCGGCCGTTCCGGCGCCGACCTGCCCTCCTCACCCGGCTCGGCTGGCCCGCTCCAGGCCGGCGTACAGATCCTCTCCGATACCCAGGGCGTCGACTTCTCCGCCTACATGCGCAAGCTGCACTACGACATCCAGCGCAACTGGGACCCGCTGATCCCCGAAGAGGTCCAGCCCCCCCTGCTCAAGAGGGGCATCGTCGGCATCATCTTCTCCATCCTGCCCGACGGCGAGATCGGCGGCATCAAGCTTGAAACTACCTCCGGCGACGTGGCCCTCGACAAGGCCGCCTGGGCCGCCATCACCAGCGAAGGCGAGTTCCCGCCCCTGCCCAAAGCGTTCCACGGCCCCAACCTCGAACTCCGCTGCGGCTTCTTCTACAACACCCCCATCCAGTAGTAGATAGGCGCGCCGATCGCCCGTGTAATGGCATACTTGAATCAAGTGAGGATGCGAACATGGGCGGAATCCAGTTTCTTACCGACGAGAAAGGTCATAAAACAGCCGCAGTGCTCGACTTGAAGGTCCATAGGGCGCTTTGGGAGGACATTCAGGACGTGCTTGTGTCGAAGTCGCGACGAAGCGAGAAGGGGGTGCCGCTCGCGAAGGTCAAGGCTGAACTGATAGCCAACGGCAGGCTGCGTGGTTAAGTATTTCGTTGAGTTGAAGTCGAGCGCCAGGAAGGAACTGGAGCGGCTTTCTCCGAATCTCATCCAACGGGTATTTCCGAAGCTGGAGGCATGGGAGTTGATCCCCGTCCCACCGGTTGCAAGAAACTCAAGGGCGCGCAGGATGTTTGGCGCATCCGCATCGGCGATTACCGGGTGGTCTACTCGATCAATGACGAAAAACGGGTGGTCTCCGTCACGCGAATCCGTCACCGCAGCGAAGTCTACGATAGTTAGTTGCAAGCATGCATTTTCAGTTCCGCGCTACGCTTCTTTTCTTGTTTTCCACGCATGACCACCCCTACCCACCTCGAACGCCGCCGCCAGGTCCGCGGCCTGCTCCTGCTCGCCATCGCCGCCATCGTCTTCGCCATCCTCCGTGCCGGCATCCACCGCGTCTTCACCCCCGGCTGGTGGCGGCTTTGGTAGAGATCACCCTGCAATCTCTGCGTTCTCTTTTTTCCTCTGTGTACTCTGTGATTCGCTTTTATTGAGCACATGCACCGCATGACCACGCCGCCCACCACCGACCCGCCCCTCATCGTCCTCTGCGGCCCCACCGCCAGCGGCAAGACCGCTCTCGCCCTGGCCCTCGCCGAACGCTTCTCAGGCGAGATCGTCTCCTGCGATTCGGTCGCCGTCTACCGCGGCATGGAGATCGGTACCGCCAAGCCCACTCCCGATGAGCGCGCCCGCGTCCCCCATCACCTCATCGACATCCTCACCCCCGACCAGCCCTGCACCGCCGGCG
>CAZAXI010000093.1:0-17278 GCA_964489045.1 uncultured Granulicella sp. | reverse complement strand
GCTCATCAGTAATTTTATGTTTCTAGTCATCGGCGCAAGGTTTTTGGGGGATGCTCATTTGGAAACGACAGGCATCCAGACCCAACACCTTCCAGCGCAAAAATCAGATGGAGCAAAATTATGTATCGCAACTCGACAGTAGGGTCTTTGCCGCTCGGGCTTTCACGCCGTCTTCTCGCACAATGCTCCTCCCTCTTCGCCTGCGGGTTGGTCATCGGAGGCCTGATGCTGTTCGGGAGCTCGTCGCTTGAAGCTCAGGACACCGCCGGCGGCGGCATCCAGGGAACCGTCACCGATGCCAACGGCGCTGGTGTGCCCAAGGCAGAGGTCACCGCTACCAATACGGATACCGGGGTCGCGGTCACCAAGCTCACCAGCAGCTCCGGGACCTATTTGCTCTCGCCGTTGCAGCCTGGCCCGTACAATGTCGAGGTCGTCGCCACCGGCTTCCAGCGGCTGCTCCAGGAAAACGTTACGGTCGATGCCAGCTCGATATTGGGGTTGAATCTGAAGCTCACGGTCGGCGCCAAGGACACCACCATCACGGTCACCGACGCTCCGCCGTTCATCAACACCACCGATTCCACCCTCGGCGGCACCATCGAGAATGAGCTCTATTCGCAGCTTCCGCTCTCCATGAATGGCGGCGCGCGCGATCCGACAGCCTTCCAGTACCTGATGCCCGGCGTGCAGGAAAACCCGGCCAACGACAACGGAACCGGCGCCAATAACGGTAACTCGGGTATTTACGGAGGCACTGGCCAGACCAACCTCAATGAAAACTACATCGAGGGCGTGCCGGTAGCCAACATCGCCCAGCAAGGCAGCAGCAATCCCGTCGCAAATGCGGTTTCCGTCGACGCAGTCGATCAGTTCTCGGTGCAGACCAGCACCGCCTCCACCTCGTTCGGCGGGGCCGGGTCCACCAACTACACCATCAAGGCCGGCGGCAACCAGTTCCACGGCAGCGCTGTCGACTTCATTCGCAACACCGACTTCGACACCTGGGGCTACTTCTCGAAGGTGCCCGCGGCCAGCGGCATTGCGGAAAAGCCGGGCGAGCACCAGAACCAATACGATATTTCTCTCGGCGGTCCCATCTTCAAGGACAAGCTCTTCTTCTTCGGCGACTACTCGGGTTTCCGTTACACCAAGATCAGCAACACGCCCCAGTACATCACCATCCCCACGACGGCCGAGCGCCACGGC
Source organism: uncultured Granulicella sp. (assembly GCA_964489045.1). GTDB lineage: Bacteria > Acidobacteriota > Terriglobia > Terriglobales > Acidobacteriaceae > Edaphobacter. The sequence continues at coordinate 16,069 of CAZAXI010000093.1, read as the reverse complement.
GACTTTACCGATGTGTTGGGCACCTCCACCGGCAACATTGTGGATCCCACCCTCGGCTCCTTCGGTTCGCGTCCGGCGTTCCAGGGATTGGGAGCGAACGGCGTTCCCACCTACAACGTCATCCCCACCTCCGAGATCTCCAGCATTTCGACGTTTCTGGCCAGTGCGCTTCCCGCGCCCACCAATCTTTCCACCTATAACAACTACCTCGCGTCCCTGCCCCAGGCCAACAACAACTACAGCGTGGACGCTCGTCTCGACTACACTCTGAACTCGCGCAGCCACTTCTCGCTGGTGGCCGTGGGCGGCAATGTCGGTTACGGCGGCGAGCCCTTCTACAACACCCAGACGCAGCTTCCCGTGCCCTATGCACAGGGCCAGTTCACCAACCAGAAGACCGCATCCGGCATCTTCTCCTTCATCTACAACATCTCGAATGCCCTTATTAACACCCTGAAGTACGGATACAGCCGCAATTGGGGCCAGGGATTCTCGCTGACCCAGGGCACCAAGTACAACAGCACGGCCGCCGGCATCAACAATCTGCCTCCGGGCAACGCCGCGGCCAGCATGCCCCAGATCACCTGGGGCGCGGGCAGCGGTCCGCAAGTTCCGTTCGAGTGGTACTCCACCGCCAACACCGGCCCCAAGGCCACCAACTCCTTTGTCCTGCAGGACGCGCTGCAATGGGTCAAGAACCGCCACAACATCACCTTCGGTGTCCAGATTTCGTGGGATGAGACCAACGGCGGAAGCTACGGCGGATTCAGCAACACGCTGGGCTTGAACTACAGCGCCTACTCCACGCAGCCCTGCACCGCAGGCAGCAACAGCGTGGCCTGCAACAGCCCCGCCGGCGTCGACGGCGACGCCTACGCCAGCTACCTGGTCGGGGCGGTCTTTACCGGCTCGGTTCAGACCCAGAGCATTCAAGACGTCGGAGCACGTTACCGGCCGATCGAGCCTTACATTCAGGACAACTGGCAGGTGAGCCCCAAGCTGACCCTGAATCTGGGGATTCGCTACAGTTACCTCCAGCCCTATCACGAGGTCCATGACCGCCTCGCCTTCCTTAACGACAGCATCATCAATCCCATCGTCGGCGTTCCCGGAGTACTGGAGTTTGCCGGCTTCCCCAACATCAATCAGTTCACCAACCTCCCACCCGCTGGGACGTTTCCAGGTGAAACTGCTCAGCAGCAGTACAACGCATACGCGCCCTATGAGTGCCACTGCACCACCCCAGTCAAGCCCTATCGCAAAAACTACCAGCCGCGTCTAGGCTTCTCCTACGCCTACACTCCGACCACCGTCTTCGCCGGCGGTTTTGCCGTCAACCTCACCCACGCCGGCGGCGTAGGCGGCAACGCGGGAGCTACCCAGGGCACCGGAAACAATTCAGAATTTGGCATATCCACCGGCGCGGGTTCGGGCAGCAGCACCGCCGATCCGGGCTTCTACCTGAATCCGGGTCTCGCGAGTCCGCCCAATGCCCAGATCAAGCCCCCAATCCAGGGCACCAATCCCCCAGCGGTGAATGGCGTCCTCGGGCCGACCATTGCCTGCGTCTCGGCCGGCACCTGCAGCGCTCTTTCGGCGGTGTATCCCTGGAATGTCCCGGGGACCGCGATCAACCCACTCTCAACCACGGGCGACTACAACTTTACCGCCTACTTCCCCGACCACCTGAACGATTACGCCTGCAGCACCGGAGACAATATCTCCTGCAATCCTCAAGGCGTCAACTTTGCCGACCCCTACTATGGCGGGCGCGGTCCGCAATACATCAGCTATAACTTCTCCCTGCAGAAGATGATTAACAAGAAGGCGGTTCTCAGCGTCGCCTACTCCGGCTCGCAGACCCACTTCCTGCCCGGCGGCTCTGGCCGCGGTCCTGCGCAAAACACTATCTCGCCGGATTATGCCGAGCAATATGGAGGGGCCCTGTCCAGCGGCTGCTCCACCGGGTGCACCCTTCCCTACCCCGGGTTCACCGGCCAAAACGCGACTCTCTTCCAGGCTTTGAGGCCCTACCCGCAATTCGCAGGATTTACCGATCTGTGGGGCGATACGGGAAATGCCGCTTACAACTCACTCCAGATCCAGGTCACTCAGCGGCCATGGCACAACCTTTCCGGCTTCGTCAACTACACCCGCGCCAAGGAGATTGACGACACCGGCAACCACCGGACCCAGTATCCAGTGGGTGCGCAGGACGGAAACTTCACCAGGACCTACACCGCGAACCAGATCGACCGCGCTCTAGGCGCCAACAACCAGACCAACGCATTCAACCTGACCTGGAGCTACACCTTCCCGTTCGGCCGCGGCCAGGCGTTCCTCGCAACCAACCGGATCGGCGGTCTCATCGCCGGCGGCTGGCAGCTCTCGGGTATCTACCGGTATCGTGACGGCTATCCCCTGCAGGTCACACAGAGCGGGGGCTGCGTGATGAACGCCGTCGCCGGCCAGGGAACCTGCATGCCCGACTACGTCCCCGGCTTCAACAAGAATCAGGTACGCACCAACGGCAGATGGGGCCGCGGCCCCGGCGCCAATGCCGGTACCCCCCAGAGCGGCATTCCCGCAATCAACTACATCAACCCCAACGCCTTCGAATGCCCCGACTCTTCTCCGCAGGCCACTACTTACACCTGCGGCGGAACGCCGGAACCGAACACCACCGACAAGATGGGCAACATCGCCCGTACCGCTCCCTACGGCCTGACCGGGCCCGGATGGTGGGACATTCAGCTTGGCCTTCGCCGTACCTTCAACGTTCGTGAAACCGCCACCCTCCACCTGACCTTCCAGGTTGAGGCGGATGTGGACAACGCCACCAACTCCACCTTCTTCAACCTGTCCAGCGCCTCCTGGAACAGCTCGTCCTTCGGCCAGATCTCCGGCCAGAACAAGAGCATCCAGCCGCGCGACTGGCAATTCGCCGGCCGCTTCCGCTTCTAGCTGGATCTGAACCTTAACCCGATGGCGGCCATGCCCAGCATGGCCGCCATTCTCTTTGTGGCCATCCGTTCCCAACTGGTCGACAATCCCGGCAATCGCAGGGTCGCTGCACGGAGCCCTGCCGTCTTACCCGGCTCCGGCCCGCGCCCGTATAGCAAACGCCATCAGGAAAGCCGTCAGGCCGGGCTCCATTCAACCGCCGCGCAGCATCCCCAGCAGCAACACCGCCAGCACGGTCAGGCTGATCGCTACGTACAGCCGGTCGCGCTCCAGGGCAAACGCAATCACCGCAAAGATCACCCGGCAGATGGGCGTCGCCACCAGCAACAGGATGCCGAGCTCGATAATTGCAGACGCGTCGCCGCGTGCAATTCCATTCAGTAGCGCCGCCGGGTGACGCAGCGCAACCGGCCGGGCGGCAAATACGCGGTAGTTTGCTGCTGCGCCGGCATGCGCAAACAGATACATCACGCCGCCCACCAGTACCACGGTCGCGGCCAGCAGCACTCCCACCTGCAACAACCGCCCCATGATGGACTCCATGCGCGCGTCGTTGAAGGCGCCCGCGGTTGCATGCTGTTGGTCCCCGGCAGCCGGGCCGCGGGGGGCGGACAGCGGCGAATTCGGATTCATCGTCATACCTTTCCCAGCCAGCCGTTCACGATCATCTCAATTCCCAGCGCCATAATCACAACCGCGAACACGGTTCGCAGCAGCGAGACCCGGCTGTGGACCATGGCTTTCGCTCCCAGCAGCGAGCCCGAGAGCACGCCCAGCATAACCGGAAACGCGAGCCCCGGATTGACGTACCCGCGAGCGAGGTAGATGCCCGCACTGGCCGCCGCCGTTACCCCGATCATGAAGTTGCTGGTGGTCGTCGAAACCTTGAAAGGAATGCGCATGATCTTGTCCATCGCCAGCACCTTTACCGCGCCCGACCCGATGCCCAGCAACCCCGACAGTACGCCCGCCCCGAACATGGTCGCGAACCCCGCAGGAATCCGGTCCACCTGGTACGAGCTTTTCTTTCCGTGCGGTCCGTCCGGATAGGCCGCCGACATTCTCAGCCTGTCCGACCACGGGTTATCGAAGGTGTTCCCTTCATCGTGATCCATTTCGCTGCGCGAGAGCCAGGCCGAATAGATCAGCACCACGCCAAAGATCATCGCCAGCGCGCGGGTCGGCGCGCGCGTCGCCAGGAATGCGCCAAACACCGCACCGAAGGTGGTGGCAACCTCGAGAAACATGCCGATCCGCACGTTCGAATAGCCCTCGCGAACATAGGCGGCAGCCGCGCCGGACGAAGTCGCGATCACCGAAATCAGCGACGCCCCGATCGCGTAGCGCATGTCAACGTGGAAGACCAGCGTCAGCAGGGGAATCAGCACCACCCCGCCGCCCAGACCGGTGAGCGCGCCCAGCAAGCCGGCAAGAAACGATCCAGCGAACACAAGAAGAGTGAAAGAGAGCAGCGGCATCCGGCCTCAGCACGATTATTCCATGGACCCGCTTGACGCCCGCCTGCGTCGTGGCATTTGCTCGCCCGAAATCACTTGGGCAGACGGACGATGCGCACGTCCTGTGCGACTTCACGGGGCAGATCGAAGGCCTTCGCTGAGCGGCCGATCCGCACCGAATAGCCTTCCGACGACGTGCTCTTGCTCACCCGCAGCAGGGCCCCCGGCGTGATGCCGCAGGCCTCGATCAACCGCAGATTCTCAGCGTCCCGGTCGGACACGCTGTCGATCACAAACGTCCCATCCCGCACCACGTCGGCCAGCAGCATCGACTCCCGCGCCGCCATCTCCCCCTCAATAGTCGGAATCGAGTGCCCGTGAGGATCGATCTTGGGGTTCCCGAGTTTCGCCGCAATCCGTTCCTCGAACCGTTCCGAGATGAAGTGTTCGAGCCGCTCCGCCTCGTCATGCACCTCTTCGATCGGATAATCCAGCACTTCATATAGAAACGTCTCAATCAGGCGATGGTGGCGCACGATCTCCAGGGCGCGGCGCTTCCCCGCCAGCGAGAGTTGCACCCCGCCATGCCGCTGGTACTCCACCAGCGGCGCCGGCGCAGCCGCCAGCTTCTGCAGCATGTTGGTCACCGAGGCAGGGGCGACGCGCAGCTTTTCCGACAGCGACTTGATGGTCACCCGCTTCTCCTCGCGCCCTCCCAGCGTCAGGATGGCCTTCAGATAGTTATCCACCGATTCGGTGTTGCCGTTCGCCTGTCGGCCTGCTGGCATGCCAGGTCTCTCCCGATCTCCTTTTTAGTTTGACTCATTTCCACTATTTAGGTATACCTAAATAGTAGGCGAGCCTAATTTTGTGCCGTGCGCACCCCGAACGACCCCTGCCCCTCTGGTCGCCTCCGGCACCGCACAAACGGGCTCGACTCTGCGCAGGAGCGGGATGCCCGGTCTTCACCCAACGCGATCGGAATCTGCGGCCCCGGCTGCTGAAATTGAGACGGTCCCACCCCTGGCATCCCCACTCGAAACCGCGTCGTCCGACACTTCGGTTGCCCCGCCGCGCGGCTTCCTGCCCAACTTCCACCGCAACGAGATGTGGGCCTACTTCGGTCCGGCATTCGTCGCTTCGGTCGCGTATATCGATCCCGGCAACTTCGCCACCAATATCCTGGGCGGCACGCAGTTTGGCTACCGCCTGCTCTGGGTCTTGCTCTGGTCGAACGCCATGGCCATGCTCATCCAGTATCTCTCCGCGAAGCTGGGCATCGTCACCGGCCTCACCCTGCCGCAGAACTGCCGCAGGTATTTCTCGCGGCCCGCGACCCTCGGTCTCTGGATCGCCGCGGAGATCGCCGCGGTCGCCACCGACCTGGCCGAATTCCTGGGCGCGGCCATCGGCCTCGATCTGCTCTTCGGCCCGCTGCTTTACGCTCACGGCTTCACCCCGAAGGAATCTCTCCTCATCGCGGCGCTCGTCTCCACGGTTCTCGTCTTCGCCATCCTCGCTCTCGACCTCGCCGGATTCCGCTGGCTGGAGCGCGCCATCATGGGCTTCGTCGCCATCATCGGCGTCTCTTACGCCTTTGAGGTCTTCCTCGTTCATCCCGACTGGAAGCTCGCGACCATCCATACCCTGCTGCCCACGCTCGACCGCTCCTCCGCGCAAAACTTTCACGACAGCATCTACGCCGCGGTTGCCATGCTCGGCGCAACGGTGATGCCGCACGTTGTCTATCTCCACTCCGCGCTGGTGCAGCCCCGGCTCAAGGAACTCACCGGCTCCGCGCTTCCGGCCAGCGAAACGCTCGAAGACCTGGCGGCCCGTAATCAGCCCACGCTGTTTCCACGCCGCCACATCCTCAGCCGTTTTCTCAAGTTCGAACTCATCGACGTGTTTGTCGCCATGAACGGCGCCTGGCTCATCAACTCCGCCATGATCCTGATGGCAGCCGTTGCCTTTGTTCACACCAGCAATCTGCAGCCCACCATTCAGGAGGCGTACCACACCCTCGGCCCGCTCTTCGGATCGCTCGCCGCCACCGTCTTCGCGGTCGCGCTGCTCTGCTCTGGCTTGTCGTCCTCCACTGTCGGCGTCATGGCCGGTCAAGTCATCATCGAGGGCTTCCTCGACATCAAATTCCCCATCTTCCTGCGCCGCGCCATCACCGTCATTCCGGCCGTCGCCATCATCGCCACCGGCCTCGACCCGCTGCGTATCCTCGTGCTCTCACAGGTTGTCCTCAGCTTCGCGCTTCCCTTCGCACTTATCCCTCTGCTGATGCTCACCAGCCGCGCAGACGTTATGCGCAGCTTCGCCAGCGCGCGGCGCACCCGCATCGCCGGCTGGCTCACGGTTGCCGTCATCATCGCCCTGAATGCCATCCTGCTCGGCCAACTCGCATTCAGCTCTTAGAACCGTCCAGCCAAGGTATAACCATCCAAAACAAACGGCAGGACAAGCCAACCTGGCCAGTCCTGCCGCTTCATCACATTCACCCCGCGGCTAGCTGTGAGGCTTGTCGTCTTTGTGTTGGTCGGCCTGCGGTTGCGGATGGGCCGCAGGGGCCGGTCGCGCCTGCGGTTGTGGCGCCGGTCGCGCCTGCGGTTGCGGGGCTGGTCGCGCCTGTGGCTGAGGTGCCGGTCGCGCCTGTGGCTGCGGCTGTGCCTGCCTTGGTTGCGGTTGCGGAGCTGGCCTGGCCTCCGGTTGTGGAGCTGGCCGAGCCTGCGGCTGAGGAGCGGGACGCGCTTCCGGAGCCGGTCGAACCGGTACATTCGGCTGTTGCTGCCTCACCTGTGGCTCTGCCTGCCTTTGCTGCGGCTGAGGCTCTGCCTGCCGTTGAGGTTCTGTCTGCCGCATCTGAGGCTGGACTTGACTCTGCCTCACCTGCGGCTGGGGCTGGCTCTGCTGCGGCTGACCCTGCCTCATCTGGGGCTGCGCTGGCCCAGGCCTTGCTTCGTTGCGAGCCGCAGGTTGCGCCGCCGGTCCCGCAGCCCTGGGCAACGCCGGCGGCGGCGTGCGGTCCGCAACCACCGGACGCGCATTCACCGTCACTGCCGGCCTTCCCTTGTTCGCGCTGTAGAACTGCGCTTTGTTCTGCGCCGCTTCATGCTCGACCTGCACCTGCGACGCCATGGGCGCATTGCGTTGCTCGTGCAGCACGGCAACCTCCGCTGCCCTCGGCTGCGCCTGGATGCCGCCACGCCCGCCGTTGAAGCTGACCCGGTTGCTGCTCGCACCATTCTCTGTCCTGTTATTGACGACCACGTTGTGCACGTAAACATTGCGGATCACGCTGACGTTAACGCGGTTGACGGAAGTGTTGTAGTAGAACTGGCCGCCGTTCCAGTAGCCGCCATAGTATCCATAGCCGGTGTACCCGTAGCCGTAATCGATGCCGCCATAGAACCCGATGTGCAGCCCCCAGAACCCGTGATGGAAGCGATAGTATCCGCCCACAAATCCCCAGTATCCCGGAGTCCACAGCGCGCCCACATACGGAGCATCCACCCAGTAGCCGGGAACCCAGTAGTATCCTCCCGGTCCCCACGCCCAGTAGCCCGGAGTCCATAGATAGTTCGGGTCGGGAGCGGGCGGCTGATCGTAGTCCGGCAGCGGCGGAGGCGGTTCAGTCGCCTGCGCATCGGTCAGGTCGCTTGCGTACGGGTCGGCCTGCTGATCGCCGGGTTGGCCGTTGTCATAGCTCTGATCGCCCGCGTAGGGCGCCTGCTGTTGCGGACCGTAGTCCTGCCCCTGCTGTTGGGGCTGATACTGCACATTCTGCGCCAACACCTGCGCTGGCGCGCCGCTCGCCGGCGCCATGTTCGCATCGGCCGGATCGCCCGCATTCTGGTCAACAGGATTTCCCGCGGCATTCTGTGCGGAGTTGCCGTGGCAACCCGCAATACTCCATACCAGCGCCAGGCCCAGCGCCACTCCAGCCCAATTTCGTGTCCCGCACTTCATCATCGATCTCCGATCGTTCGCGTCCGCAGATGGTTCCGCGGCTCTTATGGGTAAGATGCGCATTTCGCGGCGCACAGACGCCCGACCCAGAAATAGCTCCAGGTTTCCACACAAAGCGTCCAAGAAGGCACGAAGTGCTTACTTTGCCGGGTATTCCACCGTCTCACCCGTCCGCGAATTCGTCACCGCAAGGGTGCCGTCCATGCGCACCGTCAACTTCAGGTAGTTCGCCGCGTCCGGTCCCGGCAGATTCGCAATTCGCGAATCCGCGGCATTCTTCGCATCGGGCACCTCGGCCGTGTGCAACTGCCACAGGTCCTTCAGCCGCGAAGTCCCCTCAATCGTCACATATGTCGAAGGCGCGCCGCCCTTGTGCGGGCCGTTGTCCATGATCGCCACGCGCGGAGCAATCGCATCCACCAGCGCAGGGCTGCCGCTGCGGTCCAACCCATGGTGCGACACGATGTACACATCGAACTTACCGATCTTGTTGACCGGACACATCAGCCCCCGCTCCTTCGCCCAGGTCAGGTCGCCCAGGTCCAGAATCCGCGTTTTGCCGAACGTGATCACCATCCCCAGCGAGCGGTCGTTTTCGCTGTTCTCCGCCTCCTTCACCGGCGAATTCGCACAGGCCGCATTCGGCCCGCCACCTGCCGCCAGCGCGCTCTTCAGCGGTTGCCCGATTACCTCGCCGTCCCCGCTCACCACCTCCACGTGCATCCCCTTCACCGGCAGCACATCGCCCGGCTTCACGGTAAGGTGATCGGCGTGGCTGTCAGCCAGCACCTTCTGGTATGCGTCGTAGACTGCGACCGTCGCCTTGCCTTCCGCGCCCTCGGTCTGGCGATTCACGCCGTGGTCAATGAACCGCCCCACCGGGATCAACGCCGCCAACTGCGGCAGCCCGCCCACATGGTCGGTGTGGTAGTGGGTGATCACCAGGTTATCGATCCTGGTCACGCCGGCAATCTTCGCCATCGCCGCAATCCTTCCGGCATCGCGAGGCGCGCTGGGGTTGCGCGGATCGGGATTGCCCGTGTCCACCAGCAGGCTCTCTCCCGTGGGCATCACGAAGAGCGTCGACTGCCCGCCCTCCACATCCACGAAGTAAACCTGCAACTCGCCGTTGCCGCTCTTCGCCGCAGCAGTCTTCGTCGCACCGCTCTGCGCCCACGCCGATCCACCCACCGCAAGCAACACGGCCAACCCCGCACTCCATAGTTTTCCCATGCGCATTCCCGCCTCGCCTGAACGAAGATCGCCGCCCAACAGCCAGCTTTGGCATCATCGCACAAACCACCGGCCATTTTCTTCGGAACCGCTCACTCACCGTCGTATACTTCCCGTGCCGCCCCTCCCCACGAAGCCGTGCCCCGGATCGAGAGTGACCAAATGACTCTGCATTCCCTGCTCTTATCGCGCCGCCTGCTCCCATTCGCCGTGACCCTCCTCTTCTCCACCGCGAGCGCACACGCCCAACTCGCGCACAAGGGGCCTGCTGCCGCCATTGCTCTCGCGCCAACCCTGCCGCCATTCGACGTCGTATCGATCAAGCTGCACAACTCGGCCAATGAACCCATGGACCAGATTTCAGCCAGCATGAGCATCCACGACGATGTGTTCACCGCAATCAACATGCCGCTGAAGAACATCCTTGAGTTCGCCTACGACGTCAAGGAAGACCTGATCTTCGGTCTCTCCGGCCCCGTCGAATCCGCTCGCTTCGACATCGAAGCCAAGGTTTTGGCGAACGACGCCGGCACGTATCCAAAGCTCACTGACACGCAGTTGGAGGCCATGATCATCCCGCTGCTCGCCGACCGCTTCCAACTCAAGGCGCATCTTCAACCGAAGACTCAGCCTATCTACGAACTCGTCGTCCTCCATGGCGAACCGAAGTTCAAGCTAACCCAAAGCGATGAACACAACAGCTCCGTGAACATGAGCGCGTCGAACAGCGACGATGTCCTCACCGCCAAGGGCGCTAGCATGGGTGACCTAGCCGGCGCGCTCTCAGATCTGGTCCATCGCCAGGTGTTCGACAAGACCGGACTAACCGGCACCGCCGACATCACCCTCAAGTGGACCTCCGACGAAGCCGCCGATCAGGGCGGCACGGTCGTCTCCATCTTCACCGCCGTTGAGGAACAACTCGGCCTGAAACTCCAACCCTCCAGAGGCCCCGTCGACACCCTGGTCGTCGACCACGCCGAAATGCCTTCAGCGAACTAGGGCCACGGCTCTTCCCCGCAGCTTCCCCTCCGGCGTAAAATGATCCCGATGCTTCTCCGTCTCTCCATCCCGAAGACGAAGCGCTTCCGTCACGGCCGCCGCGACCGCGGTCGTTCCTAGCCCGGCTTGCGGCCACTCCAGGCCGATATCCCACACACACCCGTTTTTTTTGATAGGCTTTTCATTCCCGCCGACTGGCGCCCCCGCGCGCTCTCGGCCTCAAACTTCGCGCCCGGTGCTCGCCCCCGGCCCACGCTACTGGAGATAAACCGATGACCGACAAGAATCCCGATTCCTTCCGCAGCGCCGCAACTTTCATCAGCGGCGCGACCGCAGTCAACATATTTCGCCTCAACGCCCTCACCGAATCCGCCGGCACCAACCTCTCCCGCCTTCCCTACTCCCTCCGCATCCTGCTGGAGAATCTGCTCCGCCACGAAGACGGCCACTCGGTCACCGCAGATGACATCACCTTCCTCGCCAACTGGGACCCCAAAGCCGAGCCCTCCCGCGAGATCGCCTACATGCCCGCCCGCGTCCTGATGCAGGACTTTACGGGCGTTCCCGCCGTCGTCGACCTCGCCGCCATGCGCGACGCCATGCGCGCCCTTGGCGGCGATCCTGAAAAGATCAACCCGCTGCAGCCCGCCGAGCTGGTCATCGACCACTCCGTCCAGGTCGACGAATTCGGAACCGCCAATGCTTACGACCTCAACGCCGCGCTCGAATTCCAGCGCAACCGCGAGCGCTACGCCTTCCTCAAGTGGGGCCAGACCGCCTTCCGCAACTTCTCCGCCGTCCCGCCCGGCATGGGCATCTGCCACCAGGTCAATCTCGAATACCTCGCCCGCGTCGTCTTTACCACCGCGCCCATTCACACTCTGGACGCTGTTGCCGCCAACGGCCATAAAGCTTCGACCGAGAAGACCCAAGTCTTCGCCTACCCCGACACCCTGGTCGGCACCGACTCCCATACCACCATGGTTAACGGCCTGGGCGTCCTTGGCTGGGGCGTCGGCGGCATCGAGGCCGAGGCCGCCATGCTTGGCCAGCCCGTCTCCATGCTGGTGCCCCAGGTGGTCGGCTTCCGCCTCACCGGCAAGCTGAGGGAAGGCGCTACGGCCACCGACCTCGTTCTCACCGTTACCGAAGCCCTGCGCAAGCACGGCGTCGTCGGCAAGTTCGTCGAGTTTTACGGCCCCGGCATCGCCGAACTGCCGCTGGCTGACCGCGCCACCATCGCCAACATGGCTCCCGAATACGGCGCCACCTGCGGCATCTTCCCGGTCGACAACGAGACCCTGAAGTACCTCCGCCTCACTGGCCGCACCGAAGAGCACATTGCGCTGGTGGAAGCCTACTTCCGCGAGCAGGGCCTCTTCCACACCGCCTCGGCGCCCGAAGCCGAGTACTCCTCCACCCTCTCGCTCGACCTTGCGACCGTGGAGCCCTCCGTCGCCGGCCCTAAACGCCCCCAGGACCGCGTCCTGCTCTCTGAGGCGGCTGCCAGCTTCCAGAAGCAGCTTCCGTCGCTCCTGGGCCCCAATGGCAACCAGGACTCCGCCCGCCAGATGGTTCGCTGGGAGGGCGAAGGTGGCCACCACTCCGGCAACGGCAACGTCACCAGCAGCACCGGATCCCCCGCGCCCCACAACCCCGAGGCGCATGCCGCCGCGCCCGCCAGCGTCAAGGCCCGCTTCGGCGTCGATCCCGACCCCTACCTGGGCAACGGGTCGATCGTGATTGCGGCGATCACCTCCTGCACCAACACCTCCAACCCCTACGTGATGGTCGCCGCCGGCCTGCTCGCCAAGAAGGCCGTCGAGAAGGGCCTCAGCACGCCTCCATGGGTCAAGACTTCCCTCGCTCCCGGCTCCCGCGTCGTCACCGACTACTACAACAAGGCTGGCCTTACCAAATACCTCGACGCCCTCCGCTTCCAGACCGTCGGCTACGGTTGCACCACCTGCATCGGCAACTCCGGCCCTCTGCCCACCGACGTTAGCAAAGCCATCGAAGACCATTCGCTGGTTGCCGTCAGCGTCCTATCCGGCAATCGCAACTTCGAGGGCAGGATATCCGCCGAGGTTCGCGCAAATTATCTAATGAGCCCACCGCTGGTCGTTGCCTACGCGCTGGCCGGCCACATCAGCCACAACTTCTCCACCGACCCGCTGGGCAAGGACAAGTCCGGCGAGCCGGTATATCTCAAGGACATCTGGCCCTCCCAGCAGGAGGTCGCGGACACCGTCGCCGGCTGCATCAACTCGGAGATGTTCCGCCACCAGTACGCCACCGTCACCGACGGTGACGCCAACTGGCAGCACCTCAAGTTTCCCTCCGGCAACACCTACGGCTGGGAGCCCGACTCCACCTACATTCGCAAAGCTCCCTACTTCGACGGCATGACTGCGACCCCCGCACCCATCCACGACATCCGGGCTGCGCGCGCTCTCGCTGTCCTCGGCGACTCCGTTACCACCGACCACATCTCCCCCGCCGGCTCCATCAAGAAGAACTCGCCTGCCGGCAAGTACCTAACCGACCACGGTGTCGCGCCCGCCGACTTCAACAGCTACGGCAGCCGCCGCGGCAACCACGAAGTGATGGTCCGCGGGACGTTCGCTAACGTGCGCCTGCGCAACAAACTCGCCCCCGGAACCGAAGGCGGCGTCACCCGCCTGCTCCCTGAAGGCACCGAAATGCCGATCTACGACGCCAGCGTCCTCTACGCCGAGCGCGGCATTCCGCTCTGCATCCTGGCCGGCAAGGAGTACGGCTCAGGCTCGTCGCGCGACTGGGCCGCCAAAGGCCCCAACCTGCTCGGCATCAAGTTCGTCATCGCGGAAAGCTACGAGCGCATCCACCGCTCCAACCTGGTCGGCATGGGCATCCTCCCGCTGCAATACCTGCCCGGCCAGAGCACCGCGTCCCTCGGCCTCACCGGCGAAGAAATTTTCACCGTGGGCGATCACCCCGGCCTGCTCAGCAAGATGCTCGACAGCAAATTCGCCGACGGCCGCATGATTCCCATCCTCGCGGAAAACAACCACGGCAAAACCATCGAGTTCTCCGCCACCCTCCGCATCGATACCCCCCAGGAAATCCTCTACTACCAGCACGGCGGCATCCTCCCCTACGTCCTCCGCCAACTCGCCGCGAAATAGCATCTCCCGTTCCTTGGATGCCCCATTCATGACGCGATTTCAGTCGCGTCATGAGTGGGGGTCTGCGTCACAACCGGAAGGACACGGCTTCAGCCGTGCCGCAGCAGCACTCCCACAAAGCTTGTTATCCTCCCTTGCTTATGTTGAACTACCCGTGTCACTTCCCCGTACCATTTCCTCATGCAGGCCATCGCTCGCACACTCCAACTGCACCTACGCCTCGTCCGCTCCTATCCCATAGCCGCGCTCCTCGTCGCCGTCTCCTTCGCGCTCGTCCTCTGGACCGGCCACAGCGAAGGCCGCACTCTCCACGCCTTCGGCTACATCATCGCCGTCTGGTTCGGAGCCTTCCTGACCGACCTCATCGTCACGCTGCGACCTCGCCCCACTGTCGGCTTTCCCATTCACCACTCACCGATCAACGAGCTCGCCGTCATCCTCATCTGCTTCGTGCTCGGCCTTGTCTTCCTCTTCGTCCGCTTCAGCCCACTTTGGCCTGCACCCTCTACCCCAGCTCGTATCGCCGTGGCACCACTTCTCGTCTTCGCTTATCCCATCGCCCTCGCGCTCATCTATCTCTTCGTATTCCGTTACCGTCCGCGTGAACTGGGCTTCAATATCAACTACTGGTATCTGGCCATCGTCATCCATGTCGTCTTTGGTATCGTCACTTCTCTCGTTGCGCCGGACAAGCTGCACTGGCGAAGCTACGTCCAAAACGAAGGCGTCTTCGGATTGATCATGGACGGAATCATCGGTGCCGCGCTCTGCGAGGAGTTCACCCGGATGCTCCTCATGACGCGCCTTGCTGCTGTCCTCCGCAATAGGGGCCTAGGCTTCGTCCTCGCCAGCTACCTCTGGGCTGCAGCTCACATTCCCAGTTTCTCTGGTGGGTCTGCCCTCGGCATCCGTGTGCAACTCATTCACGTCTGGGGCATCGTCCCCATCGGACTGCTTTGGGGTTACCTCACCTGGCGCACTCGCAGTCTCTTGCCCGCCGTCCTCGTCCACGGGCTCAACCTCTGGGGCCTGCAGAACGGCCTCGTCTAGAACCGTGCCAACCCCTCCAGCCCCATACGCAGGTCAAGAGACAAATAGATCCACAAGAGTGCTCCTCGACATAAAGTGGGTGATTGCCCTAGCCCGCCACCAACGGCGGACCCACATACTGCATGTCGTACTTGGCAAATAATTGAGCATCCATTGCCGGCCCATTCGGCACGGCCGCTTCGCGGAAGAATCCCTCCATCATGCCCGCAGGCGTGAACGCGATGATCATATGCGCGAGCTTCTCGCCCACCCCCATGAATCCATGCGGAATCCCGCGCGGCCCAAGCACCGACTCGCCCGCTCCCAGCTTCACCCGCTTGCCACCGACCTGGAACAGCACCTCGCCCTCCATCACGTAGAACCACTCGTCCTGATGCGGGTGAATATGCACCGGCGGTCCACCATGCCCCAGGCCCTTGTGCTCGATCACGAACAGCGCTCCGCTGGTCTCGCGCGGCAGCACCTTGAACAGAATCGTGCTGAACCCCAGCGAGTGGGTCTCTCCCAGCCGGTCCTGCCCCGCCGCAACCACGTGCGCCTCACCCGAAACCGGGGCCGCAGCCGCCTGTCCCAGCACAAAATCCTTCAGCCCAGCCGCCGGCAAAACCGCCGCCGCACCCCTGAGAAACGAACGACGCTGCATAGCGAATCCCCTTTCCTGATCCACTCGAAACAAACTCCAGCCAGGCCCATTTCAGATGTGTTGTTGAATTTCGATAGAGGATATCACAGGGTCAAATCCGTCCTGCTGCCCTGAGCGCCGCGATCTCTGCATCCGTAAACACCCGCGACCGGATCAGAAATCGCACGCCCTCGCTGTTATCCAGCGAAAACATTCCCCCGCGTCCCGGCACCACGTCCAGGATCAACTGCGTGTGCTTCCAGTATTCGAACTGAGGCTTGCTCATGTAGAACGGCACGCCTTCAATCGTCGCCAGCAGCACATCGCTGTCGCCGGTCATAAACTCGCCCAGCGGGTAGCACATCGGCGACGAGCCGTCGCAGCACCCGCCCGACTGGTGAAACATCAGCGGGCCATACTTCGCCTGCAGCGTCTCCATCAGCGCCACCGCCGCAGGAGTGGTGAGTACCTGCTGCGGCGGATCCGAAATTTCCGCCGCAGCAGTCGCATCAACTCCAGTCGTCTCCAATACGCCCATGGTTAGAAAAACCCCATGGCGTTCGGGCTGAAGCTGACAAGCACGTTCTTGGTCTGTT
>CAZAXI010000092.1:0-17384 GCA_964489045.1 uncultured Granulicella sp. | reverse complement strand
GCTCCAGCGCCGCCGCCGAAGCCACCGGCGTCACCAGCGTAATTCCCTTGATCATGTTTCGATTGTATCGTCTGAAGTGTCGCCCGCCGCAGGTTGTCAGTCGTCGGTCAGTGATCGCCGGCGGTTGATCGCTGACGTCTGAGAATTAAAACTCCCTTGCTAACTCGCGGAATCGAGGACCTTGCCTTGGCATACGAGACCTTACTCGTCGAGATTGGCGAACACATCGCCACCGTAACCCTCAACCGCCCGAAGGTGCTGAACGCGCTCAACGCCATAATGCTCCGCGAGCTTGATGAGCTCTTCGCCGCGCTCGCCCTCGACGACACCGTCCGCGTCGTCCTGCTCCGCGGCGCTGGTGGCAAGGCCTTCGCAGCCGGCGCAGACATCAGCGAACTCGCCGACGCCGACGCGGAATCGGGCGAGCAGCTCGCCGGCAGCACCCACCGCATCTTCCGCCGCATCGAGACCATGGGCAAGCCGGTCGTCGCCTGCATCGACGGCTTCGCCCTGGGCGGCGGCTGCGAACTCGCCATGGCCTGCACCCTCCGCCTCGCCGCCTCCACCGCCCGCCTCGGCCAGCCCGAGATCAAGCTCGGCCTCATCCCCGGCTACGGAGGCACCCAGCGCCTGCCCCGCCTTGTCGGCCCGGGCGCCGCCCTCAAAATGATCCTCACCGGAGCCATCATCGACGCTGCGGAAGCCCTTCGCATCGGCCTCGTCGACGAGGTCGTCCCAGCCGACCAACTGCCGGCCCGCGCCACCGAATTAGCCAAACTCCTCGCCGGAATGCCGCCCCTCGCCGTCGCCGCAGCCATCGAAGCCGTCGACCGCGGAGCCGGCCTGCCGCTCGACCAGGCGCTCACCCTCGAAGTCGCCCTCTTCGGCCGCCTCTGCGCTACCGAAGACAAACGCGAGGGTACCCGCGCCTTCCTCGAAAAGCGTCCCCCTATCTGGCTTGGCCGCTGACGTGCCTGTTGCGCCTCGTCAGTTGGCTGGCGTCACCGCCACAATGAAGCAGTTCACCCTGGACATGTACGTCGAGACGCTCCCCATCTGAAATGGATTGAAGGTTGCCGTGCGTCCAGGCTGAACGGGGCCGTTCAGCGTCGTTTGCATTTGTGAGAGTTTCGTTCCGTTGGCCGAATACTGGTCGCACTCCAGGGTCGCCGACTGCATAACAACATTCGAGTTGTTCGTCCAACTCGTGTTCGTCAGCCCGACAAATCCATAGATGGCCCTCCAGTGACCCGCAAATGACTGCTCTTGCAACAGCGCCCCGCTGGTGACCGGCTGTGCCGGAGTTCCTTGCGGTGCCGTACCCCCCGGTTGTGCCGGAGCTCCCTGCGGCGCCGTGCCCGCCGGAGCCGCCGGCGGCGTCGCGGTCGCCTGCTTATTCTTCGAGTAGTAGTAGCCCCCCACCAAAATCGCAAAAATCACGATCCACATCCACATTTTTCCCGTGTGATTGGCAGCGGTCTCCGGCCCGCCTGCGGCCACAGGAACCGGTGCCGCCGCATAGCCGCTGGGGAACGCCATCGGCTGCACCGCCGCAACCGGCAGGGGCGCAGCAAGTACCGGTGGGACAGGCACTGCCGGAACCGCGGCCGCAACCGCTCCCGCATTCGGCGTTGACGCTATCGTCGCCGGTATCGCCGTTCCGCAAGCTACGCAAAAGCGTTCATCGCCTTGCAACTGAGCGCCACAATGGCTGCAGACTGCCATACTCTCTCAACCTCCTCCCAAACGCTTACCCATGCTGCCAGGCCACAGGATCGATCAGGCCACCACTGCCGCCGCCGGCGAAAGCACGGAAGCTTCCACGGTAGCCAGGGTGCTCTGCAACCGCATCTTCTGCTCCTCCTTCACCTGCCGCAACCCCTGCTGCACCAGACCGAACACGACATACCAGCTAATAAATCCGGTAATAATCTGGTTCCCCGAAAATGGCAACTGCCACGGACAATCCCAGATCGCGTGCATCGACACCGGAATCAGGAATGTCTTCAGAAAACGGGGGTCAAAGAACATCGCCACGCTGGTCGCCTTGTCCTTCTTCACCCGCCAGAATGCGCCCGCCGCCAGGGCGGTCCAGGCCACGTGTCCCAGTGGCGCCTCAATGCCGCGCAACGCCAGCAACGACAGCATCGAACTCACACCCGCGCTCATGGCTGCCGGAGTCACCTGCTGCGCACCCTGTACCGCCGGAAGCAGGCCAGGCAGAAGCCCCATGTTCAACGCATAGCCGGCCGTCTCAAAGCACGCGAAGCCCGCGCCGACGGTCGCTCCAAACAGAATTCCGTTCAGGATGTATGGATAGCGCGCGCTGCGCATAATCACCACCACCGTAAGCAGCTTTGCAACCTCCTCCACGATCCCCGCTTCCATATCCGAAATCTGGAAAATCGGCAGCGCATACTCCAGCAGCGCCACGCCCAGCGAAGCAATCGCCCCAAACAGAAACAACTTCACAACCACATGCAGGGAGACATTACGAGCGGTGTTCAATTCAAAGAAAAGCGTCAGCGTCGCCAGCGGAACCGCGAACGCCCCCAGAAACATCATTCCCGGAACGCAGTTGGTGTTGTTGGTCCACATGTAGATGAGGGTTAAAGCAAAGTAAGCAATCACCAGCGCAGCCAACACGCGGAAGAAAAGCCACGGCTTTGGCCATCCGGTCTCGACCAGTTCAAGGGCTGGGGTGGTCTTGGACGTGCCGACCCCCATGTAATCCTCCACATCATCGGCGCTGCGGCGCTTGAAGACGTCGGAGAACATCTCCTTCAGACTGAACCCCTCCAGATTCTCCGTAGAGGCCAGGCTCTGAATGCGTCCTCTTAGGCCTTGAATCAGATGGTTCTGGTGAGCACTGTGCGCCAGCGCCGCCGCTTGATGGCTGACGTAATAAACCTGCTGTTGCGCAACCTGGTAAGCCCCTTGCATCGGTGGCGGCGGAGGCGGAGCGAACGGAGGCGGAGCGAACGGAGGCGGCGCGAACGGAGGCGGCGGAGGAGCGGCGACAGCCACAAATCCTGGCACGCTGCCCGGAGCGGGCGGCGGCGCAACGGCCACAACCGCTTCAGCGCTGCTCACAATTACGACCGCCGCTCCGCAGTTTTTGCAGAACTTGAACCCAGGCTGCAACGCCATCCCGCAATGCGAGCAAAACATGGAGAATCCTCCAAGACCGACCAGGTGTGGGGAGACTATGGAACGTAGCACCTCGGTGCCTGCAAAGTAAAGACAGATTAAGACAGCCCCGCCGTCATCGTCCAACCAGGACGAAGGCTCCCCAGTAGTACGGCAGGTCCTTGCCGCCGTGGCTTTTCTTCACCCGTTCCCGCATTTCGAGTTGTGCCTCTTTCAGAGCCTCGTGGATCTCCATTCCGGCAAGCCACTTCGCATAGAAGAGTTTCATCAAGTCAAGCGTCTCCTGGTCGGGCACAGACCAGAGAGACATCAGAACCTCCTGTGCCCCGGCCTCCTGCAACGCTCGCCTC
The DNA here is from genome assembly GCA_964489045.1 of uncultured Granulicella sp. Lineage (GTDB taxonomy): Bacteria > Acidobacteriota > Terriglobia > Terriglobales > Acidobacteriaceae > Edaphobacter. Next base: position 13,884 of record CAZAXI010000092.1, on the reverse strand, counting down.
AGTCCAAAGACACCCTCGCCATTCTTCACATCCCCTTGCCCGGTATTGCATGCGCTCAGGACGACCAGCTCTGTGCCTCTCAGATTCAGATTGCCCGCTTCCATGGCGGTCAGCACGCCGTTGTCCAAACCCTGCGCCGCGGTCTTTCCGGCGAGGGTACGATTGGCCCCCGCAAAATAGAGCCCCGACCGAAGCATCGGGTCCTCCAGCCCCGAGGGCTGGTTTTCGCCCAGACCTACTTGTTTGGTCTTGATCTGCTGGTCGGGCAGGAAGAATCCATGTGTGGCCAGATGGACGACGCGCGGGCTGCTCGCCTGCTCGACCACGCGCTTCAAGGCCAGCTCGTTGGTATAGACGCTTGTCTTCCACTGGTGTCCCTGCATCAACTCCGCAATTGCATGCACCTCCGCGCCCGTGCCGGGAAGCCGCGGCAGCGTGGTGCCAGTGCCCAGATCGCGCGATCGATCGCCGGGCGACAGAGCTGCCATCAACACCGGCGATTGCTGCTGCGGCAAAGTCAGTTTCTGCACGGCCGCAAGCTGTTGCTCTTCGCTCAGGTCAAAGGTGGGATCGCCGACCAGTAGGGCGGTCGCGTCTGCACGCGGAGGCACAGAGCGCAGGATGTCCCGCGTGCTCGAGACCAGTCGCAGATCGTATCGCTCCATCAGCAGTTTGCCGTCGGGCGCCGGAATAATACCGAGGGGAAGCTGGTTCAGGACGCCATCGGGAGAGAGATAGATGCGGGTCTTTCCCGCCAGGGCTTTCTCCAGCGGCTTCCAGATCAACTCGTAGGCATCTGCACCAGGCAGGCTGGCTTCCTGTTCCGTCTGGGCCCCGCGCGTCCGGGTTGACTCCTGAAAACGGGCGAGCGCATCGCCCTCAATCTGCTCGTCCCCGCCGAGAAAGATGTACTCCGGTTGGTCTTTTGTCTCGCGCGTCACCACCAGCGCGGCGTAGTAGTAATTGTCAGTCCATTTCTTGTCGTAGTACTGGAAGTGGGCGAACTCGACGGTTGCCTCTCCCGGCTGCAGCGCATCGCGCACCTGTTGCCACGTGGCCCGATCCAGCTTCTTCTTTTCGGCAAACGCAGAAGAGCGCGCGACCAGAGCTTTCTCGATATCGTTTGCTTCGGTCTGCAGTTGGTCGACCTGCTTGCGCCACAGGTCGCGGTCCGGCGGCTCTACGTCCAGCAACGCGGCAAGCTGCGTGCGCTTTGCGGAAAGCTGGCCCAGCAGATTCAGCGCCTCCGCATCGCCGGAAGCCTCGATCTGCCGCCGCATATCCGCCACACCGCCGGCAACGAAGCCCTTTTCCCAGAGCAGCAGGTTATACATGGAGCCAATCAGTTGCGGGTCCTTGTCGCGGAAGCGATGGACGAAACTGAAATAGGCCGGAAAGCTGGAGGAGACCGTATCCAGAAAGCCGAGCCGCTCCTTCTCGGTCATGTAGGCGAAGTTGTATTGGAACTGCTGGAAGTAGTTATCGAAAGCGCGCTGGTAGAGGGGCTCCGCTTCGACGTACTTGCCTTGCTTGTCATAAAGCGAAGCAAGATTCTCGAGAGCGCTGCCGACATATGGGTGGTCCGGCCCTAACGCCGTTTCATCGATGCTCAGAGAGCGCCGGTACAGAGGCTCCGCCTCGGCATACCAGCCTTGCTGGCTGTAGAGCATAGCGAGGTTGTTAAGACACTTTGCGACGTCGGGGTGGTCGGGCCCAAGCACCTTCTCGTAAACGTGCAGGGCGCGCTGCAAGAGAGGCTCTACCTCGGCGTACTTCCCTTGGTTGTAGTAGAGCCCAGCTAGACCGTTTAGAGTAACGGCGACGTCGGGGTGGTCTGGCCCGAGCGCCTTTTCTTGGATGCGCAGAGAGCGCTGGTAGAGAGGCTCCGCCTCAGCAAATCTGCCCTGGTAAACGTAGTCCCCTGCGAGATTGTTGAGCGCGGAGGCAACGTCGGGGTGTTCAGCCCCGAGTGTCTTTTCCCAGATGCGCTCGGCGCGCTGGTACAGCGGCTCCGCCTCGGCGTACTTGCCCTGATCCACGTAAAGGGCAGCCAGATTGTTGAGAGTAACGGCGACGTCGCGGTGGTCAGGCCCGAGCACTGTTTCTCGAATGTGCAGAGCGCGCTGGTAAAGTGGCTCCGCCTCCGCGAACTTTCCTTGATAGTAGAAAAGCGCAGCCAGATTGCTGAGCGCGGAGGCGACTTGGGGATGGTCCGGCCCAAGCGCCTTTTCCCAGACGCGCAGGGCGCGCTGTTCAAGAGGCTCCGCCTCAGCGAACTTGTCTTGGGCGGTGTAGAGTTGGGCGAGATTATTGAGATCGTTGGCGACTTTGGGGTGGTCGGGCCCGAGCGCCTTCTCATGGATGCCCAGAGCACGCTGGAAGACAGGCTCTGCCTCCACGTACCTGCTCTGGTGATAGTAGAGGTCCCCTAGATTGTCGAGAGCAGAGGCGACATCGGGGTGTTCGGGCCCGAGCGCCTTCTCCCGGATGCTCAGGCAGCGCTGGTAGAGCGGCTCCGCCTCGGCGTATTTGCCCTCGTCTTCGAAGAGCAACGCGAGGTTGTTCAGAGTGGTCGCGACCTCGGGGTGGTCAGGCCCGAGCACCTTTTCCCGGATGCTCAGGGCACGCTGGAAAAGTGGCTCCGCCGCGGCGTACTTGCCTTGCTCGCTGTAGAGCGCGGCGAGGGTGTTCAGCGTGGCGGCAACATCCAGGTGGTCGGGCCCAAGCGCCTCTTCGTCGATGCTCAGGGCGCGCTGGCAGAACGGCTCAGCCTCAGCATACTTGCCCTGGGCCTCATAGAGGGTTGCCAGACCCGTCAGAACGCCCGCGACCGCAGGATCGTCGGACCCGAGCGCCTTTTCCCGGATGCTCAGGGTGCGCTGCAGGAGTGGCTCCGCCTCAGCGTATTTGCCTTCCTCCCGGTAGAGCGAAGCAAGGTCGCTGAGAGCAGAGGCGAAATCGGGGTGTTCCGGCCCCAGCGCCCTTTCCCGGATACTCACGATGCGCTGCAAGAGTGGCTCCGCATCGGCCAACTTGCCTCGGTAGTAGTAAAGCAGGGCAAGATTCTTGAGCGTGATGGTGACGTCCGGGTGGTCGGCCCCCGACGCCTTTTCGTAAATCCCCAGCGCCCGCTGGTAGAGCGGTTCGGCCTCCGCATACTTGCCCTGCGCAACGTACAGGAAGGCGAGATTGTTCAGACCGGTGGCAACCCTCTTATCGTCGGGGCCGAAAGCCTCCTCGGCTGCCTTCAGCGCCTCCATCGCAATCGGGATGGCCTCAGCGGACTTGCCCTGTTGATAGAGCACCGACACCTGAGAATTGAGATCGTTCCAGCGCGACTCCTGTGCGGCCAACGGGAGAGCGCAAAGCAAAATCGACAGCAGCAACGTGATGCAGGCCCAACCACTACGCGAGAAGGTCACCGAACAACCTCCAGGCAAAACCATACGCCGCTAATGTCGCTAGCGGAGAAAGATTTGGGCGAGGCGCTGCCACCGACGCGCCTGAATGTGGAAACCGCATCCAACGGCTTGGTATGCTGGTAGACAAGCCTATGTTTGTTCCTCCCCTTTCATCCTCCTCCGCGCGGTCTTCTTCCCGATCCAGGTTGGCGCTCGCTTCGGTCGCCTGCCTGGCGATCCTGACGCCGCTGCTGCTCACCGGCTGCAACCGCGCCTCGGCGGGCACCACCACCACCGCCGCCACCGCCCAGGCCATCCAGGCCGCGCGCGAGCAGTTGGACCTCATCCCGCCGCCGTCGAAGAGCCGCTACATGGCCGTCCATAGCCTGACCGACTGGGAGAACCCCTACCTCACCGTCCAGCAAAACATGGCCACCCTCCACGTGACCCTCGCCGACGCCAACCCCAGCGACATCGGCGCGGGCGGCCTGCTGCGCCCCGCGGGTGCGCGCCGCCAGGACCTCACCATTCGTCTCAGCGACCTGCCCGCGGCGCTCGATGCAGTGCCCGAAACCTCCTGGCCCTACGGCCGTGTGATTGCCGTGGAAGAGGCCCACGACATGCCGCCCTCCGACCGTCCCGCAGTCCGCCGCAATATCGAGGCAACCATCAAGACCCTCGGAGACCTCGGCGTGGTCGTCTACGAGTGGAGCGACGGCAGCTTTCGCTAGGTTCACTGACTTGCTGGCTCGCTGACTTTGTCTCGCTTAAGGGCACAGTTGTAGCCCAGGGCTTTTGGCCTTGGGTCTCTGTGCCGAAAAAGTGGCAAAATGGACGGGGCTTTAGAGAATGCTGAACTCCGTTTCGTTAAGGGCACGGATTTATCCGTGCCGTAAACGGCGCAGAATAAATAGGGCTGGTAGCCCGAGGCTTCAGCCTCGGGTTTCCCCTGAGGTCCGCTTTTCCGCGCTGCGCCGTCCTTTTCAGCACCCTCTTTGGTCTCTGAGGTCACTATTCGCATGAGCAAGAAGAAAGTCGCAGTAATCCAACCCAAGTCCCTCGCCAAGGGACTCCTCGCAGGATTGATCGGCGGACTGGTGGGCGCTCTCGCCATGGCCGCTGCCGAGCGCCTGATCCCCCGGCGCGCGCAAGCCGCCGCTGAACCTCCGGAGCCTGCCCCCGGGTCGTTGGCGCTCGATCAAATGCACTGGACCTTCGGCGCGGCCGCAGGTGCGGCCTACGGCGCACTAGCCGAGTACTTCCCCTCCGCAACCGCAAACCGGGGCGTTGCCTTCGGCATGGCTCTGGAGACCCTCGCCCACGAAGGCACGTTGCCCGCGCTGGGCCTGCTCACCGGAACGGCCATACGCGACTCCGCCGGCGGGTTCACCTCCCACGTGGTCTACGGCGTCACCACCGAAGTTGTCCGCGGCTTCGTCCGCAAGCGCCTCTAAATAACGGCCCCAAACGTGCGCATTTTCAGCGCCAAACGCAATTCAAAGGTAAATTGTGTCACGTGAAACAATTTGCGGCAGCCGCTCGAGGTCGAGATGGTTGAGGTGCAGTTACGCGATTATCGCGAAGGCGACTGGGAGGCGATGCACGCGCTCGATGTGGAGTGCTTTGAGCCGGAGTTTCGGTTCAGCCGCAGGGTGATGCGGGGATTTGCCGAGAATCCCGGCGCGATGACGGTGCTGGCGGAGGCGGCGGGTGAGCTGGTGGGGTTTTGTGTGGTGCAGATGGAAGGGCAGGTGGGATACGTGGTGACGCTGGATGTGGCTGCGGCATGGCGGCGGCGCGGGTTGGCGCGACGGATGATGGAGGAGATGGAAACCAAGGTGCGCGCGGCGGGCGGTGCGGGGATGGCGCTGCACGTGTTCACGGGAAATGTGGGGGCGATGCAGTTCTATGAAGGAATTGGGTATGGGCGGGCGGGAAGGGTGGAGGGGTTCTATGGGCGGGGGCTGGATGCGCTGGTGTACCGGAAGCGGTTTGAGGCTCACTCGTAGTAGCGGGCGAAGCTGGTGTCGGTCTCGAAGACGGTGCAGTCTTTCACCTGGACGCGGCCGGCGGTGAGCGCCTGGAGCTGGCGGCTGGTTTCGTCGTAAAAGTAGCGGGCCAGGTTTTCCGCCGAGGGGTTGAGTTCGGTGAAGGGCGCGAGGTCGTTGATCATCCGGTGGTCGAGGTAATCGACGACGGGCTTGAGCAGGTTTTTGAGCAGCTTGAAGTCGAGCAGCAGGCCGGTCTCGTCGAGCTCGGCGCCGGCGAGGGTGACCAGCACACGGTAGTTGTGGCCGTGCGGGTTCTCGCACTTGCCGTGGTAGTTGCGGAGGTAGTGGCCGGAGGAGAAGCCGGCTTCTACGGTGACTTCAAACATCGTCTCGGCTCCCTTCCCTCTTGATTGTATGCGCGCGATCGATCAGGGGCGCTTGCGGCGGCGGGAGTCTTCGGTGTGGCGCTCGGCCTGTTCGAAGAGCGAGGAGAGGATTCCGGCGAGCGCGACGATGAGTGCGATGAGGAAGAGCACCAGGCCCATGGTGCGCCACAGCGAGGCGTCGCCGGGCGAGCCGGGCTGCTGCGCGATGTTGGTGTAGGCCACGCCGCAGGAGATGAGCGCGAAGACAGTGAGCGATGCGGCGAGGATGTAGAGATTGCGGCCCATGGGAGTTGCAGGTTGTCAGTTATCAGCTTACTGCTGTTGATCGGCGTGGGGCGGTTGGTTATGGGGGAAGCGATATACCGGACTCGCGGAGGGCTACGCCGGTGAGGCCGAGGCGGCGGGCTTCGGCGAGGGTGCGGGCGATGCGGGCGGCAGCGGTGGCGTAGTTCAAGCCTTCGGTGCGGATGTTGGAGACGCAGTTGCGCTCGGCGTCGGTGCGGCCGGGGCGCGGGGACCAGGTGATGTAGGCGCCGAGCGAGTCGGGCGAACTGAGGCCGGGGCGCTCGCCGATGAGGATTACGGTGGCGTCGGCGTGGAGGGCTTGGCCGATCTGGTCGGCGAGAGCTACGCGGGCTTGCTCGGCGATGACGATGGGGGTGAGGTGCCAGGTGGGGTCGAGTAGGGGCAGGAGCGCGTCGAGGACGGGGAGGGCGTGGCGCTCGGTGGCGAGGGCGGAGAGGCCGTCGGCGAGGATGATAGTCAGTTGCGAGGTTCGAGGTTCGAGGCTCGAGGTGGAAGACGGTTCGAGGTTCGAGGTTCGAGGTGCAAGGAGCGTAGCGGAGGCGGGGGCTAGGGTGCGGCCGAGGTCGGGACGGCGGAGGTATTCGATGCGGTCGCGGGCGGCGCTGCGGACGTGGATGGCGGGGAGGCCACGGGCTTGAAGCGCGGTGAGGAGTGAGGGTAAGGCCAAGGCGGCGTGGACGGCGTCGCGGGCCTGGGCGTGGGCGAGGGAGAATTCGAGGGTGTGGCGGGTGGCGATGCTGACGCCGGTCGAGGCGAGGGCGACGCGCGCGGGCGTGTGGTCGCGGAGGTTGACCGCAGTGGTGGTGGTGTGGAGGCTACGGTCTGGAACTGGTGGCGAGATGGTGTACCCCCTCCCCCCTGGTACTTTTTTTGACAAAGTCTAGATAACATTGTGGTTCGGCTTTTGTATATACGGCGGTGTCTCTACTTGCTCGTTGATGGTAAACGAGTTGCGCGGGCGTATATACGGCGTTGTATAGACTTTTGATGGCTCTCACCCTTGAGGTTTGGCAGGCTTGCAGGTCCGGTCCGGATTGCTTTGGACACGACTCTGGCGACTGTTTGGGCCTTCTTTAATTATATGGGGTGGTGTCAAGTTTTGACTGTGGGAAACGGGGTAAGTTGTTGGTGGGGTGGGGGTAGTTTGTTGCCGACGATTGGCTGGGGTTGGTTGAAGGGTGACGTTTTGATCCGCTGCGGCGGTTGGTGTTAGGAGTAGGCCGGTCGCCGAGGTTGATTGTGGTGGCCGATTCCCCACCCATGACGATGCGGCGGTCATGAAATGGGGTACCCGGCAATGAATTTCGCCAGTTTGGTTTCCAGGCGGCTCAAGTTCTTGAGCTCACATTGCCAGATAACCAGCGCATCCCACCCGAGTTGCGTTAGGGCCTTGAGGTTTTTTCTGTCCCGCGCCTTATTCTTGCGGAGTTTTGGAAGCCAGAAGTCGCGGTTGGAATTTGGGATGAGTCCGGGTTTGCAAGCGTGAGCGTGCCAGAAGCAACTGTGAACAAATATCACGCGTCCCGAATCTCACATTGAAGTGACTTCGCAGTAACCGTCCTTTCCTCCTGGAGTTCCTTTGCGCCCCGGTGACAGGTCGAACATAAGACTTGCAGGTTTGATACCTCACCCCCACCGCAGAGTTTCCTCGGTTTGATCTTTCCGATATGGAACCGGACTGCTCGTCCTGTAAGCTCATCGATATCGCCAGGGATAACGCCGCACATTTGGCAATACAACTCGATGCCGCCAAGGGCGGCGCTTCGTAGCTTTGCTGAAAAGCCCCGCCCAAAGGCTATGCAACACTCCTCCGATGGGCGGTTGGCGGAGCGGCGTGTTGCTCGACAGCGCCTAATCGGCCTCGTCCTCCTAACTCTGTGCATCCTGATTCTCCTTACCGCTCTGCTGTCAGCGTCGTCCGAAGCCGTCAGAAAGACGCCCGCCACGTCTCGGCGGACAGCCTGACGGTGTTCTCTAACGGTGGCGCGACGGTAAAAATGCGCGGGTCAGTGGCAAATAAGTGAACGCGGTATAGCCGCCATTCATCTGGGCATTGCGCTGCGACGCCGCACTCGTTGCGGGTAAGGAAAAATGGAGTGCGGGAAGATCCGTTCGTAGTCTTGACCTCGATGAATTGGGGTCGGCCTGTAAGGTGGAAAGATGAGACATCGTAGCCAGCTCCGTCTCCGTCCTCTGCGGCGGTCCATCGTACTTTCCGTGCCAGGTCCGAGCGGTTTCCGTCGCTGAGTCGCCTCCTTTCCAAATCGAAAACAAAGCCTTCCCCAGCCTTGCCGAGAGAACGATTGTGGTAATCGCGCGCAACGGGATCGAACTTCACGATAAGCTGCCGCAGGCGCTTTGGAATTCTCTCGCCGGTTGGACTCAGTACTGGCGGCGCAACAAAGACTTCAGCCGGAGCGGGCGGAGCGGTTTGTGGCTTTGGCGCAGGCTCGAGGATGCTTTCGTGCCTGGTGAGGTAGCGGTCTATCGCATCGAAGATTGCGTTTTGAAAGTTGAATTTTGGCTTGTAGCCCGGAATCCATGGCATGCCCAACTCGTCCAGCACAGCCGAAATGTTCTGGTGCTTGAACTCCACAGAGCGGTGGGAGCGCCCGATTTTAGCCATGAGAGCTGCACTGTGTCTGGACTTGACGTATGCCTTCCCCGAAAGATCCGCTGCGAGCATGGCGAAATAGTCAGCGACGATCAGGTCGAGTTCATCGTCCTGCCAGATCGTCCCGCTCTTCGCCTCTTCAGCCATTTGTGCCTATCACTTTCCTCAAACAGAATAAGATTGGCACGGCGGCGATGCGTGGATGGCGTCGAATGTCGCAATGAACTTTGAATCAAGGTTCAGTGCGTCCGTTTGGACGAAAGGGAACGGGTAATTCGGTTGCGGCTTAATATCCACCCCAACAACATCAAACCCCGCCATGTTGTATCCGGTTCCGGCTCCCCCGGCGCAGCAGAAGAGGTCAAGCAATCTTGGCATCCGACCCAGGGCAGCAAGGGCGTCTGCCGCGGAGCTTCTTCTGGATGCGGATCCAGCTCCATTGTTTGAAACCACGCTTAGAGTTTTCAGGTCGGAGTTCACGGATGCGTTCCTCTGTATTCACTTTATATTCGCTTCATGCCGTTGGAAAACGTGGTTGTAATTCCAAATTTGCAGCCGTGCCGAAATGGGAACGGGCAGCCAGCGACGGACTTTGGGTATTCCGTTAGGTTGGAGCGGCGCGGTCCATGCGTTATCCCAGGGGCTAAAGCCCGCTTCTTTGCTGGCGTTGAATGCCAAGGCTGAAGCCTTGGCCTACCTAGAGGCAAGGACGGAACGGCTACGCCAATGCGCTGATTGAACGTACCCCAGGGGCTAAAGCCCGCTTCTTTGCTGGCGTTGAATGCCAAGGCTGAAGCCTTGGCCTATCTAGAGGCAAGGACGGAACGGCTACGCCAATGCGCTGATTGAACGTACCTCAGGGGCTAAAGCCCGCTTCTTTGCTGGCGTTGAATGCCAAGGCTGAAGCCTTGGCCTATCTAGAGGCAAGGACGGAACGGCTACGCCAATGCGCTGATTGAACGTACCTCAGGGGCTAAAGCCCGCTTCTTTGCTGGCGTTGAATGCCAAGGCTGAAGCCTTGGCCTATCTAGAAGCAAAGACGGAACGGGGAGCAAAGACAAAACGACGAGCAAAGACAAAGCGGCTACGCCAAAAGACATAACGGCTTCGCCGATGAGCTGATTGAACGTACCTCAGGGGCTAAAGCCCGCGTAATTCTGCGGCTTTTACGGCACGGATAAATCCGTGCCCTTAACGAAACGGAGTCTTTTCTGCAGCCTCTAAAGCCCGCTTCTTTGCCGGCGTTGAATGCCAAGGCTGAAGCCTTGGCCCACCTAGTGGTGTGCGTCACACGGAGCGGCTTGTATTCGCGTCTGAGTCGGAGAGATAGGAGAAGGCCCGGGGCTAAAGCCCGACAATTGTATGTGCCACTTACCGCGGGCTAAAGCCCGCTGCTACTCCGAAAAACTCAGGAGGATGGGTAGGAAGGCGTTGCGCATCAAGGCAGCAGGGCGGGGAGGGTTAGGCGGCGGGGTTCGTTGGAGGCGAGCCAGGCTTCGAACTCGGGGGCGGGGCGGAGGCCGAGGATGCGGCGGAGGTAGAGGGCGTCGTGGAAGCTGGTGGACTGGTAGTTGAGCATGATGTCGTCGGCGCCGGGGACGCCCATGATGTAGTTGACGCCGGCGGCGCCGAGCAGGGTGAGCAGGGCGTCCATGTCGTCCTGGTCGGCCTCGGCGTGGTTGGTGTAGCAGACGTCGCAGCCCATGGGCAGGCCGAGCAGCTTGCCGCAGAAGTGGTCTTCGAGGCCGGCACGGAGGATCTGCTTGCCGTCGTATAGGTACTCGGGGCCGATGAAGCCGACGACGGTGTTGACCAGCATGGGGTGGTAGCGGCGGGCTAGGGCGTAGGCGCGGGCTTCTAATGTTTGCTGATCGACGGGCTGGCCACCGGCGCCGAGGTGGGCGTTGGCGGAGAGGGAGCTGCCCTGGCCGGTTTCGAAGTACATGATGTTGGGGTCGAAGGATTGGCCAGGGATGCCGCCGCGATTGAGTTCGCGGGCCATCTGGTGGGCTTGGTCGAGCAAGGCGATGGAGACGCCGAAGGAGCGGTTGGTGGCTTCGGTGCCGCCGATGGACTGGAAGACGAGGTCGACGGGCGCGCCGAGGCGCATCGCCTCCATCTGGGTGGTGACGTGGGCGAGGACGCAGCTTTGCGTGGGAATGGCGAAGCGAATGCGAGCGCGGTCGATGAGGTGGAGGAGGTCGATGACCGAGCGGAGGCTGTCGGAGACGGGATTGATGCCGATGACGGCGTCGCCGGAGCCGAGCAGGAGGCCGTCGATGAGGGCGGCGGCGATGGCGGCGGGCGAGTCGGTGGGGTGGTTGGGCTGGAGACGGGTGGAGAGGCGGCCGGGCAGGCCTACGGTGGTGCGGAATTTTGTGACCACGCTGATTTTGCGGGCGACCAGGACGAGGTCCTGCAGGCGCATGAGCTTGGAGACGGCGGCGGCCATCTCCGGGGTGAGGCCGGTGGCGAGGACGGCGAGGCGTTCGGCGGTGGCTGAGTCGGAGAGGAGCCAGTCGCGGAGGTCGCCGACGGTGAAGGCGGCGATGGGAGCGAAGGCGGCGGACGAGTGCGTGTCGAGGATGAGGCGGGTGACTTCGTCGGTTTCGTAGGGGACGATGGCTTCGTTGAGGAATTGGCGGAGGGGCAGGTCGGCGAGGGCGAGTTGGGCGGCGATGCGCTGCTGCGCGGTGGCGGCGCAGATGCCGGCGAGCTGGTCGCCGGAACGGGCGGGGGTGGCGCGGGCGAGGAGTTCGGCGAGCGACGAAAAGGTGTAGCGGACGCCGGCGACGGTGTGCGCGTAGGCCATTGTGGGTAAGGGTAAACCACGAGAGCGGAGGGGATCCCACATCTCAGAGTCGAGATGTGGGGCACCCGGATTGGTGGCCGGTTAGAGCTTGGGGAGTTGGGCGGTGGTCCAGCCGCCACCGAGGGCTTTGATGAGGAGGATGCTGGCTTCCAGGCGGCGGCGGGTGATTTCGATGTCGTTGCGCTGGTTGGCGAGCGCGGCGGTCTGCGAGGTGACGACCTGGAGGTAGGTGTCGACGCCGCCCTCGTAGCGGGTGTTGAAAAGGTCGAGCGATTGCTGAGCGGAGGCGGTGGCGGCACGCTGCTGCCCGGCCTCAGTCTCGAGGATGCGCAGGGCGGCGAGCGAGTCCTCGACCTGCTGGAAGGCGGAAAGCGTGTCCTGGCGATAGGTGGCGACGGTGGCATCGTACTGGGCGACGGCGATGTCGGAGCCGGCCTGGCGGCGGCCGTGGTCGTAGAGGGTCTGGGTGAGGGTGGGGCCGACGGCGAAGAAGCGGGCGGGCCAGGTGAAGAGGTTCAGCAGCGAGGTGCCATTCAATCCGACGATGCCGGAGAGGTCGAGCGTGGGGTAGAACGCGGCCTGGGCTATGCCGATCTGCTCGTTGGCGGCGGCCATGCGGCGCTCGTCGGAGGCGATGTCGGGACGGCGTTCGAGCAACTGCGAAGGCAGGGCGCCGGGAATGACGGGGATGGCGGGCGGGTCGACCGTGACGGGCGCGGGCGCGAGCGTGAGCGCGGCGGGGGACTGTCCGGTGAGCACGGCGATGGCGTGCTGGTACTGCGCGCGCTGAATGGTGACGTCGGAGTCCTGCACCTCGGCGGTCTGGAGTTGGGTGCTGGCCTGGGTAACGTCGGAGAGGGGAGAGGCCCCGCCGTTGTAGCGGTCTTGCGTCAACTGCAGGGCCTGCCGGTAGCTGGCGACGGTGTCGTCGAGCAGCTTCTTCTGGGCGTCGTCGGAGCGCAGGCCGAAGTAGTCGAGGGCGAGCTCGGCGTGCAGGCTGAGGCGGGCGGTCTCGAGGTCGGCAGCGCTGGCCTGGGCCTGCTCCCTGGCCGCGGTGACGCTGCGGCGGATGCGGCCCCAGAGGTCGATCTCGTAGCTGAGGTCGAGCGGCAGGAAGAAGCTGCCCTCGCCCGGTCCGCCGGCGATGGCGGTGGACCCTGCGTACGGTTCGTTGGCGGATTGGCGCAGCGCGCCTGCCTGGGGTCCGACGCTGAGCGTGGGCGCCTGGTTGGCGCGGTAGAGGCCTATGGCAGCACGGGCGGCGCGGAAGTTGGCGTCGGCGGCCTTGAGCGTCTGGTTGGCGGGATCAATCTGGTCTTCAAGGGTGTTGAGCTGGGGGTCGTCGAAGCTCTCCCACCACTTGGCGCGCAGAGTCTGGTCGCTGGGTTGAGCGGCCTTCCAGCCGCCGGTTGGCGGAAAGGTGGTGGGGCCGGGTTCCTTGAACTCCGGCGCCACCCCGGCAGCGGGCGGGCGGCTGTAGTTGGGGCCGACAACACGGCATCCGCCGAGCAGCAAGGCGGCGAACATGAGGCCGATCCATAGATTGGTTCGCGAGAAAGTCATTGCCCCGATGCACTCCCTGTAACTGAGCCGATTTCGACGGGCACGCCACTGATGAGTGAGTCGGAGGGGTCGAGGATGACTTGATCCTGCGGCGTGATTCCGGAGGTGACCTCGACGGTGCTGCCGAAGTCGTGGCCGATGGTGATGGGTACGAGTTCGACGCGGCCGTTGCGCACCACGCCGACCTCAAGTCCCTGCGAGCGGAAGATGAGGGTGTTGGAGGGGATGGTGACGGCGTTGAGGCCGGAAGGCAGCTTCATGTGCACGAAAACGTAGGCGCCGGGCAGCAGGTCGCCGTGGCTGTTGTCCACGTCCACCTCGACGTTGAGGGTGCGGCTGGTCTGGCTGATGGCGTTGGAGTTGCGTGTGACGGCGCCTTTGAGGGTGCGGCCGGGATCTGCGTCCTGAGTGATGTCGACCTGCTCGCCGTCGCGGATGGCGTCGGCGTAAAGCTCGGGGACGGAGACGAAGATGCGCAGCTTGCTGACCTGATCGAGGTGGAAGAGCTCGTGCGGCTCGGCTGAGGAGCCCGCGTCGATGAGCGAGCCGACGTCGGTGCTGCGCGCGGTGATGACTCCGTCGAACGGGGCGGTGACACGCTCGTAGCTCTGGAGCTGCTGCAGGCGGCGGACATTGGCCTCGGAGGCAGCGGTGGCAGCCTGCTTGGCGGCGAGGTCGCTGGCCATCTGGTCGGCCTCCTGCTGGGAGACAGCGTGCTTGGCAACGAGGGCCTGCCAGCGGACGTTGGTGGTCTGAGCAAGCTGCTGGTTGGCCTGCGCGGTCTTCAGGTCGGCCTCGGCCTGCTGCAGTT
>CAZAXI010000091.1:0-17462 GCA_964489045.1 uncultured Granulicella sp. | reverse complement strand
TGCAGCAACTACGTGATCAACGAGGTGCTGGACGCGCCATTCGACCGGCTGCATCCGACCAAGAAGAACCGGCCGGCGGCGCTTGGACTGGTCAACATCCCGCTGGCTTACGTCCAGTGGATCGCAATGATGCTGGCAGGCGTCGCGATCGGCTGGAGGATCTCGAAGCCGTTCGCCGCGACCGCGCTGGTGCTGTGGCTGATGGGGTGCGCGTACAACATCCGGCCGCTGCGGACCAAAGACGTGCCCTACCTGGATGTGCTGACCGAAAGCGTGAACAATCCGCTGCGCATGCTGCTGGGGTGGTACGCAGTGGCGGCATGGCTGGTGCCGCCGCTCAGCCTGCTGATGTCCTACTGGATGATCGGCTGCTACTTTATGGCGCTGAAGCGGTTCAGCGAACTGCGCGAGATTGGCGACCATGATGTGGCTGGGTCCTATCGCGCCAGCTTCAAAAGGTATACGCAGGAATCGCTGCTGGAGAGCGTGGTGTTCTACGCGTCGACGGCGATGCTGTTCTTCGGCGCGTTCGTCATCCGCTACAGGATTGAGCTGCTGCTGGGGTTTCCGCTGGTCGCGGTGGTCATGGCGATCTACTTCAAGCTGTCGTTCGAGCCGCACTCGGCGGTGCAGCATCCGGAGAAGCTGTATCGCGAGCCTCGCCTGATGGCGTGGTTTGCGGCGACCGTGGTGGTAATGGTGCTGCTGCTGTTTGTGCGGCTGCCCTGGCTGGAGAGGATCTTTATTCCGACGATCCCCGTGGTCCAGCCGAACCGCGGAACGGCTTCGGTTTCGCTTGCGGCTCCATTGCGAGTTGAGGTCCGGGGCTGATGGCGGACACAGCAGCGAAGCCGGCGATAGCGAAATGCGGGCTGGCGCGGGTGATGTTGGTGGTGTTTGTGTGCGCGACGGCGGCGATGTCGCTGACATGGTCGCACGCCAAGCTGATGTCGCAGGACGAGATGTACGAGTTCCAGACCGACAGCGTGCGCTCGCTGGCGGAGTTGGTTCATATTCAAACGACGTGGCCCATCTCGCTGGACCCGCTGCTGTACCACGCGCTGTCGCACGCGGCGATGCAGGCGTTCGGGACGCGTGCGTTGGCGCAGCGGTTGCCGGCGCTGGCCGGATTTCTGCTGATGCAGGTGTGCCTGTTCTTCTTCGTGCGGAATCTGGTTGGCGGTTCGGCAGGCGAGCGCGCGGGCGCCGTGGCGGCAGCCTTCCCGGCGGTGACGGCTACGTTGTTCTATGCGGTCGAAGGGCGGCCGTATGGCTTAATGCTGGGACTGTATGCACTGGCCCTGTGGTGCTGGCAGGTGGCAACAAGACAGTCGTCAGTTGGCAGTTCGCAGTTGTCGGAAAAGGTAAAAGGCCGCGGCTGGGCGCTGCTGGGGCTGGCGCTAGCCATCGCGGGGACGGTCAACGCGCACTACTTCGGAATTCTGCTGCTGGTCCCGGTGTGCGCGGCGGAGGCGTGGCGCACGCTGGCGCGGCGGCGCATCGGGCTTCGCATCGATTGGCCGATGGGCGCGGCGATTGCCGTGGGCATGGCGGGTTTTCTGGCGACGCGGCCGTTTCTTGAGGCTGCCGGGGAGTTTCGCAAGAACTATTACAACGGCGGCTCAGTCGGCCTGCACGACATCACGCGGGCGTACCGCGCGATCTTCGTCAACTACACCCAAATGCCGATCGGCGCGCAGCATGCGTGGATGGTGGCGCTGGTGGTGTTTGCGGCGGCGCTGGTATGGGGATGCTGGCGCGTTCGGCGCACGGTGGAGTCAGCCGAGTGGGTGCTGGTGCTCGCGCTGGCGGCGCTGCCGTTTTGCGGATACCTGTTGGCGCGGTTTGTAACCCACTCCATTGAAGTGCGCTACGTGCTGGGCGCGGTGGTCGCGATCTCCGCCATGCTCGCGCTTGCCCTCAGCCCGTGGCTCAAACGCGATGCGGTGTTCAACGCGGCGCTGGTGCTGCTGGGGTTGGGGATTGTGTGCGGCAGCGCGGTGCGCATCCACGCAGAGCAGCAGAAGACATCGGCGCGGCTGGCGAGCCTGGTGCTGCCTGCCGACGCAAGGGCCGCACTCGACGCAAATCCCGACGGCCGTCTCTACATACAGGACATGGGCGCGTTTGAAGAGGACCGCTACTACGAGCCGGACCCCGATCTGCAGGCGCGCATGACCCTGGTGTACTCGCAGGACGAGGAGTTGCGCTGGAACCGGCACGACACCATGGCCCTGACCGCGATGCACATCGAGCACTTCACCGGGCTGCCGGTGATCAGCTACCAGGCGTTGCGCGCGCAGCCGGGCCAGCACGTGTTTGTGCTGCTTCACTCGGGGTGGGACTGGACCGATCAGGCGTTCGCGCAGGACGGAGCGCAGGTGACGCCGCTGGGCAAGGCAATGAGCGGCGACGTCGCAGCCGTACGCTTCCGCTAGAGGCTGCCCTCTGAAGTACCGGCATAACCTTCCACGTTTGTCATTCTGAGCGTAGCGAAGAACCCCCGCATTCCGCTCGGCCTGGCGCGATTCAGCCTTCCCGGCTCTGCCCAGTAACTTCGGGCTTAGGATGCTGGAGGCTGGGCTCTCCACTGGTAGACTTAAGGCCTATGGGATCGAGATCGGGAAGCCAGATTCGCGAAGATTTTCTGCGGTTTTTTGAAGGCAAAGGGCACCGGCGCGTGCACTCGTCGTCGCTCGTGCCACAGAACGATCCCACGCTGCTGTTTACCAACGCCGGGATGAACCAGTTCAAGGACGTGTTCCTGGGCGCGGACAAGCGCGACTACTCCCGCGCCGCAACATCGCAAAAATGTGTAAGGGCAGGCGGCAAGCACAACGACCTCGAAAATGTCGGCTTCACCCGCCGCCACCATACCTTCTTCGAGATGCTGGGAAACTTCAGCTTCGGCGACTACTTCAAGCGTGACGCCATTGCGTACGCGTGGGAGTTGCTGACCTCGAAGGACTGGTTCGGCATCGATCCCGCGAAGCTCTACGTCACGATCTTCGAGGGCGACGCCAGCGTCCCCCGCGACAGCGAGGCCTATCAGTACTGGCTCGATGTGGGCGTCCCCGCCGAGCGCATCTTCTCGCTCGGCGTCAAGGACAACTTCTGGGCCATGGGCGACACCGGCCCCTGCGGCCCCTGCTCGGAGATCTACTACGACTTTGGCCGCGAAGCCGCTGAGGATCCCTCTGCGGACAGGCCGTTCCCCGAGGATGAGCAACGCTACGTCGAGATCTGGAACCTCGTCTTCATGCAGTTCGACCGCGGCGGCGATGGCGTACTCACGCCGCTGCCCAAGCCTTCCATCGACACCGGCATGGGCCTGGAGCGCATCGCCTGCGTGCTGCAGGGAGTGCTGTCGAACTACGACACGGATTTGTTTGTGCCTCTGATTAGGCGCGCGGCGGAACTGACTAACTTTCGGAGTAGCAGCGGCCTTCAGGCCGCGGCAAGCGCTCAGCCAAGCGGCGGGGCTTTAGCCCCGGAAAGTGCCAACAAATCCGCGGCTAGCCTTCGCATCATCGCCGACCACGCCCGCTGTGCCACCTTCCTCATCTCCGATGGCGTGCTGCCGTCGAACGAAGGCCGCGGCTACGTTCTCCGCAAGATCATGCGTCGCGGCATTCGCCATGGCCGCCTGCTCGGCCAGGAGAAGCCCTTCCTGCACGAAATGGTCTTCGCCGTCCGCGACGAAATGTCCGACGCATATCCCGAACTGAAGGAATCTGCAGACCGCGTCGCCAAGGTAGTGCTCGCGGAAGAGCAGCAGTTCGCGCGCACGCTGGAACTTGGCCTTAAACAGATGAACGAGGAGACGCTGCGCTCGGGTGCAGCGGCGTTTCATTTATACGAGACGTTTGGCATGCCGCTGGATTTTATGGTCGACGCCGCGCGGGATGCGGGGATCGCGTTCGACATGGAAGGCTTCGAGGCCGCGCGCCAGGAGGAGCAGGCCCGCGCCCGCGCCTCATGGAAGGGTGGCTCGCAGAAGACGGCGGCGCCGGTTTATCGCGAGCTCGCCAAGACCGAGTTCGAGGGCTACACCGCCCTGCGCGTCGATGGCGCAAAAATTCTCGCACTCGTCCGCGGCGGCATTGGCGTGCCGGAACTTGCGCCCGGCGAAGCGGGCGAAGTCGTCCTCGACGCCACCAGCTTCTATGCCGACTCCGGCGGGCAGGTAGGCGATGTCGGCTGGCTCTACTCCGGCGACCACAACACCATCGTTGCCGACGTCTCCGGCGCGTCCAAGCCCGTGCAAGGCGTATGGGCGCATCGGGTCATCGCACGCGAGAAAATCGCCATCAACGACATCGTCGATACAGTGGTCGACGGCGAAGTCCGCGCTGCCGTCACCCGCAACCACACCGGCACGCACCTGCTCCACGCCGCCCTGCGCGAGGTCCTCGGTCGCCACGTCAAGCAGGCGGGTTCGTCCGTCGATCGCTCGCGCCTGCGCTTCGACTTCTCCCACTTTGCCGGCGTCGCCGACGAAGAGCTGGCCGAAGTCGAGAGCATCGTCAACCGCCAGGTGCTCGGCAACTCGAAGGTCGAGACGCTGGTCGATGTTCCCATCGATGTGGCCGTGAACGAGTTCCACGCGATGGCGTTGTTCGGCGAGAAGTATGGCGATCGCGTGCGCGTGGTGAAGATTGGCGACTTCTCGACCGAGTTGTGCGGCGGGACGCATACCCAGGCGACCGGCGAGATCGGGCTGATCAAATTGGTGGGCGAAGGCAGCGTCTCGTCCGGTGTCCGCCGCGTGGAGGCGGTCAGCGGCATGGGCGCGCTGGGCGAGTTCCGCCGCGACTTCGAGGTGGCGCGGGTAGTGGGTCAGATGGTGAGCGCATCGGATGCGTCTCCGGCAGATGCGCTGCGGGCGCGGATGGCCGCGCAGGAAGACGAGATGAAAAAGCTCCGGCGCGAGCTGGATGCGGCGCGGATGAAGTCGGCCTCCGCTGCTGCGGGCGAAACTACCGCGGTCGATGTGAAAGGAATCAAGCTGCTGGTGCAGCGCGTCGATGGCCTCGAGCGCGGGCCGATGCGCGACCTCGTCGACCAGATGCGCAGCAAGCTGGGTAGCGGCGTCGTGGTGCTGGGCGCCGCGGATTCCGATGCGGGCAAGGTTGCGCTGATCGTCGGCGTCACCAAAGACCTTACTGGCAGGGTGCATGCGGGCAAAGTCGTGGGCGCGCTTGCGGCGCTGGTCGGCGGCAAGGGTGGCGGACGTCCCGATCTCGCCGAGGCTGGTGGCAGCGACATCGCCGCGCTGGACGGCGCGCTGGCGAAGGCGGCTGAGGTGGTGGGGGGACTGATCGCGTAGCAGACAGTGGGGTTGATTGCCCTAAGTCGCACAAAGGAAATGGGGCGATTGGCTGGTGCGGAAGGCGCATCTCAGGGAGAGTACGCTTGCTTCAGGATTACTGCTCATCGCGGGGGTATCGGGGGGAGTACCGGGTGGCTTTTCACAATAGGGTGCCGCGTCGGCGCGCCCTAAACTTAGGGGGATATGGCCCTTCGTAGAGCAATGCGGTGGCTGCGGCGTGCGGGGTGCGCGGCTGGGTTAGGTTGCAGTGCAGTGATGTGCTGCGGCGCGGCGGGAGTGCGGGCAGATACGACGCCGGTAACCAGAACCCAAGCCGGCCACGCGGCGAAGAAGCCCGCAGCGCTGTCGCCGTGGGAGCAGGCGGAGCGCGGGCGCGATGCGCTGGAGGCAATCCCCGAGGGCGACCGGACGCGGGCAGACTACACGCGCGCGATGGATGCGTATCGGGCGATCTATCACGCGAATCCCGCGGACCTGCATGCGCCGGCCGCGGTAAATGCAGTGGCCGAGCTGCTGGCCGAGCAGGGACGCGGGCTGGGCGGTTCAACGATCGATGCAAAGAGTCTGCAGTCAGCGGTGGGGCAGTATGAGTTTCTGCGGACGCAGTATCCGGGGAGTTCGCTGCGGGTGCAGGCGCTGCTGGCCGAGGGTCAGATTGAAGAAAACGACCTGGGTGATGCGGCGGCGGCGCGGGAGAAGTACAAGCTGCTGCTGAAGCAATATCCGAGGAGCGAGCAGGCGGAAGAGGCAAAGGCGGGGCTGGCGTCGTTGGAGGTTCAAGGTTCGAGGTTCGAGGCTCGAGGAAAAGCGACGGCGGGGAAGAGTGGGGCGCCTGGTTCGACGAGTCAGGCTGGCGCCATTCAGAAGCCGGCGATTGGTGCTCAGCAAATTGCGACTGGCGGAGGTTCTTCGCTGCCGGCAATGGCGCAGACTTCGGGCACGCGTATCAGCATTGCGTCAACCACGCCTTCCAAAACCGATACGCCTGCCCCGCCTGCGAACGTGGAGCGGGTTCCAGCGGCCAATGACGATGCAGGCGGCGCCAGGCGCAGCGGCAAGCGCGCGCTGGTGACCGGCATTCGCCACTGGTCGACGGCGACGTATACGCGAGTGGCGATCGACCTGGGCGACAACGTCACCTACGAGGCGGCGCGGGTGCCCAACCCCGACCGCATCTACTTCGATCTGCACGGCACGCGGCTGGCATCGGAACTGGTGGGCAAGAGCTTCACGGTGACGGATGACGGATTCCTGAAGCGGGTGCGGGCGGCACAGTACTCCGACGATGTGACGCGCGTGGTGCTGGATGTGAACGATGTGACCGAGTACTCGGCGTTTCTGCTGCCGAACCCGTACCGCTTGATCATCGATATTCACGGCGGCAAGGGAGCGGGGAGCAGTCACCCCAGCGAGCAGAGACCGCTCGCCGGGGACCCCGGCAGGGAACAGGGAACAGGAACCAGTGAGCCAACCGCAACTGTGGACGTGCCCGCCCCGCGGGTGGCTGCGACTGTGAAGCCAACGGCGGCGCGTCCGGTTCCAAATGCAGTTGCGACCAAGAACACGAACACCACCACCGAGGTTGCGGACCTCAGCGAGATGCCGGGAAGAGTGGAGGCAACATCGAAGCCGACGTCAAAGCCGATCTCGGCAGTGGTGGACAGTGATACGACCTCCGACAGTCCCCGATCAGCTAACGCCGATCAGCAGGCAGCAGCGGTTGGAACTGAGGCGCCTTCCGGAGTTCCCGAAACTTCCGTGACCGCGCCCGCGACAACTATTAAGAAGACGCGGAAGAACAAGACCAGGACGGCAGACGGCTCCGCGACGGCTGTGGCCGATGCGACGCCGGCGCGGGCAGCGGCGCCGATGGCCGATGGCGAAACCTCGCTGGTGCGGGCGCTGGGGCTCAAGATCGGGCGGATCGTGATCGACGCTGGCCACGGCGGGCACGATTCGGGCACCATCGGCGTGGACGGGATCGAAGAAAAGGACGTGGTGCTGGACGTGGCGCTGCGGCTGGGCAAGCTGCTGAGCGAAAGGCTCGGAGCCGAGGTGATCTATACGCGGTCGGACGATACCTTCATTCCGCTGGAGACGCGCACCGCGATTGCCAACAAGGCGCAGGCCGACCTGTTCCTGTCCATTCATGCGAACTCGTCGCCGGATGCGAGCGCGCGCGGAGTGGAAACGTACTACCTCAACTTCACGTCGGACCCGACCGCGCTGGATGTGGCGGCAAGAGAGAACGCGGTGAGCGACCAGTCCATTCATCAGCTCAGTGACCTGGTAAAGAAGATTGCGCTGAAGGACAAGATTGCCGAGAGCCGCGAGTTTGCCAGCGACGTGGAAGGCTCGCTCTACTCGGGATTGGCAAAGGGCAACGCGGGATTGAAGGACCGCGGTGTCAAGAAGGCGCCATTTGTGGTGCTGATTGGCGCGAACATGCCGTCGATCCTGGCGGAGATCTCGTTTGTCACCAATCCGAAAGACGCCTCGCAACTGGCGCAGCCGGAGTATCGCCAACGCGTTGCCGAGAGCCTGTACAAGGGCGTGGCCCGCTACCAGGGCGGGCTGAGCGGGACCAAGCCGCCCACCGAACGGGCCGCGGTGGGGCAATAATACAATTGCAGGTTGTCAGTTGCAGGTTGATAACGCCGAGGCTGTTGGTGTTTCGCTCGCACAACAGAAGGGGTTCTCAAGCATGCATCACGCGCATGGCACATTTTCGGTAAAGGTCGCGCCGCTTACGCCGGCGCCGGCGGAGGGGATTAGCCGCTACTCCCTCGACAAGCAGATCCACGGCGACCTGGAGGGCACCAGCAAAGGCGAGATGATGGGCGCCGGCGACCCCAAGGCGGGCGCGGCGGGATATGTTGCCATCGAGATGATCACCGGAACCCTCGCGGGGAAGCATGGCAGCTTCGCCTTGCAGCACAGCAGCACAATGGACCAGAACGGACCGAAGATGAATATCATCGTCGCGCCTGGATCGGGGACGGGCGAGCTGAAAGGCATTGCGGGGACGTTTACGATTACCATCGCCGGCGGTCAGCACTCCTACGACCTGGAGTACACGCTTCCCGGTTGAATTCGGCACGTCCGCTGAGCGTGCGCGGCAAGCTACCGAAACGGGTGCGGTGGTAGTCTGACGGCAGTATGGGTGTTTTATGCGTGAGGTCGGGCAAGCGGCTGCGGCTGGCGATGATGGCCGCGGCGGCCTTGCTATGTGTGGCTGCGGCAGTTGGCCTGGACGCGCAGGCGCCGGTCACGAAGACCATGTTGATTGAGCCGCCGACCCAGCTCCTGCCGCAGCGATTCGGTGCCTGGGAGCAGGTGAAGAGCTCGACCGATGCCACCCTTGCTTCCACGTATGACGGTGCCACCCAGACGGTTCTGAAGGAAGATGGACTCCTGCGTTTCGCGTCTTCGACTTACAAACGGGATGGCTCCGGCGAGACCATCTTGATGAAGGCGCTTCAGTTTGGCGATACCACCGGCGCCGTTGCCGCGTATACCTACTTCCGGTTGCCCCAGGGCCGGCCGGCGCCGCAGTTGAAGTTGGGACCCGAAGCGTCGCTGGAGGGCAATGGCCTGCTCTTCCGCGAAGGCGCAACCGTGGTGGTCACCGGTTTCAACGCGAACGTCCGAGCGTCCGACCTGGCCCCGCTTACGGTTGCTCTGCCGAAGGCGATGGGGCCGACCGCGACGGCTCCGCTGCTGCCGACGCTGCTGCCCGCGAAGGGTCTGGACCAGGACTCGGTGCGCTACGCGCTGGGCCCCGAGAGTTACGCGGCCATGGGCGGCGTGCTGCCGGCGCAGGTGGTGGGGTTCGACAAGAGCGCGGAGGCGCTGACGGCCAAGTACAACAGCGGCGGCGTGCTGACGCTGCTGCTTTATCCGACCCCGCAGATCGCCGGCGAGCACGCGCGGGCGATCGAAGCAGCGATGAATCAGCCGGGCGCGGCCGCTGCGGCGGGGACGGTGAAGCTCCGCCGGGAGGGGCCGCTGGTGGCGCTGACGACGGGCGCGTGGACCCCGAATGCGGCGCAGAACATGGTCGATGCAGTTCATCTGCGCACCGAGGTCAGCTTCGACAAGCCCATGCCGCTCGAGTTTCACGCGGAGATTCAGAAGACCTACAGCCTGCTGGAGAGCATCGTGATCTTCTGCTGCTTCAGCGCGGTGGCCATGGTGGTGCTGGCGCTGTTCTTCGGGGGTGGGCGGGCGGCGATCCGCGTGATGCAAGGCAAGCCGGCGGCCACCGAGCCGGAGTTCCTGCGGATTGACCTGCGCGGTTCGGTGGGCAAGCGGCTGGGCGGGCCAGAGGCCTGAGCTAAGGCGCAAAGTGGAAAAAACGGGCCAGCTTGCCGGCGCACCGGGGAGAATGCACTCCGGCGGGTGCATTCCAAATCGTAAACCTTTTATTTTGCATGAACTTAGACTTCCAGAAAACTGTAGAAAGAGAAGAATAGGCGAATGTAACTGCCTGATTATCAGTAATTAAGTCGCTTGTTATGAATATGTTGCGTTTCCACAGTTTTGGCCTTGACACCGGTTTGGGCCAAACTTAGTATGCACGCAGAAAGTTCTGATGGCTTTGCCTCCGTTGGAACTATTCTCCCTAAAGAGAAGGTCGCCCTGTTGCCGGGCGGCCTTTTCGCGTCTGGGACCATGTTTCGACGCGCACGGCAGCGGCGAAACGACACCGTCGGTGTGATCTTGGTTTCGAGTGGCGTGACCCCGTGATTAATGAATTAGGAGGCAATCGCCGATAGAGGTAAGGTCGGCGCTTTCGCTCGTTTGAGGCGAACTCGCCGTGCTTAAGGAGACCTCCGATGCATGATTTTCTGGCGGGACTTGTGTTTGTAGCCATGGTGATGACTCCGTGCGTGTTGGCGCTGACGGTGAAGTTGGACAATCGCGATTCGAAGTTCGATCGCTGACTCGCGCACCCGCTTCTGTGTACAGCAAGCCCCGGATTGCTGTAGCTTGGCATGGCAGTAGCCGGAGGCCGGAAGATGTTTCTGAATAAAATTTGTGAGCGAGTGTGCGTGCGGACAACGCGCGCGGTGTTGGCGTGCGCTGTGGTGGCGATGACATCGGCTGCGTGGGCGCAGGACACCCGCACGGTGACCGAGCCGAAGATTCCCACCACCTGCGTGAAGCTGGAAGCGAAGATTGCCGCCGTCGGCGACACGCTGAAGGAAGCTGATGAGGCAAGCGCGGACACGGCGCGGCTCCAGGCGGCAATCGATGGCTTCGCCGCGACCTGCAAGCCAGGCCAGGCAGTGGAGTTGGCGGCCGGAGCGAAGGGCGCGAATGCCTTCCTCAGCGGGCCGTTCGAGATAAAAGAAGGCGTGACCCTGCTGGTGGATAAGGGCGTGACCCTCTTCGCCTCGCGCAATCCGGCGGACTACGACGTGTCCGCGCCGGGGACCTGCGGAACCATTCCGTCCAAGGGGCCGTGCAAGGCGTTCATCACCATCCGCGCGAAAAACGTCGGCATCATGGGCGACGGCATTATCGACGGCCGCGGCGGCGCCAAGCTGTTGGGCCAGAACGTCTCCTGGTGGGGCCTCGCCGTGCAGGGCGAGCCGACCGACGCGCGGCCCAATGGGATTCCGTACAGCGACCCGCGCCTGATCTCGGTGGCAAACGCGGACGGGTTCACCATGTACCGCATCACGCTGCACGACTCGCCGAACTTCCACGTGGGCGTGTCGCGGACGGATGGGTTTACGGCGTGGGGCGTACATCTGAAGACGCCGGTGCATGAGCCCGGCCCAAACGATCCCCGCCCGCGCAACACCGACGGCATCGATCCCGGCTCATCGACCAACATCACCATCGCCCATAGCTGGATCGACAACGGCGACGACAACGTCGCCATCAAAACCGGCGTCACCCACATGTCCGTCATCGACAACCACTTCTACAGCGGGCACGGCATGTCGATCGGCAGCGAGACCAACACCGGCGTCAGCGCGCTGCTGGTCGATGGCCTCACCGAGGACCACACCACCAGCGGCATCCGCATCAAGAGCAACGCGACCCGCGGCGGGCTGGTCGAAAACCTGACCTACAAGAACATCTGCATGCGCGATGTAGGAGTGCCGATCGCGATCAGTCCCTACTACAACAACCAAACTATCGAAGGGTTCGTCGATCCCGGCATCAAGGGCACGCGCATTCCGGAATACCGGAACATCACGCTCGAAAACATCACCGACCTCACACCCGGTGATGTGCTGATCGCCGGATACGACCAGGATCACCGCACTCAGGTCAACCTGATCGACGTCACCTTCAATGGCATGACTCTGGACAAGATGCACTTGAAGCTGGCCGACATCAGCAACGGCGGCACCAACCTGCCGCTGGACAAGGCCGCCGAGGGCAACGACGTGAAGGTAACGCCCGACGGCAAGCCCGCGCCAAGGCCCTACTCCTGCACCGGGAAGTTTCTGCCCATGCAGTGACGCGTTCACACGCCCTTTTCTGCATCGCGCGAAGCCTAAAAAAGGCGTGCGAACGCCCGCCCCACGCGCAGTGGGCCCGTCCGGCAGGACAGTCCTTCACGGTTTCGGCAGGTTGCGGGCCGTGAGCTGTGCGATGTCGAGAAGCTGCGGCGGAGCGGCGCCGTCGGGCGTAATCGCAGTCAGCGCATCGCGAAACATGGTGTTGCAAAAGGGACACGCCGTGGCGACAGTCTGTGCGCCAGTTCCAACCAACTCTCGTGCCCGCACATGGCTGACGCGCGCATCGCCTTTCTCTTCTCCGAGAAACGCCAGCCCGCCGCCGGCTCCGCAGCAGAAGCTGCGCTCGTGGTTGCGCGGCGCTTCCACCAGCGTGCCGTGCCGCGCCACCACCGCGCGCGGTTCGTCATACACATCGCGATAGCGGCCCAGGTAGCAGGGATCGTGGTACACCACCGAGTTGTCAGTTGCAGGTTGCAGGTTGCCGGTAGAAGGCAAGGGCAACCGCGAAGCATAGCGGGCCATGAATTCGCTGTGGTGTTCGATTTCGGGGGCGATGCCGAAGTCGCGCCAGTCGTTCGCGATGGTGCGGACGCAGTGGGGACAGATCGCAACAATCTTCTGCACCTTCTGCGCGGCGAAGTTGGCAAGCCCGGATTCGGCCAGCGTCTGGAACACCAGGTCATTCCCCAGCCGGCGGGCGGGATCGCCCGTGCACTTCTCTTTCTTCATCACTCCAAACGACGTACCGAGGTGCGCCATCACGCGGGCGAAGTCGGTGATGATCTCGCGGCCATGCGGATCGTAGGCGCCCATGCAGCCAAGCCACAGGCAGTACTCCTGTGTCCCGTCGAAGATGGGAAGCGCGGCGCGCGCGATGAACTTGTCGCGCTCGGCGGCGGGCAGGCCCAGTGCGTTGCTGGATTTCTCCAGCGCGAGGAACAGCTTGGTGCCGTACGGATCGTCCCACGCGCCGGTGTTCGTGGCGCCCCGGCGCAGGCCCACGAGGATGGGCACGTGCTGGATGCCGACGGGGCATTGATACTCGCACGCGCCGCAGGTGGTGCATTCGTAGGCGGCTTCCAGAGAGGGTTGCAGGTTGATAGTTGCAGGTTGCTGGTTGGCGGAGACATTGCGAAGTTCGGTGAGCAGCGGAACTTCGGAAGCAGGGCCGAAGCTGTTGAGGTAGGAGCGCGTGCCCAGGATGATCTCTTTGGGATTCAGGACCTTGCCGGTCGCGGAGGCGGGACAGTGTTCGGTGCAGCGACCGCACTCCACGCAACTATAGGCCTCGAGCGCAATGATCTGGGTGATGTCCTTGCCGGTAGCAAGGCCGAAGTCTTCCACATTTTCATCCGTAGACAGCGGCGGGATGGCGGCGAAGCCGTCGCGCTTCAAGAAGATGGTGAACGGCGAGAGCACCAGGTGCAGGTGCTTGGTGTGCGGGATCAGCGGCAGGAAGACCAGCAGCGTGATCGTGTGCGCCCACCACAGGGCTTTCAGCGTGGCCTCGTCGCGCACGAAGAAAGCGGCGAGATAAGTGACCATCAGCAGGAAGATGAGTAGCGCGATCACGCCGGATTCGTGGGAGACCTTCGGGCCGAGCCAGATCGGACGGACCAAGAAGCGGCGGACGAACAGCGCTGCGATGGAGACCGCAACCAGCAGCGCCCATGCGGCTGCGAACGCGAAGTAGAAGCGGCCAATCGCGCTGTCCGGCGGGAGGAAGCCGAGGTTCAGGCCGACCGCGAAGTGGTTGACGGAAACCATGGCAAACGCGAGGAACCCCCAGAAGACGAAGGCGTGGGCGAGCCCGGGGAGCGGGCGCTCGCGGATCACCTTCCCCTGGCACAGGACCTCCCAGACGAAGTCCTTCACTCTCCTGCCGATAGGACGGAGCGACCAGCCGGGGTCTTTGCGCGCGCCAATGATCGTGCCCAGGATCGGCGCGAAGCGGAGAAAGAAGAGCGCGGCGGACGCGGCGGGGAGAACCAGCAGCAGGCCGACTTCGAACGCGGAGAAGTGCTGGGGCTCAGCAAGATTCACACGGGAATCATACCGCCGGAAGCGTTCAGGGCGTGCAGAGACTTCACCACCAACGCCTTATCCGCCTTCATCCGCGAAATCCGTGGTTGTTCTTGCGCCTAGTAGCTGAGGAACTCGTCAGAGCCGCGGCGCAGGCGGATGCCGGCCACGCCGAAGACGACAGCCAGCGCAAAGAGGATGGCGTCCCAATAGAACATGGGGCGAACCCAGCCGGGCGAGTAGGTCAGGTCCTGCCCGGCCCACAGTGTCACCAGGGTGCCCACGATGATGCACTGGAAGCAGAGCACCAGGAACAACTGGCCGCGGCGGCGGCGGCGATCCAGCGCCTCAACTTCCTGCGGGGTGAGCTGGCGCTCCTCGGCGGGGATCAGCATGTTGGCCATGGGGCAGGTCTCCTGTCTTTCGGGTCAGTCTTCGAAAATCTCTCGGAAGGGTGCTCGCTGGAAGTATTAAATCACAAACTGGCACGCGCAGGGTGGTGCAGCCAGGGACAAATACGGGGATCCTTCGCTCCGCTCAGGATGACAACTTTGAGAGGCTGACCAGCGCGCTACAGGAAGGCGACCGACTGGATGCCGACCACTTCGAAGCGCTTGCGGCAGCGGATGTTCTTGCAGCCGAGCAGGTCGTCGGTGCGAACCATGTAGCTTTGCGCCTTGGCGAAGCGGGCGCGGTCGCGCTCGTCGGCGCCACGCGGGATCTGCGCTTTTTTGCGGCGGACCAGCCATCCGATCTGGTATTCGCCGGGCTGGCCGCAGTGCGGGCAGGTCATGGTGTGGGTACGCTGCTCGGGTTTCTCGTCGAAAAAGTCACGTTCTTCCATGCTGGTCCCCTCCCGGATTCCGCGGCCCGCGGTTGGTGGCGCAGAATCCTGGCCGTGCTGGTGCAGGGAAAAGTATTGCATAATCAGGGCTGCATTACAGCATCGAGGTTCGGCATGGGCAAGGCGAAGAAGCGGGTGTTCTCGGTAGTTAAGGCGGTGAAGGAGAATGCGCGCGAGCGCGTGGGCGCGGTGCCGCCGGAGCGGGTGATTCCCGATCCGAAGCAGAAGGCCGCCGCCAAGCCGAAACATAAGAAAACGCTGGCAGATTTGCTGAGTGGCGGCGAAGAGAGCTGATGAAGCCTTAGAGTCAGCGAGTCAGCAGTGGCGCAGCATCTTGCTGCCGCTTGAGTTCCGCCTCGAAGGCGTGTTGGCGTTCGGCGACGGCTGCCTTGTAGCCCTCCGGATCGATCCAGACGCTTTGCCCGGCGCCAGCGTTGGCGCGGTCGAGTTTGGCGAGCATGTTGAAGTAGCTGCCGTGCGCTCCGAGGAAGATATCGCAGGGCAGGCCGCGCAGCACCGCAAAGGTGTGCGCGTAGTCGGCCGCGATGCCGGGGTACGAAGCCGGGTGGCCGGGCCGGTCGACCAGGCGGAAGCCGTCGTTCACGTTCCAACTGCCGACGATGACGACGTTGCGGGGCTTGCCGTCGAGGTTGGCTTGCATGGTCCACGTGGTGCAGCCGCGGGTGTGGCCTGGAGTTTTGTGCGCGGTCAGGACGACTCCACCGAGGCGGACTTCGTCGCCGTCGTGCAGGATGCGGTCGACCTTGGCTCCGGGATAGCGGTCGCCGGGATAGGCGAAGTCCTTGGCGCCGCCGCTCTCGACCACCGGCACATCGCTGTCCATCACCATGTACTTCGCGTCGGTCCGCCGCAGGATCTCAGCTGAGCCGCCGTCGTGGTCGGAGTGGGCGTGGCTGATCAGCAGGATCTTGACGTCGGCTGCATGGAATCCGAGTTGGGCAATGCTGCTCAGAATCAGCGGCGGCGACGACGTTAGGTTGGAGTTGATCAGAATGTCGCCGGCCGGCGTGACGACGAGGTACGACGCCAGGTCTTTGCTGCCCACGTAGTACAGGTTGTCGGCGATGCGGAACGGCGCGATGGGCGCAGTCCACTCGGGGTGCCCGGGGCCGTACGACTGCGCGCGCGCAGGCAGCGCGAGCGTGAGCAACGCCAGCGAAAGAGCTGCGTGACGGAAGCGGAAAGCCATTGCGGGGTAACTCCTTGGGACGGTTGCGACTGGCCTGTTTGCCAGTGTATGCTCGCCGGCTGCGGCTGCGGCTGCGGTTTCGGTATTTCCGTTGGTCGGCGCGAAATCTGATTTGCGACCATCGCGAGCACCACGCGAAGCTTTAAGAAGGCGTGCGAACGCCCGCCCCACGCGCAGTGCGCCCGTCCGGCAGGACAGGATTTCATTTACCCTTGAACGAGACCAATGAGCGAAGCGAAAACGATTCCGGCGCGCAAGCGCGTATTGAGCGGCATGCGTCCCACCGGGCGGCTGCACCTGGGCAACTACATGGGCGCGCTGAAGAACTGGGTGGACCTGCAGAACCAGGTGCTGGAGGACGGCAACCCGAAGTACGAGTGCTTCTATTTCATCGCCGATTACCACGCACTGACCACCGACTACGCGGATACGGCCCAGTTGCGCGAGAATGTGCGCGAGGTGGCGCTGGATTTTTTGGCAGGCGGGCTCGATCCCAAGATCAGCACCATCTTTTTGCAAAGCGAGGTGCAGGCGCACTTCGTGCTGAACTCGCTGCTGGAGATGATTACGCCGTTGAGCTGGCTGGAGCGTGTGCCGACCTACAAGGACCAGCAGGAGCAGTTGAAAGAGAAGGACCTGGCGACGATCGGGTTCCTCGGCTATCCTGTCCTGCAGTCCGCGGACATCCTCGTGTACCAGGCAGAGTTTGTGCCAGTGGGCATCGACCAGGCCGCGCACGTGGAGATTACGCGGGAGATTGCGCGGCGGTTCAACCATCTGTACGGCGCCAAGCGCGCGGTTTCCTCGGCCAAATCCGATAAGGAGCGGCTGGCGGAGTTGGAGCAGGAGACCGACGTGAAGCAGGTCCTCCCCGAGCCGAAGGTGCTGCTGACGCCGAGTCCGAAGTTGCCGGGTACGGACGGGCGCAAGATGTCGAAGAGTTACGGCAACACGATACTGATGAGCGAGCCGGAGGCGGATGTTCGCGCCAAGCTGAAGACGATGGTGACCGACCCGGCGCGCGTGCGTCGCACCGATCCGGGCAATCCGGATGTGTGCCCGGTGTTCGATCTGCACAGGGTTTTCTCGAGCGATGAGACGCAGGCCGAGGTGCGCGCGGGCTGTACGAGCGCCGGTATCGGCTGCATCCAATGCAAGGGCTGGCTGGCGGATGCGGTGATTCGGGAGCTGAAGCCGATCCAGGAGCGGCGGCGGTACTTCGAGGCGAATCCGGATGAAGTCGATGCGATTCTTGACGACGGCGCGTTTCGCGCAAACGGGCGCGCGGCAGTAACCATGCGCCAGGTGTTCCAGGCCGTGGGGCTTTCCCGACGATGAGCGAAGACATACAAAGCGGTGAAAATGCGGCCACTGCTGCCGACGAGCAGATTGCGCCGGTGCCTGAGCGGTTCGAGTTGAAGCCGGTGCCGGTGATCGCTGCCCAGCGCGGCGAGAAGGCGAAGGACACAAAGGCGAACCCACCGGAAGAGGCGTCGCAGTCGCCGTTCTCAGTGACCGTGGGGCAGGTGTACGACGGGCCGCTGGACCTGCTGCTGGACCTGATCCGCAAGC
>CAZAXI010000090.1:0-17733 GCA_964489045.1 uncultured Granulicella sp. | reverse complement strand
GTGGCCGCGAGGGTTGGGTTGGCGCCGTACATCTGGCAGCGGGTGGCGTTGATGTTGGGAGTGTTGGCGTCGACCCAGATGACGCCGGAAAAGCCGGTGAGGGTGGTGTGGTCGGAGAGCTTGTACTGCACCTGGATGTCGCCGGCGTTGTAGGTCTGGTAGTTGAAGGTCTGGTAGCCGTTGGACTGCAAGTGGTGGACGTCGACCATGACGTTGAACTTTTTGCCGGGGCCGAAGGATCCGGAGTCGTACTGGCCATCGTAGAGGAAGGTGTTGTACGAGCCGTAGGAGAACTCGCCGCGGATGTCCTGGACGGGGTCAAAGCCCTTGGAGAGCAGGTGGATGGAGCCGCCGAAGGGGGTGGGTCCGATGGTGGAAGCAGTGCCGGGAGAGCGGTCGAAGTCGATGCCGCCGAGCCACTGGGTGGGGAAGAAGGCCCAGGAGTGGTGGGTGGGGGTGTTGGTGTCGTAGAAGGGGATGCCGTCGAAGTCGATGTCGTAGTCGCCGTCGGGGAAGCCGCGGAAGTAGGTTTTGGACTGGCCGAGGCCGACGCCGTCGGAGGAGAGGGTGAAGGTGCTGGGAGCCATCTGCACGGCTTCGCCGTAGTCGGCGACGGGGGACATGAAGTTGGAGATCATGGACTGGGTGATCTCGGTGCGGGCGGAGGTTTCGGCCAGCAGTGCGTCCATGGGCGCGAGCTCGCCGGCGACGGAGTTGGCTTCGCTGGCCTCGACGGTGATCTCCTCGGAGACGTTGCCGAGGGCGAGCTTGACCGGGACGTCGGTGGGCTGGCCGGCGGCGATCTGCACGGGGGTCTGGGCGGTGGCGAAGCCAGAGGCGTCGACCTGAATGGTGTACTTGCCGGCGGCGAGGTTGGCGAAAGCGTACTTGCCCTGGGCGTCGGAGGTGGTCTTCTGGGTGGCGCCGGAATCGCTGCGGAGGGAGACGGCCGCGCCGGGGAGCGGCACGCCGCGGGGATCGAGCACAGAGCCGGTGATGGAGGCGCTGGATTGGGCGTGGAGCGGCGCGCTGGTGAGGGTTGCGATGGCGGGCAATGCGAGCGCGGCGCAGAGGGCGAGGCGAGCGAGACGGTGCGAGAGCAGAGTCATGCGGGATTCCCTTCAGGGTGCAGAGTGCGGAGTTTCGATTGTGGGGAAATTGCGAACCATCACGAGTGTGCGGCGGCGGCGTAAACGCAGAATTAATACAAGGTTGCGATTTGGTTACAATCTTGGATTTCCGGCCAGCTTTGCGGTCACGTAAACTTCACCTGTGCGAATCGTCATGAAGAGGAATCGGAGCCGACTTTGGTTATCGACGCTGCTGCTGCTGTACCTGACGGGCAGGATTCTTCAGCTCTTTGCAGGGAGGGTGCCCAACCTGGTCATCGTCCTCTTCCATGTGATTCCGCCCACTCTTTTCGCGTTGATACACGGAGCGCGCATCTACCGTTTGCGCGGCATCCTTGTCTTCATGGGCTTGTGCCTCGGGGTTGCGACCTTTTTTGAAAGCGTGAGCTTACGAACAGGCTTTCCGTTTGGGCATGACCGATTCACCGATCTGATGGGGCCGAAGATTTCAGGTCTTCCGGTGCTGCTGGCTTTGGCGTGGGTGGGGATGGGGTATCTGTCGTGGGTTGTTAGCCTGGCGCTTTTGGGCGACGAGAATAGGCGGCTGTCGGGAAGAAGGATCGTCCTGATGCCTCTGGTTGCCAGCCTGGTCATGACGGCCTGGGACCTTTCCATGGAAGCAGTCTGGGCGGATGTCGATCACGGCTGGGTTTGGCGAGATGGCGGCCCCTACTATGGAGTGCCGATCAGCAACTTCCTCGGCTGGCTGCTGACCGCATACGTCTTCTATCAACTCTTCGCGTGGTATCTGCGAGAGCGAGAGCCCGTTCCAGCGCGCGCAAGTTACTGGCTTCCAGCTATCTTGTTTTACGCGCTAACTGCGTTGGGCAACCTCTTGATGATGGCCCCCTTGTCAGCGGGTGGCGTCTTTGTGGATGCCACGGGCAGACGCTGGATGATTTCGCATATTCTCTGGACATCTCATCTCGTTTCTATTTTTCTGATGGTCCCGCTCAGCCTGATTGCCTGGTTCAGAGTTTCTAAACCACCCGAATATCCTGCAAAGCGGACTTCTCTCGATCTTCCGAACGGATGACGGGCCACGCGCGAACTTGAGGGACAGGCGGGATACAATCGTCGGGATGATTGCTTTCCTGCGTGGGCGGTTGATGGCGAAGACGCCGAACCGGGCCATAATCGAATGCGGCGGAGTGGGGTACGACGTTGCCATCAGCGTGGCAACGTTTACCGCGCTGCCGGCGGAGGGTGCGGAGGCGCGCCTGCATATCTACACCCACGTGCGCGAGGACCAGATTGCGCTGTTCGGTTTCGCCGAGCCGAATGAGAAGAAGCTGTTCGAGAAGCTGCTGACCATCTCGGGGATCGGGCCGAAGCTGGCGATTACAGTGCTGAGCGGGATCGATACCGACCGGCTGGTGACGGCGATCCGGGCGGGCGACCATGCTACGCTGACGCGGATTCCGGGGATTGGGAAGAAGACGGCCGAACGGGTGGTGCTGGAGCTGAAGGACAAGCTGGACGATATGGCGGTGGTGAGTGCTCCGGCGGCGCGGTCGGCGCTGGGGCCGGTGGCGGACGATGCGCTGAGCGCGATGGTGAATTTGGGGTATGCAAGGGCGGCGGCGCTGCGGGCGGTGGAGATGGTGCTGGCCAAGGATCCCGGTGCTGCGAATGACTTTGAGATGCTGTTCCGGGCAGCGATGGCGGCGGTGCGGTAAGAGCAGTTGTTGGTTGTTAGTTGTTAGTTGGAAATGCAAATGCGGCGTCTCTTCCGCGGTAAGTAAGGAGTCGGCGATGAAGGACGAGGATTTCCAGATTCCTGAATTTGAAGATGAAGACCAGGAAGCCCGATGGTGGGCGGCGAATCCTGATCTGATCCTTACCCAGTTTGAATCGGCTGTGTTGCAGGGGCGGCTTCGAAGGGGCTCAGCAGCGCACCGCCAAGTGGATTTTGGGTAACGTAGCACCTGGCAGCCAGCAACTAACAACTAGCAACGAGCAACTAACAACTGAATTATGCGGACTATCTATGTGGTGACTACGGGCGGGACGATTGAGAAGCGGTACTCGGAATCGGCGGGTACGGTGCTGAACGATGCCAGCAAGATCGGCCAGTATCTGGAGCGGCTGCGGCTGCCGGACACCGAGGTGCAGGTAGTCCCGGTGATGAACAAGGACTCGCTGGAGATGACGGCGGAGGATCGCGCGGAGTTGGTGGCGCGGCTGGCGGAGCTGCTGCCGGCGAAGTGCCCGATTGTGATTACGCATGGGACGGATACGATGGCGGAGACGGGTATCTATATTCAGCGGGCGTTCCCTGGGTTGGACGTGCCGGTGATTTTGACGGGGGCGATGCGGCCGCTGGGGTTCGAGGGCAGCGACGGGTTGCAGAATCTGACAGAGAGCTTGCTGGCGGCCCGGCTGCTGGGGCCGGGGGTTTATATCGCGATGCATGGGCAGGTGTTCGCGGCGGATAAGGCGGAGAAGGATCGGGAGTTGGGTACTTTTGTGGAGAGGTGATGGCGCCCGACCCCACCCATGACAAGGAGAGCGTCATGAATGGGGCACTCGGCGGCTAAAGTGGCGCGGGGAACGTCTTGTGGGTAGCATTCCCTGTGAACAGATAAGGACCCCGAGATGAATCTCAATGCAATTCTGATGGCGGCATGCTTTTTGCTGGCTGGTGGCGCGGCGGCACAAGCTCCTACCACGGTACAGGCCCCCGTTCCGGTCGAAGTTTCGCCAACTGCTCAAGCTGCTGCGACGCGGGGGCAAGGGCCATCGCCGGCTATTGCCGACGCGGCGACGCGGTTTGTGGCACAGATGGGGGTGAAGGGTGCGGCCAGCTACGCGACGCTGCCGAAGCGTACCAAGCGCTACGTGGTTACCGACTACGGTGCGGTGGGCGATGGGAAGACAGTGAATACCAAGGCGATCCAGGACGCGATCGACAAGTGCGCGGCGAAGAAGCAGGGCGGCGTGGTGGTGGTGCCGAAGGGGACGTTCCGCAGCGGTGCGATTTTTCTGAAGCAGGGCGTGAACCTGCTGGTGGAGAAGGACGGCGTGCTGAAGGGGACAACGAATCCCGACGATTATCCTGACATCAAGACGCGCTGGGAGGGCACGGAGGAGACGCGCATGGCGTCGTTCGTGAATGCGCTGAGTGTAACCGGGCTGGAGATCTCGGGCGAGGGGACGATTGATGGGGCAGGCGACGAGTGGGTGCAGCAGAATCCGAACCAGCGGCAGGCATCAGGGTTTACGCCGGCTGTGCCAGCGGCGCCGGTGAAGCCGGCTGTGGCCGCGGCGCAGCGGCGGGGACGGCCGCGGCTGATCGGGATCCAGGACTCGAAGGAGGTGCGGGTTGCGGGCCTTTATCTGCATAACCAGGCGGTGTGGTGCCTGTTTGTGCTGTACAGCGAGAACGTGGAGATTGACGGCGTCACGGTCGCGGCCGAGCACAATATTCCCAGCTCGGATGGGATCGATATTGATTCGTCGAAGCATGTGCACATCAACCACGTGTATGTGGAGGATGGCGACGACTGCATCTCGATCAAGAGCGGCAAGGACGCCGAAGGGTTGCGGGTGAACCGGCCGGCGGAGGACATCCTGATTGAGAATTCGCACTTCGCGTTTGGGCAGGGCGGAGTGGCGATGGGGAGCGAGACCTCAGGCGGCATAAAGAATGTGACCGTGCTGAACTGCCTGATGGATGGGGGCAACTGGGCGCCGATCCGGTTCAAGTCGCAGCCCAGCCGCGGCGGCGTAGTGGAGAACATTACCTACAAAGACATTGTGCTGCACGGGACGCGGCAGGCGTTCGAGATGAATATGGAGTGGCGGATGGTGCCGCCGATCCTGCCGCCATCAAACCCGTTGCCGGTGATGCGGAATATCAAGATCATTAATGTGGCGGGCGATGTGACGTCAGTGGGAGCGATCCATGGGCTGCCGGGAAGTCCGATCCAGGGCGTCACGTTTGAGAACTGCAAGATCACGGCGGAGCGCGGATTTCGGCTGGACCACGCGCGCAATGTGGACCTGAAGGGGTTGACGATCGATGTGAAGCAGGGCGAAGCAGTGACGACCACGGACGTGGAGTAGGGGGCAGGTTGCTAGTTGTCAGGGAGCGACTGCGGCGGCGGTAAGATTGAGGGATGGGGATGGGTGAGCGGGAGACCAGGGTGGTGCATGCGGTTTGCTCGCATGATTGTCCGGACTCGTGCGGCGTGCTGGTGACGGTGGAATCGCTGACGGGCGTCGCAGGGTCAGAGCGGGCGGTGAAGGTGGAGGGCGATCCGGCGCATCCGGTGACGCAAGGGTTTCTGTGCGGGAAGGTGGCGCAGTATTTGGAGCGGGTGTACTCGCCGGAACGACTGCTGTATCCAATGCGGCGGAAGGCGGGAAGGGCGAAGGGGCCGGCGGGTTATGGGGGCGTGAAAGGGCGCGAGGCGGATGCGTTCGAACGGATTGGCTGGGACGAGGCGCTGGGGCTGATTGCGGAGAGGTTGACGGCGATTGCGGCAGAGTTTGGGCCGGAAAGCGTGCTGCCGTACAGCTACGCGGGGACGATTGGGCAGCTTGGGTTCGGGTCGATGGACCGGCGGCTGTTCCACCGGATGGGCGCGTCGCAACTGGCGCGGACGATCTGCTCGGAGGCGGGCGGGGTGGCGCTGAAGCAGGTGTACGGGGTGAAGCTGGGGACGGCGCCGGAAGATTTCGCGCATGCGGGGCTGGTGATTGCGTGGGGCGCGAATATCCACGGGAACAATATTCATCTGTGGCCGTTTGTGGAGGAGGCGCGAAGGAAAGGCGCGCGGCTGGTGGTGATCGATCCCTACCGGACTAGAACTGCCGCTGTTGCAGACGAGCACCTGGCGATTCGGCCGGGGACGGATACGATGCTGGCGCTGGCGATGATGCAGGTGATCTT
The DNA here is from genome assembly GCA_964489045.1 of uncultured Granulicella sp. Taxonomy (GTDB): domain Bacteria; phylum Acidobacteriota; class Terriglobia; order Terriglobales; family Acidobacteriaceae; genus Edaphobacter. The sequence continues at coordinate 11,706 of CAZAXI010000090.1, read as the reverse complement.
CCGCGAGGGGCTGGAGGACGCGGAGTATATGGCGGCGTGCACGGTGGGTGGGGCGGAGTTGCGCGAACATGCGATGCGGGACGAGCACAGGCCGGAGCGGGCGGCCGAGGTTACGGGGATTTCGGCGGAGAGGATTGTGGCGCTGGCGCTCGAGTATGGGATGGCGGGGCGGGATGGAGTTGGGGCTGGCTCTAAAGGCCCGGCGGCGATCCGGCTGAACTACGGGATTCAGCGGAGCGAGAGCGGCGGGACGGCGGTGCGCGCAGTGGCCATGCTGCCGCTGATTACGGGCTCGTGGAAACGGAAGGGCGGCGGGTTGCAGTTGTCGACCAGCGGGGCGTTTCCTTTCAATTCGGACAGGTTGCAAATGCCGGAGTTGATGAAGAAGAGTGCGCTGGGAACAGAAGCAAGGACTATTAATATGAGCCGGCTGGGGGAGGCGCTGGGGGGACAGGGAACAGGGAACAGGGAACAGGGAATAGACGGGCCGGCGGTCAGCCTCACACACGGCGATGAAGCTGCCGTGCGTGGGGGCCCCGTGAAGGCGCTGTTTGTTTATAACTCGAATCCGGCGGCGGTGGCGCCGAACCAGAATGTGGTGTTGCGCGGGATGATGCGCGCGGACCTGTTTACGGTGGTGCATGAACAGTTCTTTACCGACACGACGGACTATGCGGATGTGGTGCTGCCGGCGCCGACGTTTCTGGAGGTGAAGGATGTGCAGGGGGCGTACGGGCACTACTATGCGCAGGTGTCCGAGCGGGCGATTGTGCCGCTGGGCGAGGCGCGGAGCAATGTGCGGCTGTTCGGCGAACTGGCGCAGCGGATGGGATTTACCGAGGCGTGCTTCAGGGATACGGACGATGAGTTGATTGACCAGGCGCTGACGACGGACGAGACCGATCCAAACGGCGCATGGTTTGCGGGCGTGACGCGGGAGCGGATGGAGCGTGAAGGGCAGGTGGCGCTGGCGTTGCCGGTGAATGCGGCGGGCGAGTCGCTGCCGTTCTCGACGGCGGAGTGGTTCAGGACGGCGAGCGGGCGGGGCGAGCTGACACCGGTGCCGGTGTTTGTGGCGCCGACAGAATCAAGAAGCGGGGCGGCGGCGCGGAGTGGGGAGTATCCGCTGGAGTTTTTGGGGCGGAAGTCGGACAACTATATGAATTCGACATTTGCGAATATTCCGCGGCACCAGCGGATGGAGGCGAAGACGGCCGGCCTGCTGGAGATGTGTGCGGCGGATGCGGCGGCGCGCGGGATCCGGACGGGCGACGCGGTGGAGGTGTTCAACGGGCGTGGACGGATTGGGCTGCGGGCGCAGGTGGGCGACGCGGTGCCGCAGGGGGTGGTGGCGGCGCGGCTGAACTGGAACAAACTGACAGGCGGGAATGGGGATGCGCGCAATGTGAATGCGCTGACCAGCGAGATTGTGACGGATATCGGCGGCGGGGCGACGTTTTATTCGACGCTGGTGGAGGTTAGGAGAAGCTAGTTCTCAGTTCTCAGTTGTCAGTTGTCAGTTGGCGGAGGCGGGGAGTGAGCGCGCGCGAGCTGGGTGGTTAACAGCGACCGTTTGACGGGTATATATTGGCTGCCTGCGCGTGATCGATGCGATGACGCTGGAGGTGATTCCATGAGACTGCGCTCTGTGGCTCGGCTGAGCTGTGCGGTTTTGCTGATGGTTCTGGGGGCGACTGTTTATGGCGGGGCGCAGCCGCTGGCGGTGACACGGTTTCCGGCGGACCGGGCGGTGGGGGTGAATCCGGACACGCACCTGGTGCTGACGTTTGCGTGTGCGCCGGTGATTGGCAAGTCGGGGCAGGTGCGGATCTATGATGCTGCGGACCACAGCCTGGCGGATACGCTCGACATGAGCATTCCTGCGGGGCCGGACCCTGCGCGGCGGGTTATGGCTGCACCCGCGCCGCCGCCGGTTGCGGACGCCAGCGTGATTCCGTCGCCGACTACTACTACGCCGGCGGTGCGGACGACGCCGGCCGATCTGCACAACTATCAACTGACGACGATTGGCGGGCTGGAGGACTTCCACTTTTATCCCATCATTGTGCACGGCAATGTGGCGACGATTTATCCGCATAACAATGTGCTGCACTACAAGCACAAATACATTGTCCAGATGGATGCGGGGGTCCTGACTCCTGCGAGCGGGACGTTTGCCGGTTTTACGACGGACCGCGCGTGGACCTTTACAACCAAGGCCGCGGGGCCGGCGGCGAATGCGACGCGGGTGGTGGTGGCGGCGGATGGGAGCGGCGACTTCTCGACGGTGCAGGGCGCGGTCGATTTTGTGCCGGACAATCCTGTGGGACGGGTGACCATCTTCATCAAGAACGGAACGTATGAGGAGATTATTTTCTTCCGCAACAAGGCGAATATCACCTTCCGCGGCGAGGACCGCGAGAAGGTGCAGATCGGTTACGCCAACAACAGCGGGTTCAATCCGCCGATGCCGGGACCGTCGCGGCGGTGCGCGTTCTCCGCGTATAACTCGACGGGGATCGAGTTCGAAGATTTTTCGGTGAACAACTACGCGTACGGACAGGCGGAGGGGCTGCTGATCTCCGGCTCGAAGAACATTGTGAGCCATGTGAACATCAAGGGCTCAGGCGATGCGCTGAACCTGCGCGGCTCGGTGTACCTGACGGACAGCCGGATTATCGGCGACGGCGACACGATTCTGGGGGTTGGGCCGGCGTTCTTCAACCACTGCGAGCTGCAGTCGATTGGGCCGTTCATGTGGATTCGCAATACGGACGCGAACCATGGGAATGTGTTTGTGGATTGCACGTTTATAGCGATTGCGCGGCCGTTGCCCTGGACACAGACGGCGGCTGGTGCGGCTCCGGCTACTGGCGCGGCTGCTGCGCAGCCCGCGGCTCCGGCGCGGCCTCCGGTGGCGGCGGTGCTGGCGCGGCTGCCGAATAATCATGGGCTGAATTATCCGTATGCGGAGGCGGTGCTGATTGATTGCAAGCTGAAGGGGATTCCGGCGGCGGGGTGGGGGCCGGTGGACGACGATACGACGCACACGCACCTGTGGGAGTTCAACTCGACCGACCTGGATGGCAAGCCGATCGACACTGGCCAGCGGCATCCGGTGTCGAAGCAACTGACGATGGCGCAGGATGCGAAGACGATCGCAGAGTATAGCGATCCGGCGTTTGTGCTGGGGGGATGGGTGCCGGTGGTGGGGGAGTAAGGGTGGGCGGGTAGCGGCTCAGTTTGAAACGAAGCTGACCTCAGGGGCTAAAGCCCCAACGATGTTGCGGCTATTTGCGGCACGGCTGAAGCCGTGCCCCTTAACGAAGCGAATCAAACCGAGCTCAGAACCGAGCCCGTAATTTTCTGGATCATACTGAGTCATACTTGGTATGATTGAGTCATGGCGGTGTGCGAGGAGGGCAGGATGCGGACGACGAAGGTGCTATCGGTGACTCTGCCGGAGGCGATGTTGAAGCAGGCGAAGAAGCGGGCGAAGAAGGAGAACCGCACCATGAGTGAGTTGGTGCGCGAGGCGCTGCGGCGATATGAGGGGACGCAAGTGCTACGGGAGCTGCAAGCCTACGGCCAGCAGCGGGCGCGGGAACTGGGGATCAAGGAAGAAGATGTGGACCGCTTGATTCATGAGGATCGAGCTAGGGAGCGGCAGCCTGCCAGGGGCAGCGATGAAGCATTGGAGCGAAAAGCATCCTAATGCGAGTTGTCCTCGACACAAACGTCTTAGTTTCGGGTCTGGTTTTTGGTGGCAAGCCTCTTGCAGTCATGGAGGTTTTCTTCAGTGGCAGGTGCGAGCTGGTTGTAAGCGAACCGGTGCTGAAGGAGTTGGAGCAAAAACTATCGACGAAGTTCGGTTGGCGGAGCTTGGCGCTGTCCCGCGTGGGTGTGCGGGGGATTTTAGGGTGGGGGGAAACTCGCGTGGAGCGGTGTTGCTCCCATATAATCGAACTTTCCCCATAGGAGCAGGCGGGGAGAGATCCTGGACAGCAATGAGGGTGTGCGTATTTTTACCGTAAAGCGAGTGAGCGGGAGTTTTCTGGGCAGCAACATCAAGTCTGTGCGCACTCGCATTGCTCGCACGGTTGCGGTTATGGCCGGGGTGGTGGCGGTTTCGCTGATGCCCGGGCGGGTGTTGTGGGCGCAGGGGGGTTTGCAAGACACGCCGGCGGCGCCGGTTCAGGCAAATGCCGGCTCGCAGGCGCTGTGCGAACCGCAGGTGATCAATAACCGCAGAATTCCCAAGGACTCCATTTTGGCCCGGCTGACCTCTCACCAGGGCGATCCCTACGATCCTGAGGAGGTGGAGCGGGACTTCAACTCGTTGTGGAACACGGGCTACTTTGAGAACCTGCGCATCGAGAAGGTGGACACGCCGGAGTGCGTGCAACTGGTGGTGATTGTGCGGGAGAAGCCTACCATCCGGTCGATCGATTACACCGGTCTGAACTCGGTGACCTTGTCGGACGTGCAGGAGCGGTTCAAGAAGGCGAAGGTCGGGCTGACGGTGGAGAGCCAGTTCGACGAGACCCGGGTAAAGCGGGCCGAAGATGTGCTGAAGGACCTGCTGAGCGAGCACGGGCACCAGTTTGCGAGCGTAATTCCGGTGATCAAGACGATTCCGCCGTACTCGGTGGGGATCACGTTCAAGATCAAGGAAGGGCCGACGGTGAAGGTGGGGAAGATCGCCTTCGACGGCAACTACAACCTGAGCGCGCGGACGCTGCGGAATGCGATGGTAAACAGCCGGCCGATCGGGATTCCACACTCGATTATTCTGGAAGACCTGTTTGCGCGGACGTTTGACGCGAGCAAGCTGGACGAGGACACCCAGCGGGTGCAACAGGCGTACCAGGAGCGCGGCTACTGGAAGGCGCAGATCGGGGATGCGCAGACGCACGTGCGCGACGAGGGCGGGCTGAACTGGTTTACCTTGCGGCCGTCGACCGGCAAACGCATCGACATCATGCTGCCGGTGGACGAGGGCGATCGCTACAAGCTGGGCGGGATCACGTTCACCGGGGTGACGGCGGAGTGGAATGTGAAGGGGCTGCGGACCCTGTTCCCGCAGAAGGACGGCGAGTATTTCAACGCGGAGCTTTTCCGCAAGGGCCTGAAGGAGTTGCAGAAGGCCTATGGCAGCCGCGGCTACATCAAGGTGGTGGCTGCGCCGAGTCCGCACTATGACGAGGCGAAGAAGACGATCAGCTGGACCATCGACATCGATGAGGACAAGCAGTTCATCGTGTCGCGGATTGAGTTTAGCGGCAACACGGTGACGCGCGACAAGGTGATCCGGCGCGAGTTGCTGCTGGAGGAGGGCCAGGTGTACAGCCAGGAGCGCTGGGACCTCTCCGTCCTGCGGTTGAACCAGTTGGGCTACTTCGACGTGCTGAAGACCGAGGACGACACCGAGACGCATCAGAATCCGGACGACGGGACGGTGGACCTGCTGCTGAAGGTGAAGGAGAAAGGGAAGAACTCGATCGGGGTAAACGGCGGCATCAGCGGGTTGTCGGGAACGTTCGTGGGGCTGAACTACCAGACCAACAACTTTCTGGGGCTGGGAGAGACGCTGTCGGCGAATGCGAATATCGGGGACCTCTCGCGGAATGTGAGCCTGGGGTTCAACGAGCCGTATCTGCGGAACAAACCGATCTCACTGGGCTTTGAGGTGTTCGACCGGAAGTTCGACTACAACCCGGCGAAGGCGTATTCGATTGCGAACAACACGGCGGCAAACATTTCCACGGCGCAGCAGTCGCTGCTGACCAACTACAACACGGCGACCACTGGGTTTACGGCGTCGATCAGCGAGCCGCTGAAGCATCTGTGGGTGGGGCGCGGAGTGTCGCGAGTGGGGCTGACGTACGCGCTGTCGCGGCAGTCGATTACGACGTTCAACGACAATACGCGGAATGTATTTCAGTCGCTGGCGTTTCGCTCGGGAGTGGAAGGGCCGAACCAGTTGAACGGGATCGTGACGTCGGTGATCTCGCCGAGCTTCAGCTACTCCAGCACGGACCGGCCGGTGGGCGCGCACTCGGGCAGAGACTTTAACATTACGGCGGCGGTGGCGGGCTCGGGCGGCAACGTGAAGTACATCCAGCCGGTGGCGAGCTTCCGCCAGTACTACCCGATCCAGGGGTTGAAGTTCCGGCGGGATGGACGCAACGTTCTGGGCATGCGGCTGGTGGTGGCGCACATCAACGGCTTCGGCGACCAGGTGGCGCCGCCGACGGACCGGATCTACGGCGGCGGCGAGACGGAACTGCGCGGGTTCGACATCCGCTCGGCCTCGCCGTACACGTTTGTGCCGGTGAAGGTGGAGTTCAACTTGACCAACCCGGATGGGACGCTGGTGCCGCGGGACCCGACCAATCCGAGCCTGGGGAACATCCAGATTCCGCTGCCGATCTACCGGCTGGCGTCGGTGGGCGGCGACACCCAGGCGACGTTCAACCTGCAGTACCAGATCCCCATCATGAACCAGGTGAGCTTCAACTTCTTCACGGATTTCGGGATGACCGGCGATCTGGAGAAGTCGCAGTTGCGGCAGAGCGTGGCGGGCGCGTCGGTGCTTGCGAGCCCGCTGTACGGCTGCCCGACGTTTGTCAACGGGGCCTGCTACGGCGGCATATCGCTGAACGGGACTAACGGGCTGCCCGCGTTCTCGCCGCTGCAACTGGCGACGGTGCCGCACACCAACTTTGTGCCGCGCATGTCCAACGGCGTGGAGTTGCAGGTGATTATGCCGATCATCAATGCGCCGATGCGGCTGTATTACGCGTACAACCCGCTGCGGCTGTATGAGACGGTGCCGCAACAACTGGCGGTGAGCAACTCAGTGTTCCGCAGCATGTTCCCGAATTCGGGCGCGGGCGAATACAGCTACCAGCAGGCGCTGCAGGTGTACGGCGCGTCGTACCAGTTGCGCGAGCCGAGGAAGACGTTCCGGTTTACGGTGGGGACGACGTTCTAGGGGCTAGAAGATGCGGCTTAGGTCGCGATGGCCGTGCACAATCCAGAACGATTTCAACGGTTCGAATTGGTCCTTCGTCAGTGTCTGGATGGGTCTCGTAGAGAATCACGTACACACCCTGAACCAACATTCGTGCCGCGGGCGCTATCTCCAGACGGCGCACACCCATGCGTGGAGTAGTTGCTAGAAGATTGGCCTGCTCCTCCAGTGCGGTGTGCATGCGTTCAGCAGCCGACGGATTGTCCAGCCCAATGGTGACGTAGATATCAAACAGGTCTTCCCGCGCCTGTGGCGTCCAGAGCAAAGCAGGCTTCATGCGATCCGTTCGGCGGCTTTTCTGAGCCTCTGGCGTGCCAGCTCGCGAGTCCGGGATAGATCAAGTGGCCTGGCCGCACCGCTGGCTTTACCCTCGCGCCAAAGCTCACGCAGGCGTTTCAGGTCCTCGCCCCGCAGCTCTCGCTTCCATTGCCAATCGCGCAGGGCTTCGCGCACGATCTCGCTGGTGGTGGCGTACTCGCCGGTCTCTACCGCGGATTTGATTGCGTTTATTTGTTCGGCTGTGAGGGCAACGCTGATCTTCTGGATATCGGGCATGGCTCACCTGGTAGCACATCTTACTACTTCTTGCTCAATGGATAAAGAAGATTCCCGATTATGGGAGCCCAGTCCTAGTAGCTGCGCTGGCAGGTTCGGGAGAGGCGGTCGTGCCAGGTGAGGCGTTCGTCGTCGAGGGCGGCCCAGAGGAAGCCGAGGCCATGCAGGCAGGCGGAGGGCGGCACGGTACCGGTACCCTCTCGGGGGTGCGACGAATGGTTGCTAGCGACGGCGTCGCGGTGCCAGCGCCAGGAGGCCCAGCAGACCGGTGCCGAGCGAAAAGCAGGACGATGGTTCCGGCGTTACCAGCGGTGACGAGGGCAGCATGATCAGGGGTGCGCTGCCGCAGCCAGCGTCCGACTCAGCGCCGGTGGTGCCGCCTTCGGGAGGGCTGCTCTCCGAATTCGCGGAAAAATCGCTGTAGCCGGTCACACTGTAATCCACGGTGATCTGACCGCAGTATGACGTAATCTCCTGATAGCCGGCGCCGGAAGCGGGAGACTCCTGGGCGGTGATATACCACGAAGTGATGTCCCCGACAGCGTTGGTGGCAACGATAAAGGCGAATTGGGAGCTGAGAACCTGCCCATCGCCGTTGAAGATGTTCAACTTGCCACTATTGTCGGTGAAGTCCCACGATGTCACCGTCGAGGTGATGTTCTGGAGAGACAAACTATCCAGCGCCGACCCCGTTAACGAGGTCGCAAACGTAATTGACAGGGGTCCACAGGTATTGGTGCAGGTGGTGTAGGCTTCGCCGGTGTAGGTGTAAATCGTATCCGCCCGCAGTGACCCCGGCATGAGGCAGAGCAAGGCCGGCAGAGCAACCGAAAAGACAAGGTTCCCAAGGTGTCGCATGCTGATCCCTCCTTACGGAGTGTCCCGGGTCAGAAAGAGATGCCAGTCAGGAATTCGATTTTTGGACTCTCCAAGGTTGGCAGTATACTCCCAACCGGCATCCCTTGCTCTATTTTTCAACTAGCAGCTAACAATCAGCAACTGTCTCTAGTAGGTGCGCTGGTAGGTGCGGGAGAGGCGGTCGTGCCAGGTGAGGCGGTCCTCGTCGAGGGCGGCCCAGAGGAAGCCGAGGCCGAGCGGGCAGGCGGAGAGCAGCACGGCGAGGATGCGGCGGCGCAGGGTCTTGCGGGTGGGGTTTTCGTCGTCGAAGGTGCAGAGGGCGATGCGGGCGCAACGCATTCCGGGCGTGGCCGCGCAGAACCAGAAGAAGAGCGCGTGGTAGAGCAGAAGCAGGACCCCGCCGGCGATGGCGAGGGCCGCGGGAAGCTGGCTGAGTTGGAGGCCGGTCTGGGTGCGGGCCTGGATGAGGAAGCGGGCGAGCGCCAGGTGCAGCGGCAGGCCGGATTGCAAGGGGAGAACGTGGCCCGCGACCATGAGGAAGACCGCGGCGAAGGCAAGCTCGCCGGCGAGCACGACGGCGCCGTTGATGGCGGCGGCGAGGACGCGGCGGCCGATTGTGGCTGCGCCGGGGAGAGGGACGGTTTGCTGGGAGATACTGCCGGCGGCAAATTGGGGGTCAGGTGGTTGAGCGGCGCCGACCGTGGGCGAGGACACAGTGGATGCGTCCAGCCAGATGGAGGTCCATTGCGGCGCGGTGGCGCTGGCGGCGGGGTCGACATCGGCGGCGGGAGTGGTGGAGATCTGGGCGGGGTCGACCTCGAAGATGCGGAGCTGGCTGTCCGCGGGGGAGCTGTCGTCGTCGCGCAGGGGGCCCTCGGCCAGGCGCGGGCGGGCCTTGCGGGAGGCGACGAGCTGGCGCGGGAACTCGATGAGGTTGGCGGGCAGGGGCATGGGCGGGCCGACGGGCTCTTCGAAGACGGGGGCCTGGCGGAAGGCGATCTCCTCGTCGAGCGCGCGGGCTTCGGCATCGCTGCGGTCGGGGTTGCGGCCCGGGTTGGGTTCGGGGTTCAATTCGGCGCGGTGATTCATGTGTGGGGCGGAGAATGCGCGGTGTGATGCGTTCAGATCGACATGGGCCGCGCTGGCGGCGTCTTCGTAGAGGCGGACGGTGAGAGAAGGCAGGTTCGAGGTTCGAGGTTCGAGGTGCGAGGCGCGATGCTCGCGCGCAGGATGGTGCGGCCGGTTGGAGTGATGCAGGTGAGGTGGGGATGCGGGGTCGAGATCGGGCCAGAGGGAGAGCTCGACGGGAGCGCGAGATTCGGGCTGTGCGGAAGCCGGTTGCGCGGTGGCGTCGCGATTTTCGTGAGAGAGGCCGTGGTGCGGCGCGTCTTCGCCAGCTGCCGACTGCTCGATCACGGCCTGCTCGCTTGCGGCCTGGTCGAAGGAGTCGAGCAGGGATTGCTGGGCGGCGGCGACAGCCTGGGCGTTGAGAGCGGCGACCTCGGCGGCGGCGCGGGCCTGCTGGACGGCACGTTCGGCCTCGGCGGCGAGAAAGGCGCGATAGGTCTGGGTGTGGGCGTAGCGCTCGGCGACGACGGCAGCGATGCGCGCGGCGCGGGTGGCGGCGGGGCGAGCGGGTGCGGGGCGGGACTGGATTGGTTCGGCGTGGGGGTTGGCGCGGCGGCTGCGGTGGGCGGCGAGGCGCTCGGCAGCCTGGAGGCGGAGCGCGGCGGCGGAGAGCGTTGCGGGACTTGGTTCGGCGGCTGCGTCCGCGGAATCGCCGGCGATTGCAGCGAAGGTGGAATCGGCGGATTCGGGGTTAAGCAGTGCGGAGCCCATTTTGCTCAAACTCAAACTCACTTCCGCGAAATCAATTAACCTCTAAAGGGTGGTGCGTGTGACAAGACTGAACGGCGGGCAGCGACAGGTTGAGCAGCGATGCGGACCCGCTGGGAGACAGCGAGCGCCGGGGCGAATCCCGCTTCGATCCGCTGTCTCCCCGTTGACACTCCCGGGATCGCCGTCCAGTGTCGACCAGCGCCCACGCGGCGGCCGTCTCTCACCTGCGCAAATTCTCAGGAGCGCCTGCTTCTTCATAAGTATCACGGGGCTCGCGGCAAACCATGCACAACTCGCAGGGCAAGAGGTGACGACTGTGGCACCTCCGGCTGCAGCGGTGGAAAATGCGCTGCCGGCCGAGCTTTCCGATACACAGTATCCGGACGCGACGCCGATTCCGGGGCCGGGCACGGAGGTGTCGATTTCCACCGATAAGATCTGCGGGAAAGAGTCAACCGACGGCCACTTGTATGTCGCCGATTGCGGTGTGGTGATCACGTATCGCGATCGCACGCTGGCGGCGGACCACGTTGAATACAACAGCGATACCGACGACGTGGACATGACCGGGCACGTGGTGGTGACGATCAGGGATACCTCGGAGCGCATCGAGGCGAGCCACGGCACAATCAACCTGCAGACACAGACGGGGCGGTTCTTCGATGTGGTCGGCTCGGTGGGCAGCACGCGCAAGGCTGCGGCAACGGTGGGGCCGGCTAGCAGCGCGGCGAATGCGGCGGCGGCGAGCCAGCGCTACAACAACGGCAATCCGTTTCTGTTTACCGGCAGGATGGTGGTGAAGAGCGGGCCGCTGAGGTACGAGGTGTATGACGGGACGATTACGTCGTGCCAGTTGCCGAACCCGGACTGGCTGCTTTCGGCGGCGAAGTTCGAGGTGAACGACACCCAGGCGCACACGGCCAACAGCATCTTCCACCTGATGAGCCTGCCGGTGCTGTGGTTCCCGTATGTGACTCACCCGCTGGATGCGAACGACCGGCAGAGCGGCATCCTGATTCCGGAGATCGGGTTCAACTCGGCGAGCAAGGGCGATACGGTGGGCGAGCAGATCTACTGGGCGATCAACCGCAGCACCAACCTGACCGTGGGAACGATTTACTACTCGGCGCGCGGCTGGGAGGAGACGGGGAGCCTGTGGTATCGCGGGCTGGGACAGGACTTTATCAAGGCACGCTATAGCGCTCTGCAAGACCGTGGCTACTATCCCGGCGGGGTGTATGTGAACCAGAGCGGCACAGACGTGACCTTTTCCGGGCGGTACGACCTGATTGCCGGGGAAGACCAGGCGGGCGCGGCTACGCCGGTACAAGCGAGGGCGGTGGCGGACCTGGAATACCTGAGCTCGTTCCCGTACCGCGAGGCATTCTCGACCAACTTCAACCAGGCGGTGTCGAGCG
>CAZAXI010000089.1:0-17784 GCA_964489045.1 uncultured Granulicella sp. | reverse complement strand
TCGGCGGCGGGCGAAGGTTCGCTCAGGGATGGCGAGATATTTGGCGAGGTCCTGCCGAGAGAACCCGGTGATATCGAGGAACTTGCGTACGGCGCTCCAACTCAGGCCGGATTGGGCAGCCTGCATGAGCGATGGGGTCTCCATGCTCTTCAGTCCGAGCGCCTTGCCAATGCGTGTCCCCGGCATGATGGCCGCTGTCCCGACGAAGCTGACGATGGTTTTGGTGTTAGGAACTGCCATGCTCATAGTGTACTCCGGAAGCTGCCATAATGGCAGTAGATTATTGGCAAAATGGCAGCCGCCCAGTGAGAGGTAATGGCGGGCTGCATCTCGGAATAGTAGGGTCTCCTAAAAGAGTGTCCTGCGAGGGGTCAATGTTACTGATTGCGCCCGCGAAAGGTGCTGAGGAATTTCAATGCCGGCTCTACAGCTAAAGCAATCGCGATCGCGACAAAGAGCAGGACGTCGAATTTCAGCTCTCTTCTGCTGCTTGAATCGGCTTGCCGCAGTCTGTCATGCTGTCTTTATCGGTCGCGGTGCGGCTGTGGGTTGTTCCAGTGCGATCTCCGCGCCGAACTCACAGCCGATGCCACGCTTCAGCCACTCGGGAGTCTCGGGAGTATAGCGGGTCGCCGCTCGCTGCCTCTGCTGGCGGAGCCACTCCGGGGGATTCTCTGCTTTGGTCATCACACCAAGGTAGCCACCTTCGGCGAAGAATCCTTCGACGGTTGCCCATCCAATGTTGTTCATCGTGATGTAGATGCGGGTCCCGATCGCGGGAAGAGGGAAGGGCGCACTCCAGCGCAGTCGTTCTTCGCCCGAGTCGTAGAGAGCGAATCCGCCGTCTTTGACTCCTGCGGGGGTCGGCGTGCCGATAAGAACTTTTGCTTTCATGAGGTCCTCGATCACAAATGGGAAGGACTGCGCGTTGTTTCGCGCAGCCCAAGTGAATCAATCGATTTATAGGGGTTAGGGTGGAAGGAAAAAGACGCTGCATGGCCAGCAGAGACGCCTGGTTTGGCTATCTCCCGCTGACGCCGTATAACGCCTTACATAACAACCATTTAGGAGCATCCCCCAACGCTCGTTGAGCAGGATTCGCACACGAAGCATGTGCCGCTCGCTCGGCAGATCGAACCACAGGTCGGGCAGATGGGAGCATCTCCGAATTGCGGTTCCGCGACCGCCGCTGCCGGCTTGCTGCTGCCGATAGAGGTAGTCGCGTTGAGTGGGGAGGTAGGAGTGAAGAGCGCAAGCTGCTCGCCTTCGAGGAAGCGATACTGCATCCAGCGCCCGATATAGTCCATGATGGACTTCGCGTAGCCCATCTTCTCGTTCCCGGTCCAACCCGAGGGCTCGAAGCGGGTGTGAGCGAGCTTCTCGCACACGACCTGCAGCGGGACTCCGTGTTGCAATGAAACCGAGAGCAACGTCGCAAACGATTCCATCAAGCCGCTAATGGTGGACCCCTCCTTGGACATCCTGATGAAGACTTCACCAGGCTGGCCATTCGGATACATGCCAACCGTCAGGTATCCTTCGTGACCGCCGAACCGGAAGTGATGGGTGAGCGCCGAGCGTTCATCCTGCAAACGGTGACGGCACGCGACCGGAGGTGCATTGAGATCCTCAACTGGACGGGTCTCGACTGCGCTTTCGGCTGCCACCTTGGTCACACTCACGGGCTGGCCGGACTTTGAGCCGTCGCGATAGATTGCGACTGCCTTCAAGCCTTTGCGCCATGCCATCACATACGCTTCGGCAATCTCTTCAACTGTGGCGCTGTTGGGCAGATTCACAGTCTTAGAGATGGCCCCCGACAGGAACGGCTGGGTTGCAGCCATCATGTCAACATGCCCCTGCCAACGAATAGAGCGCACACCCTTGGTGGGGAGGAATGCTCCATCGAAAACAGGCAGATGCGCGTCCTGGAGGCCAGGAGCGCCTTCAACCGTGCCTTCCGCCTCGACGTACGCAACAATGGCATCAACCTCGGCTTGGTTATACCCGAGACGACTGAGGCCCATTGGCACGCTGCCGTTAGCGAGCGTCATGTAGCCGCCGCCGACGAGCTTCTTGAACGTGACAACGCCAAGCATCGGTTCGATGCCCGTCGTATCACAGTCCATGAGGAACCCTATGGTTCCCGTGGGCGCCAGCACTGTGACCTGGGCGTTGCGAAGACCGTTCACTGTTGCGGAGAGAAGCGCGCTGTCCCAGAGACAAGCTGCAATCGTCGCCAGCGAACGAGACTCGTCCATGGTTGCGGCCGTCGTCAGGTTTCTGCTTGCGTCGAGGTGCATCGCCATAACTTCGAGGGCCGAAGCTGCGTTCATCGAATAGCCAGGGAAGGAGCCATTCTTTGAAGTGTTTTCGACACCCGATGCTGCATCAAGGCTCGGCATCGTCGCTGCGATCTCAGCCGAAGCCAGAGTAGCCGCGCCGCCCATCAGGGAGGTGATTGCGCCGGCCATCGAGCGGCCGTCTTCTGAATCGTAGGGAAGACCCAGATTCATCAGAAGCGCGCCAAGGTTAGCATAGCCGAGACCCAGTGGGCGAAAGTCATGCGAGTTCCGCGTGATCTTCTCCGTGGGGTAGCCGGCCATGTCAACCAGGATGTCCATTGCGATGACGAGCAGACGAACCGCCGCGGTGAAAGCGGTGGAGTCGAACTCGCCGTTCGGACCGAGAAACTTGACCAGGTTGAAGCTGGCAAGGTTGCAGGCCGTATCGTCAAGGAACATGTACTCGGAGCAGGGGTTGGAGGCGTTGATCGGACCGGAGGCCTTGGCTGTGTGCCAGCGGTTGATCGTGGTGTGAAATTGCATGCCCGGGTCGCCGCAGTTGAAAGTTTCTGCGGCAATGGCGCGTAGCAAATCAGCGGCTTTGATGGTCTTCGTCGTGTGTCCGCCCACGCGCGCCTTGAGGTCCCAGTCACGGCCGTTGATGGCCGCTTCCATGAAGTCGTCGGTGACGCGGACTGAGTTGTTCGCGTTTTGGAATGCGATCGTCGAATAGGCCTCGGATTCGGGACCGCTCCCATCGTAACCTTCACGTACCAGAGCTGCCGCCTTCAGTTCCTCCTTGCCTTTCGCTGCAACGAAGTCCTCGATGTCGGGGTGATCGGCGTCGAGAATGACCATCTTGGCTGCGCGACGTGTTTTGCCGCCCGACTTGATGGCGCCGGCGAAGGCATCGAATCCCTTCATAAAGCTGAGGGGTCCCGAAGCAGTGCCGCCACCGGAGAGAGGCTCTGTGGATCCACGCAGCACAGACAGGTTGGTGCCCGTTCCCGATCCCCACTTGAAGAGCATTCCCTCGGTCTTCGCCAGGTCCAGAATCGAGGACATGGAATCCTCAACCGAATTGATGAAGCACGCGCTGCATTGCGGATGCGAGTAGCCGGTGCGACCAAACTCAACTTCCTTGGTCTCCGGGTTCCAATGCCAGCTGCCGCCGTTGTTGATAGGTTCGAGCTTCGCGCACCCGACATTGAACCACACAGGCGAATTGAACGCCACCATCTGGCGGACCAGGAGGTATTTGAGATCCTCCTGAAACGCACTGGCGCTCTCTTCGTCATCGAAGTAGCCGGCAGAAGTGCCAGCTTCCTTGATGGTGTCGACGACGCGGGAGATAAGTTGCTTCGCGCTGTACTCCCGCTCGGGAGTGCCCACCGCACCGTGAAAATACTTACTGGCGACGATGTTGGTTGCGCGCATGGACCATGAGGTTGGAACCTCGACGCCCGTCTGCTCAAATACCGCTTCGCCGGTGCTGGATTGGATCAGCGCATCGCGCAACCCGAATTCGACGCCGTCGAAGCCGAGCGCGCCGGGTGCTGTGAAAACCGGCTCTAGTTTGAATCCTGCAGTGGCAGTGGAAGTCATGTTCATGTCCTTTATGGCGCCGAATGGCGTATTTGGTTCTGTGAATCGCGTGCTTGGTTCAGATTCAAAGTGTTTAGGAGCTTCCTGTCACCAGCACTCCGGCTTACTGATAGCCGCGTTGGGGACGGTCAGAGCCAGGTCTTGATGATTTCAGCCATTCACTTCCAGTAGAAGGCGCCTGCCGCGCCGGCAGCAGTTACCAAACCGATGGTCCGCATAGTGGCACTAGTATAGTCACCAACATAGCCTACCGGGTGTGAACGCGGTCACAGATGTGCAATCTCTGCCGGTGTCGCGGGGTTATTGGAGGGTTGCGGAGTTTCAGACCAAAGTAACACTTGGGCAACGGATCGCTGCTCAAAGGTGAGATCGGCGACTTTGCGACGCCAACTCAAGACGCTCCGTTCAGTGCGCTTAAGCTTCTTCTCAGCATCCTGCAACTTCCGTTTTGCTCGGGCGAGTTTTCGGGACTGAACTGACATCTCATGCCTCCTCGCGCCGGGCGCACTCTACCATCTCTCTCTTTTCAACCCGCGCCCGTTATCTGGTTACGCTTATCGGCTCCCACCTTGGACGCCTGGCGGTTAACCATCTGTGACGCGTGCCATTGTGCGAATCAGCTTGGATCGGTCGAGCAGCATGCGTTTCCACGTCCTCGATCCCTATTATGCGGTGCGCGGCGATGAGGCGGTCATGTCTTAGATTACGTGACCGCCCTGCTACTACCCAAAAGAGGCAACCTTGCGATCCGGACCACTGCTCCTCGAACCAGGCAGCCCGTATCGAGCCTTCGTTTCAACTACCGCGGGAGCGACCGTAATCCCTAGTCCTCTCCGGGCAGCATGAAGGTCAAACATGGCGACATATCATCGGCCGGTCCGCTGACACACTTCAGTTCCTTCATGCGCGAGCGCCCATCGGGATCTCGAACGACAAGCTTCCACCGCGCTTCGAGCGGGGACACCTCGCGACGGGTATGCCTAAACATGAATACAACATCCCAAAATCTTCCCTTCACATCCTGCCCCACGTGACCCTTTGCGCCATCCACAACTGCCACAAACTCATGGAAAGCTGTGGCAGTCATGCAAATTGGCCACTTGAGGCCAGCCTCGCGCGCAAGGGATCCGAACGGCTCCACTGTCATGTCGACCAAGATGCCGTCCTCGATAGCCTGGGCCCGGGTGTACCGAGAGAGAATTTCCGCGTCATCAAAGAGCATTGCCGACATCTTGGTCCTTTCTGCAAGTGCGAGCCTTACGCGCGCTGGCTTTCAACTGCGACTGCGACCACTGGAGGGTCGGCAGGCTGGTATGGATTACGGCCGTCGCAGGCGTACTGATGGGCGTCGCCGTCCTTCATGCCGAGCGTCTCGTGCGCGTACTTGTAGCGGAGTTGGAATTCGCACCACCACCGAAACTCGCCCTGCTGTGCTTCAGAGAGGATTTCACTGGGCGCGAGCGTACCGTCCCACGTGATCTGTGCGACGTGGTGACGGAAGGCAGCTTCTGCCTCAACCATCGCTCCAGGCCGCGAAGACTGCGAGACCCTACTCTCGGGCCAAATGTGGCGTGTCACAATGCCGCCGTACAAGTCGTATGAAAAGACACCAACGTGCCCACGGACGCTGGTAATCTTGACCGCGGCGCTCTCGTACTGGCATCGGAACGCTATCATCGCTGCCAGGTCTGCAGTTGCCTCAGCCTTGGTCTGGTGCTCTTCCGCGGTCCCAAGGGAGTGAAAGTGAGCCGAGTAGCCAACTACCCGGCGATGGATGTTCTTGATGGTGGTGAGTGTACTGTCGATCTTCATGCGTCTCCCGCAAATTGCTGTGTTACGGTCAAGAGCTCGTCACGCTGCTTTGCTCATCTCGAATACAACAGCGCGCCGCCGCCTCGCGGCCCGTTGGGCGCCAAGCAGAAATTTCAGCCAGGGTTCGTCGGCCCTTCTGAAGCTGTATTCATACATATTGTTCTTCACAAATTTGCGGACGGATCCTTCGGTTATCCGCTCGTTCTTCATCGTGAGGGCCTTGGTCGTCAACCACATCTGGATGCTCCGATTGGGAACTCCAAGCAGAAGTTGAAGCTGGCGCACCGTGTATCCTTCCGTGAGTTGGGCGGATAGCTCCATCTGATAAAGCTGGCTCTTGATGGCATGAGGACTACGTCCAATCCTCTTGGCGATGGCTTTGACGCTCATGAGTCCCACCAATTTCCGGAGTGCAACCTTCTCATCGTCAGTCCACGGTTTAAACGGGTGAAAGCTGTTGAGGCCAAGTGTTCGTGAACGATTGGATAGAGCTGTGCGAGGCACTCGAAACGCAGTGCAGAGCTTGGTGAGTTCTGTTGTCAGTTGGAGCCGGTTCGTCGATCGGCGATAGGCTTGGCGGAGTTGATCGTCCATATCCGCGGTCCATTGATATTTGGCAGGGCCACGGATGGCTTTCATGCGGCACGAAACACACAGGCCGCCGACAAGCTTTGCTGGCACAGCAGGACAGGTCGCACACGCGATCTGGTGAGGGATTGGCATGCGAGCCTCCTCTTGGAACGATCTACTGAGATTGAATTAAGGAAATGTTCTTTCGTCGGGCAAGGATGAACCTTGGACGGGGTCTTAGGCTTGTTTCGCTGGATCAGGGTTAGCCCTCCCCCAGCGTCGGGGAGGGCTAATTATTGTGCGCTTGCTGGTTCGTTCGCTATTGCCCAACTACAGCCGCCAAGAACGCTCCCTGCTTCCGGTTCCTCGCGCCGATCAAAGCTTGCAACTGGTGGACATCCTCTGCAACACCGGGGTACATCTCCATCGCGTGGAGAATGTCAGACTCGTGGGTGTCGAAGAACTCGATCGCCGCATTGGCGAGCGCGGCACCGGCATCAACAAAATCTTTGATCGCCTTCGCGACCCTCGCGGCCCCCTTTGGCGTTGAGCAGCCGACTGGTGTTATGTCGATCATCAGCGGCCGGGCGGCGTCAAACTCTGCGTCGGTTTCTGTTTGGATAGCGCGGGGGCTCCAGTCGTCGTCGCAGTCGAGGGCGGTCTGAATGTTGCCGCAGCTTGCGGTGCTGTTTGGAGAACACTTGCAATAGAACTCAGTCATGTCGGATATCTCTCTTCCCTTTACCACTGGGAATGCGTCAGGCAGGACGACAAAGGCTCCATGTCCCGCATGGTATTTGACTCGTCGACACGGGGACAGCAGATTACTATTTGCTAAAGTCGGCTGACGACGGGATCTGGACTGCCGTCCCACAGAAACTGGTATGTCGGTCCTTTTCGGACATTGGACACCTGGACAGGCCTGAAGCAACAGATACACGTCCCTCCTGCGCGCCGCACACTGGGATAGACAATTCCCTGAGAACCGGCATTCAGTAGCTCATCGGCAACGGTCTGGGATGCAATGTAGCTGGTGGGATTAAGACAGTCGATAGCCTCCGGCACATTTCTGAGATCGTGAAACTCACATTTGAAATCAGCCTGGTAGTCGTCGTACGTCACCTTGTCAACGAACCTGTTGATCTCAGCCAACTCCAGCGATTTATGAAATGCAACCTCGGTTTGCGAAGTTCTCAGCTCATAGCCTGCGTACCACGCTCCACGGTCCGGCCCATTGAAGCGTCCCCCAAGAGGATGGGCGTGGGTAAACGAGGCGTTAACAATGGGTGCGAACGGGAAGCCAAAAACCAGTTCCTGCACCCCAATCCCGGGAAGCAACTGATTTTCCGCGAGGAGTCGATCATTGGTGGCGCTGTCTAGTTCGAAGATGTCCGAAAGGTGTGCGTCATTGTTCGATATCCCCGTCAACACGCTTTCATTGCCTTTGCTGTATTTCGAGAGAATCAATCGGTGCGTGTCACGGCGCCGGACGTGCGAGATCGGAATTTGCATAGAGGCCTATCTTTATGAAGAGGGTTGAGATGGGCCAAACGGGC
Source organism: uncultured Granulicella sp. (assembly GCA_964489045.1). GTDB lineage: Bacteria > Acidobacteriota > Terriglobia > Terriglobales > Acidobacteriaceae > Edaphobacter. Next base: position 9,956 of record CAZAXI010000089.1, on the reverse strand, counting down.
AGTCAGGCGCCACCGCGGCGGGCATCCAACAATCGCCTCACCGTTTGCATGGCGGGAACGCCTCCTTGGATCATGTAGTCCAAAGGAGTCCTGCCTCCAAAGATTCGATTCGTGTTTGGAAGTTGGATCCATTGATCCGCAAGTTCCTGGCTATGGAGGATATTCAATGCCTTATAGATCCCAATCAAGTACGAGATTCGATACATTTTGTCCGTATCGAGAACCCTGCTTTTCGGATCTTTCTTCATCTCGAAGTAAGAACCGTTGGCAATCCCGCCCATAAGCTCACGCACGTCTTCGGCTCGAAGTTTCCAGCGTTTGGCAATATTGAACAACGCCATGAGACCGGACGCACTCAAACGTTCTCGGTCAGCCCTCGATGCAAGATTGAGGACTGGCGGCGGTTCATATCGGGTGATCGGATAGGTAAGGGTTGCCATGTATATCTCCACTTCTGGATATTATATACTCCGTTTACGGAGAGTCAAACAAAACGTCGAGGGTTAGATACTCCCTTATGGCCCACGAGTGCAGCAGTTGCGGGTTACGCGCCCCTAAATCACGGAAGGTTGGCGTTTCTCCCAAGCCTTCTCTGCGTCTGTACGTAGTTTGGCTGCATAATGAGTCAGCCCACGCGCCGAGAGGTGTTTGGTTTGTTCGTAGTGTTTAGACGTATTCGACCCGGACGCATTTGCGTACCGCGTCACCTTTGCTGCTGCCGTCATTGCACGAGGCGGCGAAACCACGCGCCGCTTTGTGGCATGGTTGACACTTTTCTTTATGCTTGCGCCTCTTCGGGCCGGCAATCGGAATGTTACTTGACGAACGCTTTGATGCTGGCCGTGAGAACGTTCATTGACTGGGACAGGCTGACCTTCAGGGTTTCTCCGCATCGCGTGCAGGTTCCTAGTGCTCCGTCGTTCCCGCCCGTTACTATCCAGTCAGTCCTCTTCTTGCACATCCTCGTCCTCTCGATCCGAAGCGTAATCATTGCGTTTTTTCTAAGACCGCAGCAAAAAGGGCATAGTGCGCCTCGGCGGCAACACTATGTCCAACTTGCTACGGACAGCCAAAGATCGCTTTACGAGAAGCGCATCGGCATCAGCACCAGCTTGAAGCTAATGTCCCTGTTGGCGGCTTCCGGTTCCAGCAGCGCAGCACTCCGGCCATCCTTGAAGCTGAATTTGACCTCTCCGACGCTGCCTACTACTTTGCAGAAGTCGAGGATGAAGTCGGCGTTCAGCTTGATCAGGATTTGCTCGGAAGCGTATGGCGCGTCGAGCGTATCCTCGGACTCGCCGCTCTCTGTCGTGGATGCGCTGATCTTCAGAGCATTGGCTCCAAGGGCGAGTTTCACGCCGCTGGACTTCTGATCCGTAAACTGCGCAACCCTGCGAACCGAACGCTCAACATCGACGGTCCGCAAAATAACCGTGTTGTTGTTGCTCCGCGGAATAACGGCCTCGTGGTTCGGAAACGCTCCCGCTTTCTTCCTGGAGGTGTATTCCCGATCCCCGATCACCATAAACAGCGTGGTGTCGCTCTCCGCGATCTCGACCGTCTCGCTCTTTGTGGAAGCGAGAAGGGAAGCGAGGTCGCGCAGCGCCTGGTGGGGGATGAGAAGCTTGCGGGGAGCTTTAACACCCGCCAGAGCCTCGTCCTTCTCGGCCAGTGCGAGACGGGTCCCGTCCGTGCTGACCATCGAAACCTTCTTGGGTTCCACAAGGAGGAGGGCTGCGGTGAGCGTGTAGCGCGACTCCTCCATCGACACCGCACTGATCGTATGAGCAATCAAGGAGCGGAGCACGGAGACGGGTAACGTCACCTTCGGCAAGTTGCCTACTGTTGGAATCGTGGGATAGTTATCCCGTGCCATGCCGACCATCTTCGTGTTGGAGCGACCGGCCTGAATGCGGACCCAGTCATTCTCCAGCAGCTTGATGCTGATGTCGCCGGCAGGAAGCAGCTTGATGTAGTCGTACAGCTTCCGCGCCGGAACGGTGGCAACGCCCGGCTTCTTGACTGTGGCAGGTGCCTTCGTGGTCAGCGTTTGCTCGATGTTCGACGCTGCGATCTTGAGGAAGCCGTCTTGGGCTTCGATCAGGAGATTCGACAGAATCGGAATCGTCGTCTTGGACGAGGTGATGCCTTGGGCTGCGGCGACCTCGGCCAAGAGAGCGTCGCGATTCACGACAACCTCCATGAGAACGCTTGCCTTGGCTTTTGCGGCTGAAGTGGTGGAGGGCACAAGCGCAGGACCCTTTGGCGGGGCCTGCGGCTGGGGGGTGACAGGAACAGTGGACATGAGGACCTTTCAGGGGATGGATCTGGTGCGGATGTTGCGATGGGAATTTCGGCCTCACAACCCTTGGGAGATATCCCTGAGCGCTGCGAGATCGTCGGCTGCGACCACGGCAAGATCGGGCGAGCATCCGGCGTTGTCGGCAGAGGCAATCAGCTTCTTGATTACCTCCCTTACGCCAGGGCTCGCATATGCAGCGGGTGACCAGCTCGGACCGGGATTCTCAATGCAATCGTCGACCACATCGACTTGCTGGCCCTTCGCGTAGATACAACCGCGATCCTCGGCCTCCTCACCGTTCCAGGTGATCTCCCCATCAACCGAATACCCTTTGGGGGCAAGGAAGTGCTCAACCGTGAGTTGGAGCCACGTTCCAGCGCCTGATCGGCTTTCATCGGTCTCTGGCAGAATCTGCGACCGATCTTTGCTGAGTTCCAGCAGTCCCACGAAATAGGGAATGTCCCGCTCGGGACTGGCGGCAACCCGGTCGAAGAATTCCTTCGTGCGGTCATTGCGCTGGTTGTTGACGATTTCGAGGAAGGTGGCGGCATCCTCCTCGGTAAGCGTCGGTGTGACGTCAATTTCGCCACAGTAATACACGCTGTATCCCATGTGTTCCTTTCGACTTGAAGCACTTTCTACCCGACCGAAGCGCCGGTCCTTAACCAAACAGCGAGATCTGAACGTCGTTGCCTGAAGAGACCGCCGGATGCGGTGGGAGCCGCGTGGCGACGAAAACAGGTTCGCTGGCTGCAGGGGCCACGCAGGGCGCCGGCGTAACGGTTGGACCACCCCGATATTTCTCCTGCAATGCGGCAAGCGTCTGCCGTTCCCGAGTCTCGATTTCCCGCGCCAACCGTGCAGCATAGGTTTCCACGTAGTTCGTCGACCGAATAGCGGCAGAGGTTGCACGTTCGACGTCAGAAAAAGTGAAATCGGAACTGCCGTAGCAGGGCCACTCGACCAGACACCTAAGAAAACGGAGTTTGCCCGGGGTATCGGTGAAGAACGTAGAAAAGAAGCCGTCCACGTTGTAATGGGCAATCATGCCGAAACACTGGCCGAGTCGGTTGTAAAACGCCTTTGTGAACTTACTCTCGGAAAAATCCGCGGCGATGAACGCCATGAGCTGATTGGCAAAAGCGGCCTTTTGCTCTGCTGTGGTCCACTTCGTGGGGGTAAAGGATTCGGCCTGAAATCGTTTGCTGGACATAATTGTCTCCAAAACAGCTCAGCGCCCCTCCATTGACGGGGGCGCCGGTAATCGTTTCTCTCGGTATGCGCAACATTGCCGTTGGAGCTTCGCCGCGTTTCGGGAGAAGAGGACATTCAAGCATGCCCATTCCCAACCGCATGAATCACTCGCAAGGAGTAGCCGAATCGGGCTTTGTGCCTACCGCTGCCTGCCAAACCGCGAGGCGAGCCGGTAGAGCAAACTCGCATAGTCGCGACACGCGGAAGTGCGTGTCGCATACTAGCGACACACGGGAAGGAGTCATTTGGAAAGCTTCAGCCTTAGCTGTCGCCCGGGAATGATGATGACGTAATCGTCTCAAAAACCACGCGGGGTTGATCGTCGTGCGTGTGCGGTCGACGTGGGGTGTGGTTTCGTCGAGTGTGTTGAAGGGTGCTGGATACAATCAATTCCGCCACCCGGCACAACGATATGCCGCCGCTGAATTGATTGCAGCATTGATTGCAGCGTGAGGTTGTCAAAGGTATCCCGCGCCGGAGGCGTGTGCGGGAAATTCGAACTAGCTGAAAACACCTTTCGGAGGAGTTCGTGTCGCCGAGAACCGAGGGCGCTTGCCTGTAGCGGCTCTATCTGCTGTAATTGCTGGCAGTTCCGGGCCCCGGGCGACTCATACCCTTCTCAAAGTTTCAGAACCGTTCAGAGAACTTCAGTAGAAGAAGTAGATGGGGTGAGTCATGTCCTCGGATCGACGCCTTTGGCAGCCGAAGCTGTTTATACCTACTGTTGCCCTATTGTTCCTGATTTATGGCCTGGAGATGTTCCTGTCGGCGAGGCTGGAGTCGCAGACCTTCGACGAGCCGGCGCATCTCTATGCAGGCTACTCGTACTGGCTTCGCTCCGACTTCGGCATCAATCCGGAGCATCCTCCGCTGGTGAAGCTGGTGGCGTCGCTGCCGCTGGTGCTGGTAGACAAGCCGCAGTACCCGGAGCCGGGGAACAGCTTCTTCCGCGGCGAATCGGCGAGGGACGGGGCGCGACTGCTGGGAACACCTGGCGCCGGTCGATTGCTGAACCACGCGCGGACGGCGGTGAGTGTCTTTGCCTTCCTGCTGGCGGTGCTGCTCACGGTTGCCGCGCGAGAGATGTTCGGTGAGACGGTCGCGCTATTCGCGCTGACTCTCCTTGTTTTCGATCCTCTACTGGTGGCGCACGGGCCTCTGCTGGGAACCGATGTGGGTGCGACCTGCTGCATCTTCGCGACTGTCTATGCCTTCTATCGTTACCTGAAGCGGCCGTCGCTGGTACGGCTGGGCGTTTGTGCTGTTGCGGCGGGACTCTCGCTGGCGGCTAAGCACTCGGCGATTCTCATCTTTCCGATCCTGATGCTGCTAGCTGCGACCGAGGTTGTGTCGAACCGGAGGGCTGCGGCCGCGGAAGGCTCGAACCCGCCGGCACAGAGCCGGGGACTCCGCGCGGTTCGCATGGCCGTTTCGCTGGCGGTGATCGCGGCTGTGTCGGTGACGATCCTGTGGGCGTTCTACGGGTTTCGCTATGCGGCCAGGCCAGGCGGCGCGCAGATCACGCCTCCCACTGCGGTCTATCTGCAGGGGCTGCACCATCCGGTAGAGGCGAAGGCGATCGGCTTCGCGGAGCGTCACCATCTGCTGCCGGAGGCGTATCTGTACGGCTTTACCGACGTGACAATCCTGAGCCGCGACGGGCGAGTGATGTATCTCTTCGGCAAGCTGTACCCGCAGGGGCGATGGTTCTACTTTCCGGCGGCGTTTCTGATCAAGTCGACGATCGGCTTTCTGCTGCTGCTGTTGCTGATCCCGTTCAGCAAGGCCCTGTGGCGGAGCGAAGTGCGGCGCGAGGTGCTGTTCCTTGTCATTCCTCCGGTTATCTTCTTCGGGGCCGCGCTGACCTCGAAGCTCGATATCGGTATCCGGCATGTGTTGCCGGCGATGCCCTTTCTGATGGTGCTGGCGGCGGCGGGCGCGGTGAGCCTGGCGCGGCAGTCACGCCCTTGGGCCTGGGCGGTGTCCATCCTGCTGGCGCTGCATGTTGCTTCGTCGCTACACGCCTTCCCGAACTATCTGCCGTACTCGAATGAGTTCTTCGGCGGCCCGAGCAGGACCTACCGCGTGCTTTCGGACTCGAATGTGGGCTGGGGTGGTGGGCTGAAGGCGCTGGACGCGGAGCTGACGAAGCGGAATATTACGGAATGCTGGCTGGCGTATGAGGCTCCGCCCGATCCCGCGAACTTTGGGATTCCGTGCAAGCGGCTGCCCACCTTTTTCTCGGTGTTGTTCGACAACGGGCAGCAGAAGGCGGTTCCGGAAGAGATCGAGGGGCCGGTGTTCATCAGCTCGCAGGAGCCGGTGGATTCGTTCTGGGGGTCGAACGAGCTAAACCCCTACCAGCAGTTTGCCGCGCTGCAGCCGGACCGCGTCATCGCCGGGGAGATTCTCGAGTTCGACGGCACCTTTACCGCGAATCGAATCGCCGCCGTCAGCCACTACATGACGGTGACCAGGCTGCTGCGAAGCGGCAAAGTAGACGAAGCAGTGGCGCAGGGGGAGGCAGCTGTGGCGCTGGATCCGAACTCGATCAGGGCGCACATGGCTCTGGCGAACGCTTATGCGGCGCGGCATCAAGCCGCCGAGGCAACACGGGAGTTTGACGCGGCAACGAGGTTGTATAAGGACATACCCGTGGAGTTCGCGAAGGCCCTGAGTCCGCCGGTGAATCCGCTGGCGCCGCCAAGTCAGTAAACGGGATTCCGAGCGCGTGCGACCACACCGGCTGAGGTCGCCTGCTTATCATCGAACTGCCTGCAATGTCGTCTCAGGCAGAACAACAAACCGCACTTTCATTGCCCAAGGTGCGCGGTTTCAATTTGGGTTTACCGCTGGGAAGAGCTACGTCGCGCGGGCATCCGCGCTCGTATCGCCGAGAACAATGCTCCCGCCCCGCCACCAGCGCCGCAGTCGGATTCTCTGGAGAATCCGTGCAATCACTCTTCGCATGGCCCCGGCACTTAACCCCTCAGGGTCTGGCGCCGAGTGTGTTGGTTTTGGTGCCGACGGCAATTGGCGTCACCACTGGAGTGGCTGCGCCAATGAGCTCAATGAGGCCTCCGTAATATGTTCCGCAGGCAATCCAGACGTCACCGGAGCCGTCGATAGCGATAGAGCCTGATTTGCTGTACCCGGCGCCGGCGACGTAGCCGGTGGAGGGCGAGACCGGCGAGCCGGAGTTGGAGAACTCGGTAACATTGCCGGCGCTGCTATTATGCAGGTCGGAAAGCCATACATTGCCGGCTCCATCGATCGCCAAGGCGTCTACGCCGACCAGTCCTCCGCCCGTGTATCCAGTCGATGGAGAGAGGGCGGCGCCGGAGTTCGAGAATTCGCTGAGGCCGCCGGCGAAATAATTTGCCACCCATACGTTCCCAGAGTGATCGATCGCAAGGGAGCTGGTGCTACCCTGGTACACGCCCCCGCCGAAGTAACTGTTGAGCACACCGGTGAGGTTGACCGTGGCGACTCCATATTCCTGGTAGTTGTCGAACGAGGTCCACACGTTGTTGGAGCCGTCGACCGCAGGAGAGGTTGTGCTGTAGTCGGCTCCGGAATAACCGTTCCTGGTTGGTTCCGGCGTTGCCGCCGGGAGGATCACCGCGCCGGTACTCGAGAACTCGGAGATGGTGTAAAGAAAGCTGCTGACCCAAACATTGCCCCCCACATCGAACGCGATGCCGCCGGATTGATCCGGCAGGCCCGGGTAACCGGCCGAGGGCGAGATCAGCCCGCCTGAATTGTTGAGTTCGAAGAGGCCGCTGCCGGGATTCTCGCTGCCGATAATCCAAACATTGTCCGAGGCATCGACGGCGAGCGCGCCGCCGGCTGCAATGTAGCCGGTGGCGGGAGAGATGGGTGCGCCCAGATTGGAGTACTCGTTCAAGAACGCTCCACTTCCCGACCCGCTATTCACGAACCAGGCGTTCCCCAAACCGTCGATAGCAAGAGCATCTAACCCAAGTACGCCTCCCGTGCTGATGCTGAGCGAAATAGTGAAGTCGTTGGGCTGCGCCCCCAGTGCGGACCCAAAGGGAGGATTCGCGGTAGAAAGACCGTACAACGCCGCAATATTCGCGCCCGGGTTGTGCGCGATGTTGATCGCCGCGGTTGCGGTGTCGGAGGGGATCGTGCCGCTGGAGCCGGCCGACTGGGCGCTGTTGAACAGCGTATAGCAGGCGGTGGGGTTGGTGGGTCCTGTAATTGCGCCGCTCGAATTGATACAACTCGCGAGAATGTTGGCTAGCGTGTTGATTTCAGCCTGCGGAACCGTGCCGTTCCCTGCCGGCGTGGTCGCCAGGGCGGCTCCAGTGGAGATTCCGGCGAGGTTGGTGGCGTTCGCGAACGCATTGGCGATGCCGATCTGCGCCAGCGGCGTCCCGGAGGACGAGACATGGGTCGCGTCGGTGGCGAAGCCGGCGAAGGCGTAGGCAGCGGCGACGGTCGAAACTTCATTCACCGCGATAAATGGAGTGCTGCTCAGGAAGTTACCTGAGCTCGGACAGTTGCCGAGCGCCGCAAGCAGCCCAGCCACGGGGTTCGCGATGCCACCCTGGGATCCGCCAAGTGAGAACAGGTAAAGCTGCGTGTTCGGAGTGCAGTTATAGTCCCCTGTGATGGTGAAGCTTCCATCCGGGGCCGTCGGCACGTAGCCCCCAAGTGAACCAGCGTATCCGGTATACGCTGCGTTCAGCTTCGAGACCGACGGCTGGCCATAGCCGGTGGTGTTTGCCGCCAGCAGGTACACCTCGGCGCCCACAATCGGCTGCTGGCCCCCATGTACGCTTCCATGGATCGCAAGCCCTGCGTCCGCGGTGGGAGCGGAGGTCGAACTGATTTCGCAGCTTGTGAGAACCAGGGGAAGAAGACAGGCCAGGGACAAAACCACAAAACCGGGAACGGAACGCATGAGGGCTCCAAGAATTCAGGGATGCTAGAAGTACGGGGAAACGTCGGCCCTCGCGCCCCTCGGATTCGTTCCGATCACTTCAGTGGTGGTTCGATATTGCGCCCCTAAGTCCAGTCCGTCAAGAGGTACACCGGCAGATGACATCATTGGCCGCTGTAACGCCCCCAATTGCCCCATCGCTGTTCCGTTTGTTAACCACAACCTTTAGATTCCTGTCTCCATGGCGCCGAACATCCCGAAAACGGCGTTTGCGGCAAGTTCACCCGCCCGGCCCCCTTCTGAAGCGGAGTCTCCGACAGTGAGGTATCTTGCTGCCCCTTGGATCGGGTTCAGGTTCAGGACCTCTTCGCTTCCAGTGGCGGGATTGGAGGGTCCTGGGTGGCGGGATAATTGTGCAGCGCTCCGTCGCTAGTGGCGGCATAACGTTGCAGCGGGTGGCGACATAACGTTGCAGCCAGCAAAGGGTCCGACCAGGCGGTAAAAGGACTCATCGAGGGGAATATTGGATCGCCGGTCGAACATGCGGACATAGAAGTTCTTTTGCATTTGGCTCCTAGCAGTTGCGGTGTTTGAATTCGGTGGGCTGCCACCGGCCAGCTTGCCTCAGATAGACAAACGGGCCAATGGCACACAATTCTTGCGCAGGCAGCGGCTCGGACTCCTATGGTCATACCAAAACGCCCTAAATCTGGTCCAGAGTTAGCGAGAGTTGGCCTGAAGTAGCATCTTGGGTTTCAGATTCACGATTTGATTGCTCATGAGCTTCCTCCGCGACGGCTTCACCGACGCGGGAGTTACCTATTGAATGGCGTTTGTGATTGGAGGTGTTCCGGGACGTCTCAGGGTGGCCAGTCGCTGATCTCCGCTCACGTCGACCTTCCACCAGCCGACCGTGTTTTTCTTTGCGTCAAACAGGGGGCCCCCATCACCGTACTCCGGCTTTGCGAGATGAAGGTTTGAGCCTTGAGCGAACCCGACCGCGGAACGAATGATCTTTAGGGCGTTCGCGTAGGTCTTGACCGCGAAGGTCCCGATCTCCATTTCAATAACGAGCTTCATCGAGAAATACTCTTTCCTTGGGCTGGCGAACAACAGTGTGTCCGGCGGGCGTCAGCGCACAGGTGTACCCGGGATGCGGGTATCAAAAATGCGAGAACGGCGAATTTGAGGGAGCGATCTGCTGCACCACACGGATGCCAGCAGGTAGGTCCTGCCGGCATGTTGAGGTGAGTTTTCGCAACTAGGCTGCTTTGGCGGGTTCCCGGCGGCGGCGAGCCTGCTTTGCAAGCAACTCAGGATCAATCGAGATAGGGGCGGATCGGCCGGTCTGCGCGTTGTAAAAGGCGCCCTGGTGGTCAAGGTTTCCGTACCGCACGAGGCGGGTCATCATCGACAGTGCGCTCGTGGCGAGCACATTGTTGACGAACGGTTCCTGACGCTCCAAAGCCTCCGCAGCAGAGCAACTCGGCA
>CAZAXI010000088.1:0-17956 GCA_964489045.1 uncultured Granulicella sp. | reverse complement strand
AGCGCCTGCACCTGGCCGGTGGCCGGGTTGTAGACCTTGCCGGTGCGGCCGGAGGCGCCTGCGACGGCCTTGCCCGCGATCCAGTGCGGGACGTTGCGGAGGGCGCTCGCGGACGCGGAAGCGATGTTGGGTAGGACGGCTGTGGACATGGATAGACACCTCGATGGTGATGCACTAGAGTAGTCCATCAGAGCCAGCGAGGGGAACTGGACAGGGCGATCGCCAGACGGCCGGATGGGTGAGGGTCGCAGAAGTTGCATGATCGACCCGCCCGCGCGGATAGTCCCCCTGACTTGACATGGGCCCTTGATCAAAGGAGAACCGATGCCAACCGAAATGCACACATTTAGTTACGAGGTCGAAAAGTCGGGCGAGTGCGCAGCCGGTCAAGTGGCCAGGGTGATATGCCATGGCTCGCTCGTGAATCAGACTTCAGGTGACCTGAAGGATGCCGTGAAGTTGCTGATCGCGGATGGCGGCCAGATAACCCTGGACTTCAAAGATGTGAGTTTTGTCGACAGTCTGGGGTTGGGGACGTTGGTTGGACTCAAGGTTTCCGCGATTGGTAAAGGCTATTGCACCCTCGATTTCCAGCATCTGTCGCCGCGCGTCCAGGAACTGTTGAAGCTGACAAATCTGACTGAGCTGTTCAAGTCATCCGCGGCATGAAGCTGTGACTGGAGAAATAACCGTATACCATAAATATGGCAGTCTTGGATTCATGAGAACCACGGTGGACATCCCGGACCCGGTATATCGCCAGCTCAAGAGCGATGCTGCCCTTGAGGGGCGCTCCGTGAAGGAACTCATCTTGCGTCGTGTGACCAGCCCCGTACACGAGGCAACTTCGGAGCGTAAGAAGATCAAGTTTCCGGCCGTCAAGTCGAAGAATCCCGGATCTTTAAAGTTGGGGCCGGAAGGTGTCTACGAGTACATTCCTTTTCCCTGACATCGACGTTTGGCTTGCGCTCGCACACGAAATACATCCGCATCATAGAGCAGCAATTGCCTGGGGCGAGTCGCTCGGCCCGGAGTCGCGATTCTACTTCTGCCGCTTGTCCCAGCTATCGCTACTGCGACTGTTGACCAACGAGAGCGTGATGGGAATTGACGTTGCGACACAGGCGGAAGCCTGGCACATCTACGACCTCTTTTATGAGAACGGCAAGACCTTCTTTGCCGATGAGCCCAAAGGAGTGGAAGACTTGCTGCGATCGCGCACGACGAAGGCCCGAAGTTCAACCAAAGAGTGGGCCGATGAGTACCTGACGGTGTTTGCCGAGGCTGCCGCGTTGAGGTTTGTGACGTTCGATAGGGTGCTCGCTGGAAGAACGAAAGGATCCATCCTGCTGGCACGCGAGGACGTCTGACTTCGCGATTCTGGGTCGTCGCTAGGCTTTGACTTCGGCTTCGACTAGTTCGCGGGCTTTGGCGAGGGCTCGGTTGGCGTAGCTCGCGCCGATGAAGTCGCGAAAGATCGGGTGCGGCTCCAGCGGCTTCGATTTGAACTCGGGGTGGAACTGGCAGGCGAGGAAGAAGGGGTGGGTGGGGATCTCGACGATCTCGACGTAGGTAGCGTCGGGCGTGGTGCCAGTCAGGCGCAGGCCTGCCCCGGTCAGGATGGGCTCGTACTCGCGGTTGAACTCGTAGCGATGGCGGTGCCGCTCGGAGATCTCGGTTGTGCCGTAAGCTTTGGCAGCCAGTGAGCCAGGCTCGAGCTTGCAGGCCCACGCGCCCAGTCGCATCGTGCCGCCCATCTCCTCCACACCCGTCAACTCGCGCAGTTTATAGATAATGCGGTGCGGCGTCGCGGGATCGAACTCGCCGGAGTTGGCGCCGGCAAGCCCGGCTACATTGCGCGCGTACTCAATGCAGGCGGTCTGCATGCCCAGGCAGATACCGAAGTACGGAACGTTGGTCTCCCGCGCGTACCGGATGGCGTTCAGCATGCCCTCGATGCCGCGTTTGCCGAAGCCTCCGGGAACCAGGATGCCGTCGAAGCCGGCGAGCTGCGACTCGTAGTCGCGGTTCGGCTTGCCGGGAGTATCCCCCTCGGCAGGGTCGCGGGTCTCCAGGCCCTCGGCCTCGATCCAGGTCACCTTGAGCTTCAGGTTGTGCGCCAGCGCGCCGTGGACCAGTGCCTCCTTCAGCGACTTGTAGCTGTCTTCGTACTCGACATACTTACCCACGATGGCGATGGAAACCTCGTCCTGCGGGTGGTACGCGCGGTCGACGATGTCCTTCCACTTGGTAATATCGGGCGCCTTGGCCTCGATATGCAGGTACTCGAGCGCCAACGCATCCACGCCCTCGGCGGCGAAGGTGAGCGGCACCTCGTAGATGCTGGCCACGTCGCGCGCCGCAATCACCGCCCGCTCCTGGACGTTGCAGAACAGGGCGATTTTGTTGCGCATCTCGCGGGGAACGGCGCGGTCGGAGCGGCACAGCAGGATGTCGGGCTGGATTCCGATGGAGAGCATCTCCTTCACCGAGTGCTGCGTGGGCTTGGTTTTCAGCTCCTGCGCAGCGGCAATCCACGGGATAAGCGTGACGTGCACAAAGACTGTGTTCTCGCGTCCTAAATCCTGGCGCATCTGCCGGATGGCTTCCAGGAAAGGCAGCGACTCGATGTCGCCGACGGTACCCCCGATCTCGACGATAAGCACCTCGCAATCCGCGGCCACCTTGCGCATGGCGTTCTTGATCTCGTTGGTGACGTGGGGAATCACCTGGACGGTCTTGCCCAGGTAGTCGCCGCGCCGCTCCTTGGTGATGATCTGCTCGTAGATGCGGCCGGTCGTCAGGTTGTTGTCGCGCGAGAGTTTCGCGTGCGTGAAGCGCTCGTAATGGCCGAGGTCGAGGTCAGTTTCGGCGCCGTCGTCGGTGACAAAGACCTCGCCATGCTGGAACGGCGACATGGTGCCGGGGTCGACGTTCAGATACGGGTCGAACTTCATCAGGTTGATCTTGATGCCGCGCGCCTCCAGCAGGCAGCCAATCGAGGCTGCAGCCAGACCCTTGCCGAGTGAAGACACAACTCCGCCCGTTACAAAGATGTATTTCGCTGACATCTCCGCCTCCGCATATTTAGTTGTTTTGATTTGCCGCGCGTGTGGGGCACGTACAAGTATCGCAGGAATGAGGGGCCGGATCAATGGGGTTGTTTTCCAATGAAAATCGCGAGTTTTGCGTCGCGCGCGCCGGCTCCACTAGAACGAGTTGAAATCGATCTGGTACACCTGCCCGCCGCTGCTGCCGTCGGTCACCAGCATGGAATTCCCGGCAAATGCCAGCCGCTGCGGCGAGGTGATCCCGGCGATGCTCTTGGCCGCCTGCATCTGCGACGGATTGCTGACATCGAACTGCTCGATCATGCCCTCGGCATAGCAACCGACGTACACGTAGTTGCCCTCAACGACCACCGGGACCGGATGACAACTCTGATTTGCCGTGGCCAGCGATAAGGTCTCGAGCGGCTGCGGGCTCGCGGGGTTGGAAATATCGATTGCCTCCAACTGCATCGCATCGTACAGAGTCACGTAGGCCACCGTGCCCTGCAGAGCGATCTGCTGCGGCGAGTGCGGGACCACCAGCGGGCTGCCAACCAGCGTCATGGTTGCCTCGTTCACCACCTGCACCGTGCTGGACGAGCCCAGCGGATTGCTCTCCGAACCCGAGGTCACATAGACATATCCACCCGTGACGGCAAGGTACTCCGCATTGGCAACGCCGCCGGACACCGGACTGGCCAGGGTAACCATGCCCTCGATCGACGGACTCGCGGGCGTTGCGATACTCACCTTGGCGACACTGCCATTTCCGGACGTATTCCCGCCAAACAGCGGCACCAGCACATTCGTCCCATCCAGCACGATGCCGGGGTAAGGCATCGGCAGGCCGCCGACCGACCCCAGCGCGCTCAGCGAACCGTCCGCGTTTACCGTCAGCGTCAGCAGCGAGCCGGTGTCGTAGCAAGCGACCGCCATCACATCGGCGCCCGCAATCGTCGCAACCACCATGCCGCTGGGTTCGGTACAGGGCGTTGCGTAAGGCTTCCCCACCGCAACCTGCGACCCGCCGGAGATGTTGTACGTAAAGATCTGCCCCGTCCCCTGGACCGACACAAACTCATAGTTTCCAGTGGCTACAACAGAGTTTGGAGTGCCCGAATTCGATGGGGTGACGCTGGTGATCTGCTGGATCCAAAAGGCATCGGGTGTCCCACAGCCACACAAAAGGACAGGCAGGCCCACCGCAAACAGAGCAGCACATCTCACCAGAAAAATCTCCTACTGCGTCCCGTCCATCCTAGCAGAGCGGGTTTTCCACTTCCGGCGCTGCTTGACGGAGGTCAACTAGGCGGGAGTATAGTGCTGTCATTCCCTGGGCCCATCTCCGAAAAATCAGTGCCGTTTGGTATTGCCACTTTATCTAGGTCAGGAGAGTCCACAATGGAAGATCCTCAAGCAGTCTCCTCTGCTTCAACCCCTGCTGCCGCTGATGCCGGGCTGGCGGACAATGTTGCCGGAGCTCTGGCGTACGTCACCATTATTCCGGCGATCGTGTTCCTGGTGATGGACCAATACAACAAGCGGCCCTTTGTCCGGTTTAACGCGTTCCAGTGCATCTGTCTGGCGGTGACCTGGATGGTTCTGTCGTTTGTCTGCGGCGTTATCCCAATTCTGGGCTGGTTTGTTCTTCTCCCGATCCTGATCCTGACCATGCTGGTCACGGTCATCATGTGCATCGTCAAGGCATATTCAGGCGTCAAGTGGAAGGTCCCGGTGATCGGGAACTACGCAGAGAAATTTGCGCAGCAATAGAAAAGCACTCGGCAGGGATGGATGTCGCCTCGACCTGGTCTGCTGTAGCGCGGCGAATGCCGTGACGCATTCGCCGCTGGAGAAGTGCGCTCAGCGCCCGTGTTCTTCCAGGAACTTCTCCACCTCGAGCGCTGCCATGCACCCCGTGCCCGCCGCGGTAATCGCCTGGCGGTAGCGCCGGTCCTGGATGTCTCCGCAGGCGAACACGCCCGGAACCGGCTGTCCGTTGTGCGTGGGGAACACACTCCCGTGAGTCACGATGTAGCCGTCCGGGTCGAGGTCGAGCTGGCCGTGAAACATCGTCGCGTTGGGGATGTGCCCAATGCCGAGGAACACGAAGGATACGGGCAGTTCGCTGCGCTCGTTCGTCTTGACATTGCGCAGCTTCAAGCCCTTAACGTCTTTCTCGTCCACGCCAAGCACCTCCTCAACTACGGTGTTCGGCAGGAACTGAATGTTGGGGTGGGCCCTGGCACGATCGAGCATGATGGTGCTGGCCCGGAACCGCTCCGTGCGATTGATGAGCGTGACCTTGGTGGCGAAACGCGTCAGGAACAGTGCCTCTTCCATCGCCGAGTCGCCGCCGCCGATCACGGCAATCTCCTTGCCCGACGCAAAGAAGCCGTCGCAGGTGGCGCAGGAGCTGACGCCGTGGCCGATCAGCGCCTGCTCCGACGGCAGATTCAGCCAGCGGGCCGATGCACCCGAAGCGATGATCAGCGTGCGCGTGTGGATCGGGTCCTTGCCCGGGCCCAGGTTCAGCTCATACGGCTGCTTGCTCAGATCGACCGAGACCAGATGGGCCATCTTCAGTTCCGCGCCGAAGCGCGTCGCCTGCTGCTTCATATTTTCGATCAGCTCGGGCCCCTGGATGCCTTCGGGCCAGCCGGGAAAGTTCTCCACCAGCGTGGTGATCGACAACTGGCCTCCGGGCTCGTGGCCTTCCAGCACCAGCGGCTTCAGGTTGGCGCGGGCGGCGTAGATGGCGGCGGTGAGTCCGGCGCAGCCGGAGCCCAATATGACGGTGTCGCGGGTCGTGATGTCAGACATTGTGGTTAGTTTGATTGTAACTGGGCCGGTTGGATTCAGGCGGACTCCCGGTACGGGCAGTGGCGGCAGCCGGAGTGGCAGCAACTGCCGCGCTTCAGATGGTACGCGGCGGTAAAGACCAGGTACGGCCCTTCGTAATAGAAGTCTTCCGGGGCGAGTTCACGCGCGAATCCTTCCGGTGCGGGAGCGTCGGCGTCGCGTGGCGAAGCGGGATCGGGTGGACTCGCAGGCATTTGGCGGCTCAGAACAGTGTAGGCGCCGGCGGGGCGGATACCTCCGGCATTGCCGGCGCAACGAGCGGCTGGAACCGCTTCTTCGGAGACGAAAGCGCCGCAGTCACTGGCTTGATGGGCGCCTGGCCGTCCTCGTTCTGCGCGCCTGCGACGATGAGCAACCCGTTGCGGTAGCGGACCTCTTTGCCCGGCACCGCGGCAACCCGCTCGCCCGGGACCACAATGCCGGCGAGGTTCAGCGGGTCGGCGGCAGCTACAGCGATCTCGTGCGGGGATTCATGCTTGCGCGCCTCGCGCAGCGACTCCACCGCCTCGGGCAGCGCGAATTGCTCGCCGCCGAATCCGGTGACGAAGCGGCCTCCACGCACCGCGCCGCGCGCCTCCAGTCGCCGCAGGATACCCAGAAGCTCGCGCCACTTCGGAGCGTTCGACTCGCGCGCCAGCAGATCGCGAAACAGGACGCCATAGCGTGCCAGCAGCATCCGCGCAAAAGACTCAAGCGCCGCATCGGTGCGTCGAGCCTGCACGATTACATCGGCCGGGTGCGGCTGCTCGTCGTTTAGCAGAGACCAGCGCCCGGCGGTGGTACGAGTGGGCCGCTTGCTGGAAGCTTCCGCGGTGTTCGCCTTTCGCCGCGGGTCCATCAGCGCACGCAATTGGTCGAAACCATCCGCAGCGGCCAGGCCGGCCGTCGCCAACTCCCACAGGGCATGCGCGACCTCGGCGCGAGTCAGGCTGGTGACGCGCTGCAGGTCGTTCGCAAAGCAGGCGCCGCGCTGCTGCAGCAATGCGCGGATGCGCAAGGCATCGGGCGAGAGCGCCGCGGCGAGCAGTTGCTCGTCCACGGATTGTTGCGCGAGCGCATGTGGAAGCCACTCCGCAGTCTCGCGAATGTAGAACGTGATCGGCGCGGCGTTGGTGGGGATCACCCGCCGCGGCGCCGCTCCATCTCCGTCCGACCACGCGGGATGCGGCGAGGTGCGTCCCCAACCGACGGCCCCGGAGAGACAGAGTTGGTCTAGCCAGCGGGGATCGTAGTTGGCCACGCGGGCCGGCAGCAGTGTGCGCTCCCACTCGACCGCCGGCGCCTCGAACCCTTCGAGCTGATGCAATGCGGCCAGCACGCCCTCTTCGCCGGAGAGTTGCGTTTGCGGCGCGAGATGCTGCCAGCCCAGCAGCCAGCGCATGTAAACAGCGGGAGCAACCGGCTCGACCTGCTTGCGCGCGGTTGCCAGCGTCAGCCGATGGATGCGCTGTAGAATCCGCCGCTCGCACCATTCAATTGCATGGTCGTTTTCGGTCGCCGTGTATTCAAAAGCTCCGCGCATCAGCAAGCCCTGCATCTCCATAGCCAGAAAAGCCTGGAAAACGGCTCCGGGATTGAGTCCCAGGCGCTCCGCGAACGCGCAAGCCGTGGTTGGCCCCAGAATTTGTAACCATCCCTGAGCGCATTGCTTCAGGGCAGTTTCAGTTGTAACCGGATCAGTTGCTTGCGTCGCAACTTCTCCGCCAAGTGCAGCGATATGCGCAAGCCGTTCGGTGGCTACCCAGCAGGAAATCCCGTTCAGATCGACGGAATGCGCTCGGCCCGCCTGCTGCAGACGTTCGTAGAGGTGTGGCCAATGCCGTGCGTCACGGCCCTGCGCCCACGCACTCTCCAGAAAAGCGAGCGGCAGCGCCACCAGCGAGTGCAGCAGGTCGTGCAGTTCGTGCTCGTCGCGCAGGTCAGGCCAGATCTCGCCGCGCACGGTATCGATCGCCGCCTGATCCAACCGTCCAGCGCCATCGGCCACACTGTCCGGCAGCGCGCGGCGCAGGCTCACCGCGCGGGTGCGGCGCTCTTCCAAGCCAGCATCGTCGAGGAACGCGTACGGGTTGGCATTGATCAGTTCATGCGCAAACTGCGAAGGCACCGGCGTATCGACCGCAAGGCAACGGATCGCCCCGCTGGCAATGCCGCGCAGCACTTCGTTCAGACCCTCGAGGTCCATCGCCTCCTGCAGCACATCCTGCATCACCTCGTTGACCAGCGGGTGGTCGGGAATCTGGATGTCGCCGACGATCGTCTCAAAGCACGCCGCAGCCTGCGGAAAGACGCTGGCCAGCAGGTCCTCCGACCGCGTGCGCTGGATCTGCGGGGCAATCCGCTTCCCCTTCGCCATCCGCAGCAGTTGCAGCGAGCGGTTCGCGGCCCAGCGCCAGCGCGTCTTGAAGATCGGAGAGGCGATCGCCGCCTGCTCCAGCAACTCCTTCGCCGTGTTCTCGGTCAGAAACTGGAAGACGTCGGAGAGCGGAAAACTGTGCTGCTCCGCGAGGCAGATGTTGATCCCGTTATCCGTCGCGGCGGCCTGTAGTTCGAAGTTGAAGCCGCGGCAGAAGCGCTTGCGCAGCGCCAGTCCCCAGGCCTTGTTCACGCGGCCGCCAAACGGCGCATGCAGGATAAGTTGCATGCCGCCGCCCTCGTCGAAGAAGCGCTCCGCAATGATTGTGGTCTTCGATGGCACCGCCCCGAGCACCGCGCGCCCCGCCACAATATACGCAATCAACTGCCGCGCAGCGGAAGCACAAATTCCGCACGAATCCATAAGCCACGCGATGCACGCCGCAACCTCGGGATGGTGCGGCGATACATCGGAAGGCCTGACGCCGGCAGTGCGCGCAGCAATCTCTTCGCGGAGGTCGCTGACTCCGTCGCACAGCACGGCCGTCCGCTGCGGGGCCTCGCCGAACCAGAAGGGAAGCGTAGGCGGCGCGCCGTGCGCGTCCTCCACCAGCACGCGGCCGGCGGCTTCCACGCGCTGGATGCGCCAACTGGTGTTGCCGAGCAGCACCACATCGCCCGGCCCCGAGTCAACGGCGAAGTGCTCATCCAGCGTGGCGATTTGTATCCCTTCCGGTTGCAAAATCACGTTGAAGAGCGCAGTGTCCGGAATCGCGCCGCCGTTTGAAATCGCGATCGAGCGCGAGCCGCGCCGCGGATGCAGTTGCCCATGGACTCCGTCGCGCAGCAGGTACGCACCGTAGCGGCCGCGGCTTGACTCAATGCCCTCGCTCAACAGCTTCACAATCCGGTCGAAGAGCTCGCGCGTCAGATTGCGATACGGATAAGCCCGCCGCAGGGTCGCGAACAGAGCGTCTTCCTCCCACGGCTCTGCGCCCACGCAGGCGACCATCTGCTGCATCAGCACGTCGATGGGCTGCGGCGGAATCTCAAGCTGGTCCAACTCCCCAGCGCGCATCTTGCGGACCAGCGCCGCCTGCTCCAGCAGGTCGTCGCGCGTGGTGGCGAACAGCCGGCCCTTGGGGATGGCTCCGCGCCAGTGGCCCGCGCGGCCGACACGCTGCATCGCCACCGCTACCGCGCGCGTGCTGGCGATCTGGCAAACAAGGTCGACATCCCCGATGTCGATTCCCAACTCAAGCGAGGCCGTTGCCACCAGGATGCTCACCTCGCCATTCTTCAATCGCTGCTCGGCGTCGAGCCGCAACTCCCTCGCCAGCGACCCGTGGTGCGCGGCGACGCAGTCGGCGCCAAGCTCCGGCGTCAGCCGTTCAGACAGCGCAAAGGCAATCTTCTCCACCAGCCTGCGGGTGTTGACGAACACCAGCGTGGAGCGATGCGTGCGCGCGTGCGCTGCGAGAGTGTCGAAGACCTCTTCCCACATCGCATTGGTCGTCACCGAGCCCAGTTCGTCCGACGGAATTTCAATCGCCAGGTCGAGCGTGCGGCGCTGGCCGACCTGCACAATGTTTGCCGGCCGGTGCGCGGGGTTTGTCCCGGTCAGGAATTCGCCCATCAGTTCGATCGGGTTCTGCGTGGCCGACAGTCCGATGCGCTGCGGAGGCATGCTGCGGCCCGTGAGGAACGTGCCCGGCGAGAGCCGGTTCTCGCCGCAGACCAGCGCGTCCAACCGCTCCAGCGTCAGCGCCAGGTGGGCGCCGCGTTTGTCGTCGGCGACAGCGTGAATTTCGTCGACAATGACGGTGCGAACGTGGCGCAAATGCTCGCGCGACTTGCCTGCGGTCAGCAGCAGGTAGAGCGACTCCGGAGTCGTCACCAGGATGTGCGGCGGGTTGCGCAGCATGCGGGCGCGCTCGCTGGGTAGCGTGTCGCCGGTGCGCACCGCGGTCCGAATCTCGGTTGAGAGATAGCCGCGGGCGAGCGCAAGCTGCTGGATCTCGCGCAGCGGCTGGTCCAGGTTCTTCTGCACGTCGTTGGAGAGCGCCTTCAGCGGCGAGACGTACACCACCTCCGTGGTCGGTGCCAGCGACCCCGCAATCGCCAGCCGCAGCAACTGGTCGATCGCGACCAGAAATGCGGCCAGAGTTTTGCCCGAACCGGTAGGCGCGGAGATCAGCGTGGTGTCGCCGGCCAGGATCGCGGGCCAGCCCTGCTCCTGCGGCTCAGTCGCCGAGCCAAATCTCGTGAGGAACCACTCCTGCACCACCGGGTGCGCCCATGCGAGCGCTTCAGTCGGGCACAGATCGAGGTCGGGGGCGGCTGCCATGCGCTATTGTAGCTTGGCTCTTCGCAGTTTGTTCGCTCCAGCGGAAGGATTTTTCCCCACGCCGTAACCCGTGACCTATCAGCGTTTAGGTCCCGCTACATCTTCCCCGTGCCAATGTCGGCCGCTGCTGCGGCCGGATTGTCATGGTCCAGAAAGGCTTCAATCGCCGCATCCAGTTTGCCCTGGGCGGCGAGGACAAAGTCAATGGCGTCGCGTCCGGCGCCGTGGCCACCGGCATTCGGCGTGATGTAGTGCGCGGCGGCCTTGGCCTGAATGCGCGCATTGGCGGTAGCGATAGCCAGGCCACAGGCGCGCATCACCGGCAGGTCCACCACGTCGTCGCCCACGTAGGCAAGTTCCTCCAGGGTGATGCCGGCGCGGGCAAGGATGTCGTCCACCGCGTCCATCTTGCGCGACTGGCCCTGGTAGACGAACTCCAGCCTCAGGTCCTGGGCGCGGATCGCAACCGTAGCGGATTCGCGCTTGGTGATGAGTCCGACGCGCAAACCGCCAAGACGCGCCAGGGTAATGCCGAGGCCATCGTGCGCGGTGAATCCCTTCACCTCCAGGCCGTGGCGCTTGCCGTCTGGTCCGGGCCGGCCGTCATTTTCTGGGATGAAGAAGAGCTGTCCGTCGGTGAGCACTCCATCGACGTCGAAGATCAGGACTTTGATGCGGCGGGCGCGGTCTTCCGCGGTTGGGGTCATACATCGATGATAGCCCGCGCACACAACTCCGCGGGCCCTCGAACGCATCCGAGGGCCCGCCTTAAGCTAAGGGTTGCTGACTTGGTATTACTTCCAGTAGCCGGGGTGCCAGACGTGGCCGCCGCGCTCTTCACGCCACTCGCCTTCGACCCAGATGGCCCCGCGATGCGGTGGGCGGGCGTAGTGACCGTGTACCCATACATAGCCGTGCCCGTCCCAGCGGTGGTATCCGGGAACCCAGACCCAGCCCTCGTGTGGTGCCGCGGGAATGACTTCGACGGGGCGCGGAGGCGGTGGGCCAATGCGGACGACGATCTGTGCGTTGGCAGTGCCAACCGACAGGAAGAGGCCGCAGACTGCGATGAGAAGTTGCTTCTTCATCTATCGTTCTCCTTTTCAGGTGCTCCCGGTTAGGACGCAATTTCGTGCAGGGAAGTTGCGTTGGCCACCGCCGATTTTCGCGATGGCCGCTGACCGGGCTCTGCATCCGAAGAGGTTAACACGCCAGAGCTTGAAGCGGCCATCGCGGCGATCGGCGTTTGCCGATAGGCCGACGAGTACGGGTAGAGTTCCGCCGCCGCGGCCATGCCGGCACGCACCGGCAACTGGTGCAGATACGCCCGCACCACTTCGAGATCACGCATGTTGGCGACGGAGTAGCCGGTGAAGCCGTCTTCCCACACCGGGAGATTGGTGTCGAGGCGATAGGCAAAGCCGTTCTTGATCAGACCAACCGCCTGCTCCAGGGTGATGGACTGCGGAGTCAGGATCAGTTGAATGTGGTCCGGCATCACCATGTAGGCGTGGAGCTTGTAATAGCCCAGCGTGCGATAGTGCAGCAGCGTGTCGACGAAGAGATCGGCCACCCGCGAGATCTCGAAGATGGGGCGGCGATCGCGCGCGGCAGTGGTAACAAAGGACATGCCGCTTCGGGCTGGATGGGCAGTCTTCGCCATCCCGCGATGCTAGGCGGCCCTCAGGGGGGTGGTAAATCCCACAAATGGGGTGCTTTGCACCAGTCGCGCCTGACCCGGCCGATGCCCTTGATCCAGAGTTCCGAACGCCGAATCTACAGCGTGCCGGAAGCCTCAAGCGCCTTCTTCATCCCCGCCCAACTGATGCGGCTGGAGGCTTCGGGCGTGCCCGCGCCGCGCCAGTGTGTCTCCAGCGAGACCGCGTTGCGATACCCCATCTGCTTCAGCGCACGGAACTGCGCGACCCAGTCGATAAGGCCTATATCGACCGGGGACCAGGCGGGTTTGCCGGCGTCGTTCAGAACGGTGTTCTTGCAGTGGCAATGCTGGATGCGGTCCTTGGGTAGCATCGCAAAGCCGGCGGGGAAGGCGTCGTGCTCGCCGGCCCATACGGCGTTGGCTGGGTCCCAGTTCAGGCCAAGGTTGGGCACGGCGGAGAGCAGGCGCACGGCTTCAGGAGCGGTGGCGGTGTTACATTCCTGCTCATTCTCAAGGATAAGGGCGATGCCGTGCTTCTTGCAGGTGTCGGCGGCGGTGCGCAGCTTGTCGTCCATCGCGGCGCGGTACGGTGTGGCGTCGTCCAGGCGCCAGAAGTCGAAGCAGCGAATTCTGTCGGTCTGGAGTTCCTTCGCGACTTCGATGCAGTTGGCGAGCACTTCGTCCTGGCGGTCGAAGTCTGTGTTGGTGGCGTTGTTCTGTGCGCCCCCGCCGAACTTGGAACGCGGCGCGCCGGGCCAATGGACCTTGAAGAGCGGGCTTGCGATGTCGGTGACGCGCAGTTTGTATTTCCCCAGAACAGCTCGCGCACGCCCGATACCGGGGAGGTCGAGGTCGGCGACGTTTTGCTTCCACAGCGCCCGGATCTCGACCCAGCCGAGGCCAAAGTCGTCGGCGGCGACGGAGCAGGCGTGTTCGAAGTCGTCGGAGATCTCGTCCGTGATCACGCTGATTTCGAACGGCGAGTTCTTTTGGGCGAAGGCGAATCGCGGCGCGGCCAGCGCAGCAGTAGCGCAGGTCGCGGTGGCGAGAAATTCACGGCGCGTGGGCTTCATTTTATTTCTCGCTGTCGAATGCATCGGACTGATGGTTCAGGGCCTCAGGAGATATTGCGCCGCTGACGAGAAGGATCTTGTAGTGGAAGGTCGCGGACTTGCCCGGGTCAAGAGTGAAATTCAAGTTTGGCCCCTTGGGCTCGAACCCATGCGCGCCCAGCGGGTTGACAGCAAACAGGCCATAATCGCGGGCGTGCCAGTAGGTTGGATAGTTGGGGTTGCCGGTGTGGTCGAGGACCGCGATGGTCTCTGCCTTGCCGTCGGCAGTGGTGCCGGAAAGCTCGCACCACTTGCCGCGCGTGCCCCACGCATCATCGCCCACCTTGCCTTCGCTGGTGCGGTAGACGCCGGTCGCGCCGGCCATAGGAGCTGCGACGGGGGTTGCGATGCCGTTGGCGTCGCGCAGGACCTCGGGCTTTGCCGTGGCCGACTCGAGGAAGTGGGCGACGCGCATGCCGAGCATGCCGTCCTTGTCGTCGTGGAAGATGGCCGTTTGGAGGGCCTTGAGCGTGACCGTCATGTCGATGGCGTAGACGGGCTTGCCGTCGATGGTGAGCTTCGAGAAGACGTAGCGCGTGGTCTGGTGGAGGACGGGCGGTTGCTCGTTGCTTCCGATCGCGGGAACATCGGAGGAGGGGTACCAGGTGGACTCGGTGACGAGTTCGCCGGAGGCGGGCCCGCTTTTGGCAGAGACGATGCGGTCATGGTCGATGGACCCGTATCTGGCGCGGGCCTCAGGCTTGATGGCGTCGGAGTTGTTCCAATAATCGATGTTGTTAACGTTGGAGTAGTTGAACCAGAGGCCGGTGTGGTGGGGATGGTCCGTGCGTTCGCCGGGCAGGGGCGGATTGCCGCGAGTCAGAGTGACACCGTCGGGCGAGATCAGCGGGTAGAGAATGGGCTTGCGCTGATTATTGCCCCACAGGTACGAGGTGAAGGTTTGGCCGTCGACCGTGATGTCGACGCGGTGAGCGGCCTCATTGACGACCACGGCAACACCCTTGGCCGGGGCCGCGCCCGCAACTGCGTTCAGAGTCATCATCGAACCCGCCATAAGCCCAATCGCGAACAGTCTAGATGTGGTCATACGCCTTGCCTCCAACCATCACCATCTGCGTCTTCTCGTCGAAGGTCACTTTCTGCCCGGTCTGGATCGCCGCCACATTCATGCATAGAGCGATGGAGTGGCTGTATCCCGCGCGGATGCTGGCGTTCGGCGTCTTGCGCGAGCGCACGCACTCCATCCAGTTGCGCATGTTGGCGTTGGTCTGCGGGTCGCCTCTGGGTCCGGCAGCGGTGTTGGCGTCGGTGGCGACCCTCTCCACCTTCTCCATCAGCGAGAAGCTGGGCAGCAGGTTGGCCTGCATCTTCATCTCGGTCGCCTCGCGCGCGGTCAGCCCGCCGGTCGGCGTCACCGTCTGCTTGTCCATGTCGAGCATGCCGCCATTGGAGTAGTAAAGCTCCTTGGTCCCGCCCGCCGAGTTCGAGAAGCGCGAGGTGTACTGCACCTGGAAGCCCTTCTTGGGGTCGTCCAGCGGACCGTAATCGAAGACCGCGGTCATGGTGTCCCAGTTCGTACGGTAGTCGTGCCACTGATAGATGCCGCCGTTTGCGACCACCGAGCGCGGATGCGGCAGTCCGGTGAACCAGTGCACGGTGTCGATCTGGTGTACCAGCCACTGGTCGGGAATGCCCGACGAATACGGCCAGAACAACCGGAACTCCAGATACTTGCGCGCGTCGAACGGCTCGTGCGGCAGGTCCAGCAGGTAGCGCTTCCAGTCGGTGTCCTCTTCCTTCAGCAGCGGCACCACGTCGGGCCGGCGCCAGCGTCCGGGCTGGTTCACGTTCCACGTCATCTCCACCATCACGATGTCGCCGAACTTGCCCGACTGGATGTACTCGCACGCCTTGATATACGCGGGCGTGGACCGCCGCTGCGTGCCTACTGCAATCACCTGCTTGGAGCCTTCGACCGCTTTCAGGAACGCGCGCGCGTCCTTCATGGTGTGTGCTGTCGGCTTCTCCACGTACGCATCGCATCCGGCCCGCACCGCCTGGATGCCGTGCTGCGCGTGCTGGAAATCCGCCGTGGCAATCAGCACGGCATCAATGTCCCCTCGGCTGTACAGCGCCTCGTTGTTCACCATGGGTGTAATCGTGTCGCCGGTCAGCTTCCCGATATACGCAGCGCCATCCTCGCGGCGCATCTTCCAAATGTCGGAGACCGCGATAATCTGGAAGTTCATCTCCTTCGCCGAAGCCAGGAAGGCGGGAATATCGCCTCCGCGCATGCGGTCGCCGCAGCCCACCACACCCACGCGCACGCGATCGTTGGCGCCGACGATCTTGGCGTAGCTCTTCGCGGTTTGGGTGGCGGCGAAGGCAAGCGCTGCGCCGCTGAGTTTCACGAAGTCTCTGCGGCTGGTATCTGATTTTGCTTCGGGGGTTGGCATGATCTGGGTCTCCTGCTTCTGTAGGCGATGTTCTGTATACGACGCCGCGCATCGCCGAGTTTCTGGCGAGCGAAAGTCTACAAGGTTTGGGGTGACTTGGGCGAATGTGGCCTACTTAGCGCACGACCACGTCCCATATTCGCGAAAACCGCGATTTGCCTGCCGGGCCTTCCACATAAAGCACCACAACGTACTTGCCGGCGTCCTTGTACTGGTGGATGGGGAACTGCTCCGTCGAACTGGCGCCGTCGCCGAAGTCCCACTTCCAGCTTGTGATCTGTCCCTCGGACTCATCCTGAAACGCCACCAGTCGCCGGTCCATGTCCAGCACCCTGAAGCTCCAGTTCGCCTCAATCGGCTTGCGGAACTGCGGCTCCAGCGGCATCAGTTGAAACTCGCGCAGGTACGTCGAGTTCCCGTACATGGTGTGCTCCGGCGAGAGGTTCCAGAAGCCGTTGTTCTTCCCGTCGGGCGATCCGTCGTAGTCGATCACGGCCCACGAGAGCCCGATGATCTTGTTCTCGTAAAGCTCCGACTCGACCGCCCGCTGCGGCCCTTCGCATCCCGCGTAGTCGAACGGCGTGATGTAGAACTCCAGAATGTAATGGCCGGATTCGCCCGGCCGAAAATTGTACGTCTGCGCCTGGTTGGCGTACGGCAGGCGCTTGATCCAGGGTTGGCAGCCCCACTCCATCGCCCAGTCCTTGCCCTCGTGCGGAGTCATGATGTGGTAGTTCTGCGCCTGCACGCCGTCCATGGAGAAGTGCGCATCCCACGGGTCCTGGTCGGTATTGTTGCGGAAGCGCGGAATCAGCGGCCCGCCGGAACGGTCGCCGTCCACCACCAGCTCAAACGTATCGTTGTGCAGGCCGGGATCGGCGAAGTCCCAGTAGTTGTCGTACGCCTCATAAAGAAAATAAAGCCGGTTCAGCCCTTTCACCCACCCCACCTTCACCTTGATGTCCAGGTCCTTCGGATCGGGCTTGGCGTGTTTGTGCTCGTCGTCGTGCATGTCGGCCAATGTGATGGCGTAGCTGTCCGGCACCATCGCCCAGTCGTCGTCCTTGCCGTCGATCCGCGGAATCATGTCGGCAGGGAACTGGAAGACCTTGAAACGCGGCAAGGTCGGCGCCGTCGCAGCAACCATATTGTCGCCGGGCACAGCCGGAGCGGGCTGCGGTGTGGTCGCAGGCGCCTGCTGCGCACCGGCCGTCGTGCTCGCCAAGACCAGCGCCAACGCCATCCATACTGCGTAGATCGCTTTCATGAGATGGAAACCGCCTTTCCCCCGGATGGATCCGCCGGATCCGCCGGGTGCGCCGGGGCGCCCACCAGTCCCTCGATCTTCAACCCGGTCGTATCCTTCGCCTCAACCGCGTAGCTGAAGTAGTCAGGCGCATTCGGCCCCCACACCACCGCGCAGTTGCGCAGCGTCACGTTGTCCGCGTGTTCAATCGAAAACCCCGGCGTATCGTGCGGCTCAATCTCCGGTATCGCCTTTGTCGGGCGATTGTCATACAGCGCGCCCTTGTACTTTGTCGTCCGGTCGAGCGTCACCGAGACGCGGTCGAACGTAACATCATGCACTCGCGACAGCGCGCTGCCGCACACCCGCACGCTGTTCTCCGCGTGTCCTGTCACATTCTGCACGTTCACGTGGTGCAGCGTGCCCGGTTTGCTCGTAGCCGTGCGCGGAATCGCCGTGAACGAAATCGCCTCGCCTCGCCCCCACCACGGGTCGGAGTAAAAGCGTGACGTAAACGTAATGTCGCGGTAGTCGATGTTGTAGATGTTGCCCTCGTCGCGCAGTTGAATGCACAGCCCACGCGAGCTGGTCTTGATCTGGCAACGCTCGAACCGTATGTCGTGAATATCGGACGTCGTCTCCGTCCCGATCTTCAGCCCCGCATCCTGCGTCTCGATCACGCAGTCGTGCACGTGGATGTTGGCAGCCTCGCCGTAGTCGACGGGCTGGCGGCTGCACTTGATTACCACGCCATCGTCGCCGCACACCAGGTTGCAGTTCTTTATCTCCACATTCCGCGAGTGGTCTGGATCGATCCCATCGCAGTTGGGCACGTCCAGCAGGTTCTTCACTTTCACGTTGTCCACCAGCACGCCGTCGCAGCCCAGCAGGTGCAGCCCCCAGTTGG
>CAZAXI010000087.1:0-17999 GCA_964489045.1 uncultured Granulicella sp. | reverse complement strand
GCGAGGAGGACATGCGGCGGCAGGAGCTGAACGTCTTCCGCATGCGGCTGCTGGGGGCCGAGGTTCGCGGCGTGGGGGCCGGCTCGGCGACGCTGAAGGACGCGATCAACGAGGCGATGCGGGACTGGGTCACCAATGTTCGCGATACGTACTACATCCTGGGCAGCGCGCTGGGGGCGCATCCGTATCCGACCATGGTGCGGAACTTCCAGCGCGTGATCGGCAAGGAGGCGCGGGTGCAGATGTTGGAGCAGGAGGGACGGCTGCCGTCGGCGATTGTGGCGTGCGTGGGCGGGGGGTCGAATGCGATTGGCGCGTTCTACGAGTTTCTCGGCGACAAGGATGTGCGGCTGGTGGGCGTGGAGGCCGGCGGACGCGGGACGGCGCTCGGCGAACATGCGGCGCGGTTCCAATCGCCGGGCGGCGGATTGCCGGGCGTGCTGCAAGGTACGTACAGCTACGTGCTGCAAAACGATGCGGGGCAGGTGGCGACGACGCACTCGGTGAGCGCGGGGCTGGACTATGCGAGCGTGGGGCCGGAACATGCGATGCTGCACGATTCGGGTCGGGCGGAGTACACGTCGGCGACGGATGCGGAGGCTCTGGCGGCCACCTCTGCGCTGGCGCGGACGGAAGGGATTCTGCCGGCGCTGGAGAGTGCTCATGCGGTGGCTGAGGCGATGAAGATGGCCCCGAAGATGGCGAAGACGGATGTGATCATGGTGAATCTGAGCGGGCGCGGGGATAAGGATATGGGGATTCTGGCGAGAGAGATGAGGCTAGGCGGCGCGGAGGCCACAGGCCGATGACACTCGACAAGTCATGTGTCTACCTTCGCGGATGGAAGGCTGGGTTCGACAAGGTTGCTTTCACTGCCTTGATGCGGGAAGAGGTTGGTGTGGGTCTGGAAGCCGCAAAGAACCTGACCGATCGCCTGCTGGCGGGTGAAACTGTCATTGTTTGGGTGCGTAATCTATCGAGCACGCTCGATCAGGCCCGCAGTCTCGGCGCGATTGTCCTCGACTACCCAAGGGTGCCAATTACCTTCAAGAAGAAGCCCGGGATTGTGGCATATTTGACGGCGGGCGATCCGGACCTGCAGACTACACTGTCGATTGCGCTGGCGGCGATCGATAATGGCGCGGATGTGATTGAGTTGGGCGTGCCGTTTTCGGACCCGCTGGCGGATGGGCCGGTGATTCAGCGGGCGAGCGAGCGCGCGGTGGGGCGCGGGGTTCGGCTGACGGATGTGCTGGAGACGGCGCGGCAATTGCGCGCGGCGCGGCCGGCGTGTGGAATTGTGATCTTCAGCTATCTGAATCCGGTGGTGCGGATGGGGATGAAGCAGTTCTGCGCGGCAGCGAAGGCGGCGGGTGCGGACGGCGTGCTGTTGACGGACATGATTGTGGAAGAGGCCGACGAGTACCTGGCGGAGATGCGGGTGAACGGGCTGGCGCCGGTGTTTCTGGCCGCGCCGACGAGCCCGGATGCGCGGCTGAAGGCGATTGCGGAGGCGTCACGCGGGTTTGTGTATGCGATTTCGCGGGTGGGGATTACGGGCACGCAGCAGCAGGTTGCGGGCGATGCGTCGGAGTTGGTGCGGCGGCTGCGCGTGTTTACTGAGCCGCTGGGGATTCCCGTTGCCGTTGGGTTTGGGATTTCAAACGCGGAACATGTGCGCGCGGTCGGCGAGTTTGCGGACGCTGCGGTGATTGGAAGCGCGCTGGTGGCGCTGATCGAGACGAGTGCTCCGGGAACTGCGGCAGCGGCTGTGGGGAAGTTTATTGCGGGGTTGCGCGCATGAGGGCGGCGGCTGCGCGTGCGAGCTTTGGCGGCGTGCGGGTGCGGGACGGGTATCATGGTGCGGACAGAATGGGCGAGGTGAGGCGGTTCGAATGGATATCGACGATTGGCGAAAGAAGATCGATGAGCTGGATGAGCAGATTGTGGCGCTGATCAGCAAGCGCGCGGAGGCGGCGAAGGCCATCGGCGAGTTGAAGCGCGAGACGCAACTGCCGGTGTATGAGCCGGGACGGGAGCAGACGGTGTTCGCGCATGTGAAGGCGGTGAATCCGGGGCCGCTGAGCGATGCCGATTTGCTGGATATTTATGAGCGGCTGATCGACGTGATGCGGTCGCTGCAGCGGCGGGACGGAACGGCGTAGGAGATTGTTGCTGGAACGGTTACGAATTTGGGCGCCATTGCGGCGTTGAGATCAACAGAAGTTACAAATACGAAAGAGTGGATGGGACGCGATGATTGTTGCAATGCAGGATGGCGCGAGCGAGCAGGATATTCAGAATGTGATTGAGCGCATGGTGGAGCTGGGCTTCAACGTGCACCGGACGACGGGGACGCAGCAGACGATTCTGGCGGGTGTGGGGACGCCGGCACACTTCGACGTGGTCGAGTTCAAGGTGCTTCCCGCGGTGCACGATGCGTACCGGATTTCATCTCCGTACAAGCTGGCGGGGCGGAACTTCCGGCCGGAGGGGACGACGATCGCGTTTGCGAACGGGGTGGTGGTGGGCGGCGAAGAGGTAGTGGTAATGGCAGGGCCGTGTTCGGTGGAATCGCGCGAACAGATCCTGCTGAGCGCGAAGCTGTCGGCGGCGGCGGGCGCGAAGTTTCTGCGCGGCGGCGCGTACAAGCCGCGCAGTTCGCCATACAGCTTCCAGGGCATGGGACTGGACGGGCTGAAGCTGTTGCGCGAGGTGGCGGATGCGACGGGTCTGCTGGTGATCACAGAGGTGATGGAGATTGCGCAGATCGAGTCGATGATTCCTTATATCGACTGCTTCCAGGTGGGCGCGCGCAACATGCAGAACTTCAATCTGCTCCGCGAACTGGGGCACACACGCACGCCGGTGCTGCTGAAGCGGGGGATGGCGGCGACGATTGAGGAGGTGCTGCTGAGCGCGGAGTACATCTTGTCCGGCGGCAATTACGACCTGATGCTATGCGAGCGCGGGATACGGACGTATGAGACGTATACTCGCAACACCATGGACATTTCGGCGATCCCGGTGCTGCACAAGCTGACCCATCTGCCGGTGATGGCGGATCCCTCGCACGGGGTGGGGATTCGCGACCTGGTGCCGCCGATGGCGCTGGCAGCGGTCGCGGCGGGCGCCGACGGGCTGCTGATGGAGATGCATCCCAACCCGGACAAGGCGATGAGCGACGGAGCGCAGAGCCTGTATCCGGAACAGTTACAAAAGCTGGTGGCGCAGTTGCGGCTGCTGGCGCCGGTGGTTGGACGGAAGGTCGCTTAGGCGATGCGCCGGGTCCTCATCGTCGGCACCGGTTTGATTGGGGCGTCGGCAGGCCTTGCGCTGCGCGCGCAGGGCTTCGACGGCGAGATTGTCGGGACAGGGCCGACTGAGCAGACGCTGACGATCGCGCGGGAGATGGGAGCGATCGACCTGTGGGTCGCGCGCTCGGATGGGGAAGCGGCGGCAGCGAGCGCTGACGTGATTCTGCTGGCCGGTCCGGTGATGTCGATCCTGGACTGGATGCAGCGACTGGCGCCGGTGCTCGGTGAGCACCAGTTGGTCACGGACGTCGGCAGCACGAAGGTGCAGATCGCGGAGCTGGCGGCGAAGCTCTACAACCAGCCGGGTAAAGCGCGCTTTCTGCCGGGGCACCCGATGGCGGGCAAGGAGTCGGGTGGAGCGGTGCTGGCGGAGGCGAAGCTATTCGAGAATACAATGTGGCTTTTTACGCCGGCGGCCGGCGCGCAGCCGTCTGCGCTGGAGACGGAGTGGCGGCGGTGGGTGGCGAAGTTTGGCGCGCGGACGATGGACCTCGATCCGGCGCGGCATGACGAGATCTGCGCGTGGGTCAGCCATCTGCCGCAGATGCTGTCGACGGCGCTGGCGGCGCTGCTGGAAGAGACGTTTGCCGGAGATCCGGTGCGGCGCGAGGAGATCGCGGCGATCGGAGGCCGTGCGCTGCGGGAGACGACGCGTCTGGGCGCGAGCCCGTACAGCATGTGGCGCGACATCGCGCTCTCGAACACCGAGCCGATCGCGCAGACGCTGCATGCGCTGGAACAGCGGCTGGCGCATGTGCGCGAGAACCTGAGGACGCCCGAGTTGAAGGAAGAGTTCCGGCTGGCGAACGAGTTTCGCAAGCGGCGGGAGTAGCACTTCGTGCTGCTCTCGACCGCTTCGCGGTGAAAGACTTCCAACTGCACTATCCAGCAGACGCGATACCATCAGAGTCGATGGGGAACTCCAAGCTGAGTATTGAGTTGGCGGATGTGCTGGCGGCGCGCGAGCGGTTGGGCGAGGCGGTCTACTACTCGCCGTGCCCGCACTCGCTGATGCTGTCGGCGCTGACCGGACAGCAGGTGTATCTGAAGCTGGAGAACCTGCAGATGACGGGCAGTTTCAAGGAGCGCGGCGCGCTGAACCGCATTGCGAAGCTGACGCCGGAGCAAGCGGGCCGCGGCGTTATTGCGGCGAGCGCGGGCAATCACGCGCAGGGCGTGGCATACCATGCGACCAAGCGCGGGATTCGCGCGGCAATTGTGATGCCGCTTACGACCCCGCTAGTAAAGGTGACGGCGACGCGCGACTTCGGCGCCGAGGTGCTGCTGCATGGAGCGAGCTACGACGAGGCCTTCGCCGAGGCGATGCGTTTGTGCGTCGAACAGGGGCTGACCTTTATCCATCCGTTCGACGACCCGGATGTGATGGCGGGGCAGGGGACGATCGGGCTCGAACTGCTGGAACAGGTGCCGCAGTTGGAGGCGGTGGTGGTGCCGATCGGCGGCGGCGGGCTGATCGGCGGGATTGCGTGCGCGATCAAAGAGGCTTGCGCACGGGCAGGGCGGCCGGAGATTCGCGTGGTTGGGGTGCAGACGTCGCGGCTGCCGTCGATGGCGGCTGCGGTGGAGGCGCACCAGCCGGTGACGATCGATCCGGCGACCACGATCGCGGACGGAATCGCGGTGCGGCGCGCGGGCGATCTGACGCTGCCGCTGGTGGAGCGGTACGTCGACGAGATTGTGCTGGTGGATGAGGACGAGATTGCGTCCGCGATCCTGATGCTGCTGGAGCGCGAGAAGACGCTGGCGGAAGGCGCGGGCGCAGCGGCGCTGGCGGCGCTGCTGCAGCACCGGACCAGCCTCAAGGGTGCGCACACGGCGGTGCTGGTGTGCGGCGGCAACATCGACGTCACGCTGCTGTCGCGGATCATCGAGCGCGGCATGGTGCAGGATGGCCGGCTGATCCGGCTGCGGATTGTGCTGCTGGACAAGCCGGGTGCGTTGCACGAACTGACGCGGCTTATCGCAGGCCACCGCGCCAATATTGTGGACACGCTGCACAACCGGGCGTATTACGGCGTCAACCTGGGTGACACGGTGATCGACATTACTATGGAGACGCGCGGTCCGGAACAGGTTGCGGAGTTGCTGGAAGCGCTGACGGCGGAAGGATACAAGCACAGCCGCGTGCTGTAGCCGCAGAGACTCCGGTCAAACGGCGGCGGTGGCGCGCAAGGCTTTGCTGAGGCTGCCGCCGGCGGCGGCCAGGCGCTCTTCGGCCGCGGCGCGGGGGAGCCCAAGCTTGTGCATGGCGATGGCGACCTTGACGCTGTCAGCCTCGATGAGCAGGCGAGTGGCGGCAAAGCGATCGCAGCCCGTTGCCTCCATGATGATGCGATGGGCGCGGTCAATGAGCTTATCGTTGCTGGGTTTGACGTTGACCATGAGGTTGCCGTAGACGGCGCCGGTGCGGATCATGACACCGGTGGAGAGCATGTTAAGCACGAGCTTGGTAGCTGTCCCGGCTTTCATGCGGGTCGATCCAGTGACGACTTCGGGGCCGGTGACGGGCGCGATGGTGAGGTCGGCGACCTTGGAGATGGGCGAGCCGTCGACGCAGGCGAGGCCGATGGTGAAGGCCTGGAGTTTGCGGGCGTGGAGCAGCGCGCCGAGGACGTAAGGGGTGCGTCCGCTGGCGGCGATGCCGACGAGAATGTCGGGCGTGGGTGCGGACGCATCGGCGGCGTTGGCGATGCCGAAGCCGGCGGCGGCGAGGTCTTCGGCGCCTTCTTCCGGTGAGTCTTCAGAGTGTTCGGAGGAGTTGCGGAGGGCCGCATCGCCGCCGGCGATCAGGCCCTGCACCAGCGCGGGCGGGACGGAGAAGGTGGGCGGACACTCGGAGGCGTCGAGTACGCCGAGGCGACCGCTGGTTCCGGCGCCGATGTAGAAGAGGCGGCCGCCCTGAGCGAAGCGGGCAACGATTTCGTCCACTGCTTTGGCTATGGCAGGGAGTTGGGAGGCGACTGCCGCGGCGACGGTCGAGTCTTCCTGGTTGATGACCGTGAGCATCTCCAGGGTGGGGAGCTCATCGATGTGTTCCGAGCGCGGATTGCGCAGTTCAGTAGCGAGCGAGCCAAAGCTTTGCATGTCCCACTTAGTCTAGAGCAGGTATACGGCGGTCGGCGCGGAAACGACCAGTGGCGTTCCGCGCCGGGCACCTCGAGTGAAAACAGCCCTACTTGCCGACGACGACGATTTCGAAGGAACCGGGAATCATCGGAGCGCGAGGACCGCGGAAACCGCCAGGGCCACCAGGTCCGCCGGGACGTCCGCCTGCAGGCGGGGCTGCTCCGGCTGCGGCTGCGGGCGCCGGAGCTGCAGGTGCGGCGGCAGGTGCCGGGGCGGCCGCTGGTACTGGGCCGTACTCCGCCGTGATCAGCAGAATGTGGCCGGTCTTGGTGTCCAGGGTGAGGGTCTTGGCGCGCGCCGGAGTGGCCACGGTCTGCTCGACCACGAAGCTGGTGGGTGAGTTTTCCTTGATGACGGTGAGAGTGCCGTCGCCCTGGGAGCTGAAGGCTTCCATGGTTTCAGGATTGAAGGTGGCGCCGTCGCAGCCCTGGCCGGTGGGCAGGTCGGCGATGATGTGGCCGTCGGTGGCGGAGAGGATGACCATGTCGTTGTGGTCGCGGCAGGCGGCGAAGAGGATGTTGTTCTTGGCATCGAGGGCGAGGCCGGCGCATCCGCTGCTCTTCGAGGAGAGGTCATACTTGCCGATCATCTTCATAGTGCTGGCGTCGATGACGGCGATGGCGGCCCCGTCTTCGATGTCGACGTAGATGCGGTTCTTGCCGTCGAACTGGCCCTGCTCGGGCGCGCCGCCGATGTCGATGGTGGTGAGGATGGAGCCGTCCTTGTCGTCGATGACGGTGATGTTGGGCTGGGCGTGCGAGAGATCGTAGAAGCGGTGGTTCACCCAATCGTTGAAATAGCCGTCGGGATTGCCCTGGACGGGGATGGTCTTGATGATGGCGAAAGTCTTGGCGTCGAACATGGTGATGGCGCGCGAGGTGGCGAAGCCGTGGCCGGTCGCGTCGTCGACGACTGCGCCGTGAGCGCTGGTGTTGGGAATGTCGCCGACCTGGGCGAAGGTGTCCAGGTTGTAGACACCGATGTGGGCGACGGCACCCTGGCCGGAGCGCGCGACATAGAGGGTGCGGTTGGCGGAATCGGCGGTGACGTAGTCCATGCCACCTTCGCCGCCGCCGACTTTGACGGTTTGGAGAACTTTGTAGGGGCCAGCCTGGGCGTGGGTGGCGAGCGGGAGCAGAGCGGTGACTGCGGCGAGGGTAGCGAGTGCGAGCGGTTTGCGTAACATTGGGTGCGTCTCCTGATGGCGGGTGAGCAATGCGTGTGCCGGACCTCGACGCCGACCGAGATTCGGCGCGCGCGAAGGGCGATTCATCGTAGCATCGCAAAGGATACGCCACGCAACCTTAAGCCGGTGTGAAGCTCGACGGCGCCCCCTCCCCCTCCCCCCTTTTCATGCATCATCCCAGGAACAAAGCACTTAGAGCGTGGTCTTGACCGTAAGATCCTCATTCCAGACTAGTTGTTTTCCAAGTATACCTGGAATCAATTAGTTGACTTGAGACTCGGTTCGGGATGTGAGGGCCAGGCATGAACGCCGCGCTCCTGTGTTTCCTGGCTTTCGTTGTGCCGTGTGGTGTACCCCTTCCCCGGAGGGTACTTTTTTTGTCAAAGTCTAGATGGCATTGCGGTTAGGTGTTTGTATATGCATTCGTATATACAAACGATCGTTGATGGCAAATGACTTGCGCGTGCGTATACACCCCGGTGTCTGAGCTCTTGATGGTTTTCACCTCTTGAGGCTTGGTTGGCTCCAGGTCCGGTCCGGGTGAGGCGAGGACACGACTGCTGGGCCCTGTTTGGGCCTGCTTTAATTATATCGGTGGTGTCAAGGATTTCGGTGCAAAACGAGGCTTTTGGTGTGGGAGGAAAAAACGAATCACAGAGAACACGGAGGAAAAAGAGAGAGCACAGGGAGAGATTTTATTTTTTGGGGATGGTGAGGGGGATTTCCAGGGTGCCGATTTTGTTGAGGAAGGCATGCCCCGGGGGCTGAAGCCCGGTCTACTCGCGGGCCTGATTGTCAGGGCTAAAGCCCTGACCTATCTCAGACGCAACGGCAAAGGCGAAATACGGAGATTCTGGCTGCGCCAGAATGACGAGCGTTAAGACGGAGGCGAAATACGGAGATTCTGGCTGCGCCAGAATGACGAGCGCTAAGACGGAGGCGAAATACGGAGATTCTGGCTGCGCCAGAATGACGAGCGCTAAGACGGAGGCGAAATTCGGGGATTCTTCCCCTTCGGCTTCGCTCAGGGTCAGAATGACGAACAAAAGGTCTTGAAGGGAAGCGGGCCGAAGGGAAGGCTAAATGACGTCCCCACCTTGGCGACGATGAGGCTGTCGCGAAGATGGGGCACCTGGCGAAGAGAGTAACCCCACGATAACCGAGGGACTCTACGAGCCCGCTCGGTGATCATGGGGCACCCGACGAGGAGAGTAACCCCACTTATGCGGTTCCCCGGGGTTACTCGATGGAGATGGTGTTGTCTCGTGTGTCGGGTTTGACGGCGAGCAGCAGATCTCCGGCGCGATGCTTGATGCCTGAGGTTACAGCATAGATTTGGGTGCCCTCGGCGGCCTTGATGGTAAGGGCGCCGTGAGGCACGATGGTGTAGACGCGGCCGTCGACCTCGACCTGCTGGAGGAACCCATCCTGGTTGGTGAGGTGGAAGGGGATGCGTGTGTCCTTGGGCTGAGTTGCGCCAGGGTGCAGGTGGAACAGCTTGCCCAGCGGCCAGGCATGGGCGGGGGCTGGGGCGATGGCTCCGGTGAGCAGGAGAACTGCGAGCGAGCGTGCGAGGGTGCGGGTGGGTTGCAGCATCGGAATATCCTCCTATGAAGTCGGACCTGCGCTTCATTATGCGGATAAGACTCGGTAAAATGAGCCATGGCTACAATAAAAATGTGTCATAATCTGTAGTGCCGAATTGATTTCGGCATGAGGGTCAGGGAGGTGGGTTTTATGGAGCTGGACAGAAAAGATTTCGCTTTGCTGGAGGCGCTTCAGGAAAACGCGTCCCAGCGCCTGGAGGACCTGGCGCGGCTGGTGAATCTGGCGCCGTCGTCGGTGCACGACCGGCTGCGCCGGCTGGAGCGCGGCGGCATCATCAAGAACTGGACGGTGAAGCTGGATGCTCCCAAACTGGGGCTGGGGGTGCTGGCCTTTATTGGAGTCACCACGAGCCGGAGTTGCTCGGAGCTGTCCGAGGCGCTGGATAGCATACCGGCCATCGAAGAATCCCACTCGGTGGCCGGCGAGCGCTGCCTGCTGCTGAAGGTGAGGTCGGCGGACACTGCGGGGCTGCTGGCGCTGATTGAAAAGCTGCGGCAGATTCCGGGGATTGACCGGACCGAGACGACGGTGGTCCTGCAGACACAGATCGATCGCCCGATTTCATTCAAGGCTATAGGGGCCACGAAGCAGGAGCGACAGCCGGGCAGTTAGGTGCTGGTGGGCAGCTTGCCCGCGTTTAGGCCGAGGAATTTCAAGATGTAAGAGGAGATGTGGGCGCTGGGGATCTGCTGGGTGCGGCCGGATTGAGCTTCCGGGGCAGGGTTGGATGGTCTCGGCTCCTTGCGTAACTCAACTATGTGTGTCACTCGTCTGGACCTCCTAGGTGAGGATTTGCCGCCAGGTGACCGGCGGCAGCGATGGCGATACGGGATGCGGCGGGGAGGAAGCTTTTGTAGACGCTGATGTGGAAGCAGGCCTGCTGGAACTCCTCCTCGACGTCGATCTTGCCCTGGTCGATGAGGGGCTGGAGGTAGGTGCGCATCCAGGCAATTTGGGTGCGGGTGAGGCCACCCTTGGCGATGTCGACGGCCTGGCCGGTGAGGTGGGGGGAAGCAGTGTCGCCGGAGGAGGGCGCGGCGTTGCCGTTGGTGCGGTCGAGGCGCTGCTGGACGGCGACGGTGCGGACGGCTGAGTCGACCTGGAGCGGCGAATGGAAGCTGGCGTAGTAGTCGCGGGCGAGCGTGCTGAGGAAGGCGGCGGTCCATGGGCGGGAGAAGCGGCGGTTTTCCGGCAGACGATAGTCGACGGTGAGGGCGCTGCTCTCGGGCAGGGGCACGAGCTTCTTCTCGCGGCGGAGGTCGAGCAGATCGGCGTCGTCCTGGACGCGGGTGAGGCCGTCGTGGTCTGCCATCTGATTCTGGTGGAGCAGGACTTCGCGCGAGCCGTAGAGGGGCGGCGGGAGGATGAGGCGGCCGCGGATGTCGTAAAGCGAAGCGACGCGGAGCTGCGGCAGGAGGACGGGCGTGGTGGCTTCTTGCTCGACCGACTTGAGGCGCCGGTCTGTGTCTGTGGCGAGGGGGCGGAGGACGCCGCCGTCGTTGACGAGCAGGGTGGAGTCTGAACCGACCTTCGGCAACGATGCAGCGGTTGCCGAAGATGGGGCACCCGGTTCGCGGCTGGCGGGACGGCCCTGGGCGCGTTCCGCGGCTAGGATGGCGGCGCGGGCGGCGATTTCAGCCTGGGCGGCCAGGGTGCGTTCGTGTCTGGAGCCGCGGAGGCGGGCCGGGGCAGGCACGGAGGGATGAGTGCGGGCGGCCACGGTCCGTTGCGCGGTGCGCGCGTGGGACGAGCGCAGAGTGGGTGGGGCTGCGGTCCACCTGGCAGCGGGGCGGGCGATGGTCCGGGTGGGCTTTGCCAGCAGCGGCGCGGAGCACAACAGCAGGCAGGCCAGTGTCCCCAGAGCAGCCGTGGCGGCTTTTCGGCGCATATCAATTTTTGGAGGTGCGGAGGCACCAGAGCAACTTTTAGCCTATTTGGAACGTAAACTGGCGGTAAGTGTTCAAGCAGGTTCTGTGTACCGATCGGTTAATGCGTTTGCCGAAATCTTGTAGTGTGTGAGGAGGCTGGATGCGTCTAGTTTTCGCGGGAGTGGGTGTGGTGGCGGCTGCGGTGCTGGCCGGAGTTGGGATGCGCGGGGTGGCTGCGCAGGATGCGGCGAACAAACCCGCGTTCTACACGGAAAAGGTGCGGCCGATTCTGCAAACCAACTGCGGCAAATGCCATATGGACATGAACCACAAGGGTGGGCTGAGCATGAACACCAAAGCGTCGCTGATGAAGGGCGGACGCGATGGCGTGGTCATCGTGGCCGGCGATCCGGCGAACAGCCTGTTGGTGAGGCTGATCAATCACAATGGGCCGCCGGACAATCCGATGCCGATGCCCGACAAGGCGCCGAAGCTGAGCGACGCGGATATTGCGACGATCGAGCAGTGGGTGAAGGCCGGCGCGGTGATGCCGGACGATCCGGCGATGCAGTAGGGCGGGCATGGAGGTCCTGGGGCCGTGAACCCACCTTAGCGACGATGGGACTGTCGCGAAGATGGGGCACCCGGTATACAGATGGATTCGGGACGGGGATTGTAGCGGGGCTGTAACATGCGGGGGCTAGCGTTGAGTTATATGCGCCTGAGCTTTGTGGTGCCTGCGTACAACGAAGAGGCCTATCTGCCGGCGTGTCTGGAGTCGATTCTGGCGCAGACGCGGGAGTTGGGCGAACCGGTTGAGATTATCGTCGTCAACAATGCAAGCACCGACCGCACCCGCGAAGTAGCGCAGGGTTACGCGGGTGTGCGCGTGGTGGACGAGACGCGCAAGGGGCTGACGTTTGCGCGGCAGGCGGGCTTTGCGGCGAGCACGGGCGAGCTGATTGCGAATGTGGATTCGGACTCGCGGCTGACGCCGGGATGGGTGCAGAAGGTGCTGAACGGCTTTGCGGCCGACCCGAAGCTGGTGGGGTTGAGCGGGCCGTTTATCTACTACGACATGACGGATAGCCAGCGCCTGAGCGTGCATGTGTTTTACCTGATGGCTTTCGTGATCTATGTGCTGAACCGGTGGGTGCTGCGCGCGGGGTCGATGCTGCAGGGCGGGAACTTCGTGCTGCGGCGGGACGGGTTGGAGAAGATCGGCGGATTCAATACGGCGATCTCGTTCTACGGCGAGGATACCGACATTGCGCGGCGCATGAGCCAGGTGGGCAAGGTGAAGTTCACGTTCGGGCTGAAGATGTACTCGTCGGCGCGGCGGCTGAAAAAAGAAGGCACGATGACGATGGCCTGGCGGTATACGGTGAACTACTTCTGGACGACGTTCGGCAAGAAGCCATATACGGAGGAGTACACCGACATTCGCGAAAAGACCGACGGGGCGCCGGTGGCGGCGGAACCGGAGAGCTGAGTTATTGCTTGTATCGGCGGCTGCTTGGGCGTAGGGTTTTGGGTGATTTCAAATCAGAGTTTCAAAAGGCCCGGGCCCATGCGTCGAATTCTCGTGTCAAGTCTCCTCATGCTTTCAGCTTCAGGCTATTTTGCCGTCGGCCAGCAGACGGTTGCTCCTGCACCCGTTGTGGCTCCTGCTCCTGCACCCGTTGTGGCTCCTGTGCCCGCTGTGGCTCCTGCACTTGCGCCTGCTGCACCTGCTCCCACTCCAGCCGCTCCGGTGGCCGCGACCGCACCCGACGCCTTCGGCAAGTACATGCTGCGGGACGGGACGGATGTGAATCTGGCGTTCGCGCAGGACTTGAGTTCGAAGACATCGTCGGAGGGTGATCCAGTGGTGTTGACGCTCACGGACGACTTGAAGGTTGGCGATGTGGTGGTCGCGAAGGCCGGGTGCAAGGCGTTTGGCGAGATTACCGTGGCGGAGAGA
This sequence comes from uncultured Granulicella sp., assembly GCA_964489045.1. GTDB lineage: Bacteria > Acidobacteriota > Terriglobia > Terriglobales > Acidobacteriaceae > Edaphobacter. Next base: position 4,910 of record CAZAXI010000087.1, on the reverse strand, counting down.
TCGGGCATGATGGGCAAGGCGGGACAGCTTAACTTGCGGCTGGATTACCTGAAGGTTGGGGACACCAAGATCAAGCTGCGCGGAAGCAAGGGCAAAGAGGGGGAGAGCGGGGCGACGAGCGCGGTGGTACTGACGGTGCTGTTTGGGCCGATCGGCTTGATCAAGCACGGCAAGGAAGTGGAAATAAAACAGGGTCAGGCGCTGCACGCTTACGTTGGGGACGATATCACGGTGCTTCCGGCGCATTAGACTTTGGTTTCACGCATGCGCACGGGCTTGGGCCGTTATCCGGGAATTCCAGGTTTAGTTGATCGGGGTTGCGTCGCGGGGGTTGAGGGTGAGGGAATTTGCGCCCGGCTTGAGTTGCACGGCCTGGCCCCAGACCAGGGTCTGCTTGTTGTAGATCGCGGAAATCATAAGGTAATAGGTTCCTGGAGGGACGCCGGGGAAGGTCCCGCTGCCGTTGGCATCGGCGCGGACGGCTGATGCGGCACTTGAGTTGACCGCGGCCCCGACCTTTTGGCAGTCGGGCGTCCTGGTGGGGGCGCAGAGGGTGAGGGCGTATTTGTAAGGCGACACTCCCGAGGGGATAGCGAGGCCGCCCTTGGCGAGGGCACCGGCGTAGCTATCGCGCAGGAGGATGTAGGGCCGCCCGGCGAGAGGATTCGGAGTGCCTGGTTGTGGTGGGAGGCCCGAGACGATGGAAAGAGTGGCGTTGCCGAGCGGCGCGTCGGGAGTGGATAGGCGTCCACCATTGTTGTTGGAGGCCGTTCCCGGGGTCGATGCGGTGGCCATCATGGGTGCAGCGGTACCGCCGCTGGAGGGGATATCTTTCGCGGGCGCGAGGACGGCGAGGTTGCAGGTCTGCTCCATGGGCAGGAAGCTGTAGTCGCCGTTGTCGTTCTGGCCGGCGATGAGACGGCCGTGTACCTGGTAGGGGCCGGAGCCGGGATCCAGCGTGTTGTCGGCGCGGAGGGTGAGGGTGAGGGGGTGATCGGGCGCGTCGACCTTGATGACTGCGCCACCTCCACTGGCTGACACGGTGTAGGGATAGGCGCGCGCGGAGTCGGGACCACAGCCGAGAATGACCGACTCCGGGAAGAACTGCACGCTGAAGCCGGTTGATGCCGAGGCGAAGATGCCGTGCATGCGGATGCCGACGGGTGTCGGCGGGCCAGTGTCGCCATCGTTGAACATAGACTTCAGCAGGTTGGTCTGCATGGTCTGGATGCCAACGCCTGCGCCTTTGGAGGTGAGGTTGATGGCTGGGCAGGTAGCGGTGCGCGGCGAGAAGGTGGAGTAGCCGGCTGTCGGCGTCACCTTATTGCCACTGCTGTCGTATAAGTTACCGGCTGCATCCTTGTACATTGCGCCAGGCGCAACTCCGCTGTGATATCCGGTGGCGATGACTCCGTTGATGGTGACCTGGCCGGGCGGGCCGGTGATGGTGCCGTCGGCGTGGACGTTGAGGACGAGCGGTTTGGGTGTGGTGTTGACGGTGAGGACAGCTCCGGTGCTGCGGAAGGCGAGCGAATAGGCCTCCTGGTTGGGCGACAGGAAGGAGCAGTTGACGAGGACGCCGCCGTCGACGAAGTCTAAGCGCCAGTTGCCGGCGCCCTGGAAGACTCCGGACATGTCGGGGCCGGCGCTGGCGCTGGCGGTGACGCCGGTGAGGCTGGAGACGGTGGAGGAGAGCATGTTGCTGAAGGCGCCGAGCAGCGCGTTGCCGGTGCAACTGGCAGGCAGGCGGCCGGCGCTGATGCAGCGGCGCATGGCGCGCTCCTGCGGATCCTTGGATCCTCCGTACTGGAGCTGTTGCTGGACGTCGGCGACGGTGGGTTGGGGCGTGGGTGCGTATTTCGGCGTCTGGGCGTCGATGATGGCCTGCTGCTTCTTCTGGAAGGCGTCTTCCCTGGAAATCTCGGCTGCGGTGGGCTGGGTGCAGGTGGGGAAGAGCTTCTTGAGCGCGCCGCGGGTTTCCGAGGTGTAAGCCATGAAGCCGTTGTGCAGCGGGCGATCGGGATGCGCGACCTGGCAGGTTGAGGTGTCGGAGGTGTCGCGGATGTTGCAGCTCTCGACGTACATGCGCTCGCCGTTGCAGACGTAGGTGACGTTGAGCTTGATGTCCTGGGCGGAGGAGAACGCGGCGAAGAAGGAGCTGAGAAGAAGCGCGAGGCAGAGTTTTTGGGCGCGGAGGATCGAGGTGTGCGAGGCCATCGGGAAACCCCTCGGATTTTCGACGTGGGCGCGGCCTGCGATGGCCCTCGGGTAGGCCGCTTTTCCCCTCAAAATGGTTGAGGAGGAATCCGATGGTAAAGCTTTTTGGAGCTACTCGGCAAGCGGCTGCGCCCAGACTCCCACATCTCAAAATCGAGATGTGGGGCACTCGGCTTCAGGCGCCGGGCCGGAGCTTGAAGAGCTGGAGGAGGGCGTCCGTGGCTTCCTCGGCATCGCGGATTTTGAAGTCGTCGTCGAGGCGGAGGGGGACGGCTTTGGGGGCGAGGGCGGCGAGGGACTTCAGGGACGATGCGGACGGGCGCTGGAGCGTGCCGGGGCCGACGAGGATGTAGTCGACGGGGTCGACCTGAAGCAGGGTTTCGGCGTCGCGGAAGAGGGAGTAGGTGCGCACGTCGAAGCCGTGGTGCTGCAGGATGCTGCGGACGAAGACGCAGAGATCGGCGGACTCGTCGACGACCAGGACGCGGGGGCCGGACTTGGCGGGTGCCGCGTCGGCGGGGCGCTGACGGAGGTAGGAGAGGATGGCTTCCTCTTCGGTGGGGAAGGTCTGGAGGGTCGCGGAGAGCATGGTGAGTTCGAGCAGCTTTACGAGGAATGGCGGGGGCAGGGCGAGGCGGATGTCGCCGCCGCGTTTGCGCAGATGGGCGGCGTAGCGGACGAGGAGGCCGAGGCCGATGGAGTCGAGGCGCTGGAGCTCGGCGAGCGAGAGGACGATGCGGCTGAACTCGAGCGCGGCCAGGTCGAGGGCGGCTTCGAGGGCCTTGGCTTCGGCGCCGAGGACGATGGAGCCAGTGCAGCGCATGACGTAGACGTGGCCGGCAAAACGCGACTTGAGAGTGAGGGGCATGGGGACCTCAGTTTGGAGGCGTTCGGTCAGTAGAGTGTAGCGCAGTGAAAACCCCACACCTCAAAAAAAAGAGATGTGGGGTTTTCGGGGAGGGCTGGCTGACGACTATTGATAGACCGGCTTGATGGGCGGGCGGACGGCTGGTTTGGCCGGTTTGGCCTTGACGGGCGGCTTGGCGGTGGCTGTTTCCAGTTGCGCGGACAAGGCGGTGATGCGTAGGTCGAGCTGCTTGATCTGGTCGGACATGGCCTGGAGTTGGGCGATCATGGCGTGCTTCATCTCCATGTCACTCTTGTTGCCGGCCTGCTGAGAATCGGCGCTGGCGCGGCGGGCGATGTCGGCGGCTTCCATCTTGGCCATGTTCTCGGTCATCGCGGACTGGGTGGTGGCCATCTGGCTTGGCTTCTCGGGGGCTGGGGGCGTGACCGTGACTGTGGCTGCGGGTGCAGTGGTTACGGCGGGAGTGGTCGCGGGCGCGGCAACGATTGGGGCGGCGGGGGCAGGCGTGGCAACGGGTTCGGGCGCGGACGCAGGGGCGGTGGTGGCTCCGGCGGTGGGCGCGGGTGAGGACAGGACGTTTTGAGCCAGTGCGGGGATACAGCACAGAGCAAGCGCGGCTACCAATAGGCGCGCGGGGGTGATGCGAACAGAGTTCGGCAAGTTCATGGTGATTCTCCTGAGGCAAGTGCGTTGGACGCCTGGTGGGGTGTGCCCCCTGAGAGTTCTAGACGGGAGGGGCCGGGGTGGGACTGGGATCGGCTTGGGGATCGTCTTGGACGAGACACCTGCCTTCTCTGCCGGCGCGTGGATCGGCCGCATATTGGGTTAGATGCGAACGCGGGGTGGGGCTCGATAAGTATTGTGGGGGGGGGAGGAAGGCAAATTTGGTCGCTGCGCCCTGCGGGCTCCGCGACGGGCCTTCGACTGCGCTCAGGGCAGAGTGGGAGAAGGATATGGTCCGGCTGAAGCCGGACCATATCCGGGTTTTGGGGGGTGGGTGGCTGGCTGGCGGGGAGCGGACCCCACTCATCGCGATGAGGCCGCACCATAGTAGTCTCTATGCTTCTTCCAGATAGTCCTTGAGAATCCCAACCCTAAAGGAGATGGTTGAAGCGTCATTGGGTGATCTTGCGATCCGTTCATACTCAAGAAGTGCGAAGTTAACGTCTTCGCTCTCTTCCAATTCGAGCTTGCGGTTTGCCTCTAGCTCGGATTCGAAGGCGACGAGCGTCTTACGGCTTCTCCCAGGCTTAGAATCGCCAAGAGTCCCATCTTTGAACATTGCGTAGTAGACAGCGCACATTAAGGGGGAATTCAGGAGAGGATCGTCTTTTCTGAAGAACTTCTCCATTTTGGAGAGATTTGCCTGTACCGCCTTGCGGAGTTGCACGGTTCGCAGATTTAACTCCTTCTCCTTAAACTCATTTACGAATGCATCGAGCCGCGATTTCTTAGTGTCTACAATTCTCTTCTCGTGTTGGAGCAATAGGAATTTGCATGCCAGGTCGTGGTGTCGATAACGCTTCGGCGTTATGGGCAAGGTTGTTGTAAAAAATGGCTGCTCCACTAGGGTCCGGATGGCCTTTGGAACGGGTCCCCCGAAGGCGTTTCGTTTTTCCGCTGCGTTTAGTGGAACGGCCTCGTTTAGACGAGAAAACATGTCTTCAATTAGGTCTGTGTCGCTGGTCCTTATAGTTATTACTGAAAGACGGCGCCCGGTGAATCGTGCTTGGATCGTAGGGTAGGAGTTGGATAGTTCTTGGTATGTCATTGACCTGCCCCCGGTTTCTCATCCACTGATAACTGGAGTTTCTCGGTTTTGGTT
>CAZAXI010000086.1:0-18189 GCA_964489045.1 uncultured Granulicella sp. | reverse complement strand
CACTTTTGGAACGCACTGGATTCGAGATTGTCGACTCCAAAATCGACTATGTCGCCAGTTACCCCGTCCGCAGCGAAACCCTACTGGTAATGGCCCGGCTCCGCTGAACCTGGCGCGCAAGCTATAGTGGTCTCAACCATGCAATGGAACGCCGCGGCGAGACTCAAAGAGGCATTCAGCCAGAACAGTCGATTTCAGACGCTGGCATTTCTGTCGTGCCTCCTCTTCGGCCTCGCTATGATCGCCAATATTCAGCTCACCAATGACGGTGGCTGGATGTGGGACGCCATCGCCTTCACCGGCGGCCGCAGGCTTTACGCGGACATGCATATGGCTCAGCAGCCGCTCTTCGTCCTGGAAATAGCTGCCTTTATCAAACTGCTGGGGACGGGCTGGCTCGCCTCCAAGGTCCCCGCCGTAATCCATCTTGTCGCCTATTGCGTCGCCTTGCTTCTCCTCGCCAGGCGTTCCACCCTGCCGGACCGGCAAAAGGCGGTTATCCTCGCCTGCGCCTTCTTCGTTTCCATCTGTTCCATCGCCTACCAGTTCGACGACTACCACACCCCCACCGACTGCGTCGTCCTCTACTCCATGCTGCTGCTCCTCCTGCTGCAGGAGTCAACCCACCTCAGGCGCACCATGGGTTTGGTCGCTTCCCTCGGGGTCCTCTCCGGCCTCGCCATCACCCTCCGCATCAATGACGGCCTCGCCCTCTGGTTTGGCGTCGCCATTTCAATCCTCTGCCTCGCTCCGGCCAGACGTTTTCTTTCCCTGGTCCTTTTCCTCGTCGCCGCCGCCCTCACTCTCATCTTCGTCGTCCACCTTACCGGCGATACCTTTCACGACTACGCAACCTATTCCCTCTTCAAGGCAGTCGGCGGCAAAGGTGGCACCGGCAACGTCCTCTACTACCCCCTCAAACTGCCGTGGAACGCCTTCGTCTTCGTCACCCAGTACTGGGCCATCGGCCTCATCGGCTACACCTTCGCGATAGCAGGCATCTGGGCCTATATGCTCCGCCCTCTCGGCGAGCCGCGCGGACCAGGACAGCTCAAGAAGGATGCCATCGGCATCCTCCTCATCCTTCTTCCTCTGCCCTTCATGTACGTCAGGTTTATCAACTCCAACCTCGTCCAGGTGCTCTCCGGGCTCGGCGTCTACGTTATCTATGGGCTCGGTGTCTTCGTCTTTCTGCGCTACCTCCGTTGGGAGTTCTCCGGCCGCACCATCCCGTGGAATAGCCGCGAAATCCTCCTCATCACGCCCCTCGGTCAGCTAATCTCCACAGCGGCCTCCTCCGGTGGCGTTCACACCGGCGTATACGAGCCGTTCGCGATGTTTCTGATCGTCCTGCCCATCGTCTCGCCCATCCGCATCAAACTCGAGCGCAACCAGGCCGCCCTCATCGGTGTAGCCGCCATCCTCACCGTCTCCTGTGCCCTCTATCGCTTCATCCGGCCGTACGAGTGGCACAGCACCCGCTCCGAATTCATGTTCCTCGGGCGACAGTGGTACAGGCATCCCGTCTACGGACCCATGATTATTCAGACCGACATGCTCCACTTCATTCAGCCCGTCTGCGATCAGATCGACGCGGGCGGCTCCGACGGCGAACTACTCTCCATTCCATACCCGTATGCAAACTACTTCTGCAACATCCCCCCATGGCACGGTTATGTGCAAACCTACTTCGACACCTCCACCGATGCCGATATTGCAGGCCTCATGAAGCAGCTCCAGCAGTCCCCGCCCAAGTGGATCTTCTACGAGCGGCAGTTGGAGAGCCTGCGGGCGCACGAACGGCAATACAACCATGGGCAGCCCCTCCCGCACCGCTACCTCGATCAGTTCATCGAGCAGAAGCTCGCAGACGGAGAGTGGCACGCCGTCTCATCCAGCACGTTCGAAGCCAACTTCCGGTGGGACAACCAGTGGATCCTCATTCGAACCCGTTAGACTGACGGGAATCCAGCGAAGAAACGCCACCCTCATTGGGGTTGCGCAACCCCCGCCCAGGCCTGACAATCGAGTCCTATGCCACATATCAAAACCATGATTTCCACCACTCTCGCGCCCGCCGCTATCGGCCCGTACTCCCAGGCCGTCCGCATCGGCGACACCCTCTACACCTCCGGCCAGGTCCCGCTCGACCCGGCCACCGGAGCACTCGTCGCCGGCGGCATTCGCGAGCAGACCATGCGCGTCTTCGAAAACCTCACCGCCGTACTCGAAGCGGCCGGCCTGGACATGTCGCATGTGGTCAAGACCACCGTCTTCCTCAAGAGCATGGCCGACTTCGCCCAAATGAACGAAATCTATGCCCGCTACCTCGCGCCCGAAGGCGAGGACGTCGTGCCCCCCGCACGCTCCACCGTCGAGGTCGCCCGCCTCCCCAAAGACGCCCTCGTCGAGATCGAACTCATCGCCAAGTGGCCATAGCCACTCCCGCGAAGCCGCTGCGCAACGCCGCGCATCCAATCCATCGGAGGATTCCCCACATGGCCGATACCGCACCCGCTCCCGCCGCCGCGCCCAAACAGAAGGTCCACAAAACCGAGGCCGAGTGGCGCGGGCTCCTCACCCCGGAGCAATTCCACATCATGCGCCAGAAAGGCACCGAGCCGGCCTTCACCGGCGCCCTGGTCGATAACCACGACGACGGCATCTACCACTGCGCCGCCTGCAACGCCCCGCTCTTCACCTCCGACAAGAAGTTCGATTCGGGCTCCGGCTGGCCCAGCTTCTGGCTGCCCGTCTCCGCCGGCGCCATCGAGGCCCACGAGGACAACGCCCACGGCATGCGCCGCATCGAGGTCACCTGCGCCACCTGCGGCGCTCACCTCGGCCACGTCTTCCCCGACGGCCCCCGCCCCACCGGCATGCGCTATTGCATCAACAGCGCCTCCCTCGCCTTCGAAAAGAAATGACCCAGGAGTGCGCATGCAGATGGCCAGATGAGAATCTCTCTGCGTTCTCCGTTCTTCTCTGTGAACTCTGTGATTCGCTTTTTCTTGCCCACGCTAATACGCCGCCATCCCCGTCAAATGCTGCCCCAGAATCAGCCCATGAATATCGTGCGTCCCCTCGTACGTCTTCACCGATTCCAGATTCATCATGTGCCGCATGATCGGATAATCCTCCGTCACCCCATTCGCTCCCAGAACATCCCGCGCCATCCGCGCCGTCTCCAGCGCCATCCACACATTGTTCCGTTTCGCCATCGATATGTGCTGATGCCCCGCCTTCCCCGCATCCTTCAGCCGCCCCACATGCAGCGATAGCAACTGCGCCTTCGCAATCTCGCTCGCCATCCACACCAGCTTCTCCTGCACTAGTTGGTGACTGGCAATCGGCTCGCCGCGGAACTGCTTCCGCATCTTCGCGTACTGCAGCGCCGTGTCATAGCAGGCCATCGCCGCACCAATCGCACCCCAGCTAATCCCATACCGCGCCTGGTTCAGACACATCAGCGGACTCTTCAGTCCCGCCGCGCCCGGCAGCAGGTTCGCCTCGGGCACCCTCACTTCCTCCAGCGTCAACCCGCTCGTCACCGACGCTCGCAGCGACCACTTCCCATGAATGTCCTGCGCGGAAAATCCCTTCCGCCCCGCCTCCACCAGGAACCCGCGAATCGAATCGTTCCCGTCGCCTTCCCCCTCCAGCTTCGCCCACACCACCGCCACGTCCGCGATGGATCCCGACGTAATCCACATCTTCTCGCCGTTCAGTACGTACTCAGCGCCGTCCCTCCGCGCCCGCGTCGTCATCCCCCCCGGGTTCGACCCAAACCCTGGCTCCGTCAGCCCAAAGCACCCAATCCGCTCGCCCGTCGCCAGCCCCGGCAGCCACTCGTTCTTCTGCTCCTCCGAACCGAACGTGTAGATCGGGTACATCACCAGCGCCGACTGCACACTCACAAAGCTGCGCATGCCCGAGTCGCCGCGCTCCAACTCCTGCATCACCAGCCCATACTCCACGTTGGACATTCCCGCGCAACCGTACCCCTCCAGGGTCGCCCCGAAGAAGCCCAGCTCCCCCATCTTCCCCACCAGCTCGCGCGGAAAACGCTCCTCGCGAAAGCACTCCTCCGCAATCGGCACGATGTTGTCTTCCACAAAGTCCCGCGCCGTCCGCCGCACCAGCAGTTCGTCCTCGGATAGCCCGGAGTCAAGATCAAGAAAATCGAAGCCCTTAAACGCGAACGCCATCTGCTCACCTTTTACTAAACAATCCAAGTTAGCAGACCCGAAGCTCACACCCGCGCTCGGCAGTTTTATCGGAGTAGCAGCGGGCTTCAGCCCGCGGTAGTCGGTCAACCAAACAAAGGGCTTTAGCCGCGGGCTCTTTGATTGTCCGACTCCCCATCTTTTGCCCGCCGCCCCAAACGCAAAAAGCCCCAATCGCCGAAGCGGTTGGGGTCTCTTCCTGGTCCTGGCTAAAAGCTAGTTGCTAACAGCTAAAGGTTAGCCCTTAACCACTTTGCCCGTCTTAATACAGCTCGTGCATACGCGGATGCGCTTGCTCGTCCCATCCACCTTCGCGCTCACCGGGCGCAGGTTCACGTTCCAGCGCCGGCGGGTGGTGTTATTGGCGTGGGAGATATTGTTTCCGAATTGCGGCCCTTTGCCGCAGAGTTCACACTTGGCTGCCATCGTCTTGCTCCAATCCTTTTGTTCGCTTGGGCTTAGGGTCGGCCGCTTGAACTTCAGGCCACCATCAATACCACGGAGAGGAGGCTCGCCCTTGCCAACCGGCGTTCCCCACCGCTGCCGTCGAAACGGCACTCCAGCGCTCTTATAAGCATACCACGCCGCGCTCTCCTGAACCGCGCCGGCGGCTACGGCTGGTATTGCACCTCTGTCTGCGCCTGGTTGCCGTTGCTGTCCTGGACCTGAACGTACCAGTTGTAGATGTCGCTCGGGTTTAGAGCGGTTACCGTGGGCAGGTTGCCGGAGGCTCCCGTCACATCGTTCCCGGAGGTAATCCATGGAATTGAGGTGATGGAACTGGCGAAGCCGTTCGACTTCGAGTTGTTGCCCGGTATCGACCATATCTGGCAACTGCCCGAGCACGTCCCAGCATTCGAGAGGTTGAAGCTGTAGCTGAAGCCGGCGCCCATAGCATTGGACGAATCGGTCCAGCTAAATGTGGGCGTGGTGTTGCTGCCGCTGTTGGTGGGCGCCAGGGCGGTTGGGGCATCGTTTGCGCCCGCCACCGAGGTTCCCCCGTTCCAACCCGTCACTGCGCCGGCCACCGTGTTGCCGGTATCCTGGCTTCCGTCGCTGTAGGTCACCGTGAAGCCGTAGCTGTCTCCCACGCTCGGCGTGCCGGGCAGCGAGACCTGGTAGCCGAATTCAGGATTGCCGCAATCCGTGCAGATGCCCATATCAATTGCTACGGTCCCGTTGTTGCTCATCACATTGGGGCCCGAGTTCAAGGTAACGCCCACTGGCTGCTTGTCCGACTCGTTCAAGGTAAAGGAGAGCTGGTAGCCCGTCGTGGTCACGGCCGAGTTGTTCTGGCCGCAGCTCATGCACGTATTGGAACCGAACTGCGTTTCAACGGTGGCTGTGCTGTTCGAGGTGGGCAGCGTGATACCGGGCACGCTCGGCGTGCTGGCCGAAATGGTCAGGTTGGCTGCGACTTTGTTCCTGACATTGGTGATCGATCCGGCGCCCAATCCGCCGGTGTCGTTCTGGTCGAGGATCCCCGCGACCGCGTAGTTGGGGCCGTTTGGAACGGTTACCTGAAACGTATTGAGGCCGTTCGTTGGGCTGGCAATCTCGGTGAAATAGAAGCCACTCGGGTCGCCGTTGGTGCCGTTTGCGAATTGCAGCAGGCCCAGATACAGCGGAGCGCCCGCCTTGATGGTGATGCCTGCCGGGATGGTTACCGAGCTTGTAACCGCAGTACAGTTGACCGGGCATGGCTGCGCGGCGATGGTTACGCCTGTAAAGCCGCTAGTTCCGCTGCACCCGCTCGATGTGTAGTTGCACCAGCCCGTGGGATGCTGCAGATTGGTGGGAGTGGTTGGGGCCAGCGTGTCAAAGGAGCGGGCCTGGAAGTAATATGTTCGGCCGCTTTGCAGCGACGCATTACTGATGACCCATACACCCTGCTGCCCACTCGCGGTGAAGGTCTGGCTGCCAGCAACGGAGAGGAACTGGTCGCCGCCAGACCCGCCGCCAAGCGTCGGGCTCAAGCTCCATTGCACTTCGTATTGATTCGCGTCCTCCTCGTTGCTGCTGTTCTGGCTCGGCTGGAACTCAATCAGCGCGCCCTGTGGGTTGGGAATAATGTTCTCGAGCGTGGGATTCGAGCTGGGCGTCCCGAACGTAGGATCACTCATGGCGACAGCAACGTTGCTCACGTTCGCGTTGGTCACCGTCACGCCGGCGCTGCCGGTCGGGTCGGTTACGTTCTGCACGCCCTGGCCCAGCGGATCCATCCAGGCCTCCAACGTGTAGGCGCCCGGAGGCACTCCGCGGATGGTGTATGCCCCCGTGGCAGAGATGCTGGTGCCTGCCGTGCCGCCTCCGCCGCCGCCGCAGCCAACCGGCAGCAGCGACACATAAATCTGCCCGCTCTGCGGGGTGCCGAGGCTGCTGCTGTACGATACCGTCCCCGACACGGTATAGCCAATGTTCGCAGTGAAGTTGGCGAAAGGTGTCTGGCCGCCGCTGGTTACAGTCACGGTCTGCGGGGGAGAGAAAATCGAACTCGGCCCAACGATCGACGGGGTCACCGTGTACGTGCCGATGGGAACCCCGGAGAACGAGAAAGCCCCGTTGCCGTTGGTGGTGGTCGTCGTCTGAATCAGCGTGCCGCCCTGCTTCAGTGTGACCGTAATTGGGGGTGTGGCGCTTCCGCAGCCATTGCTTAGCGAGACCCCCCCGCCAATGCCGTACGTCGTCGTCGATCCGGTCATCGTGTACGCAGCCGACGCGATCGAACTGGGTCCATACGTGCTCGCCTCCGCAATCGCGTTGATCGTCTCGCTCGAAGAGACCGTGATCGTTCCCTGGGAACCGTTGAAGACGGTCGACGCATTCGTCGGCGTCGAACCATCGATTGTGTAGTAGATGGTCGCGCCGGGGGTCGTATCCGACAACGTCACGAACTGCGCCGAGCTATACGTGCCCCCGCCAATCGAGAACGTCGGCGTCGCCGCCATCGCCTCAATCGGCAGCGACCAGCTCGACGGCGCAACACTGTCGACCGGCTGGAACGGAGTCACCGCGCTCGCCAGGTTAAACAACGCCGCGGCATTCTGCGTGGGGTTGTTAATGATGTTCAGCATCGCCCCCAGCGTGGTCGTCGGCACCGAGCTGCCCACCGTGGTCAGACTGAACAGATTCCCGCAAGCCGATAAGTCGCCCGCAACACCGCCCGTCGTGTTGATGCACGAGGCCAGAATGTTTCCCAAAGTGTTGATCTCGGTACTCGAGGCGTAGTAACCCGCGGGCAGGGTCGAACCCGGGGCCGTCCCGGTCGTCGTGTTGGTGTACTCCGCAAGTTTGCCAAACGCCGTCGTAAACGCCGCAGCGTCGCCGGACCCATAACTCAGATTGCCGGTCGACGTCATCCACTGCGAAAGCGCCGCCACCGCCCCCACCGTGGTCACCTCATCGACGAAAACGAAGGTCGTTCCCGCGTTGTTCTTCAGCGTATTGCAATCCGTCAGCGCCGCCATCATCACGACATTCGGGTTGTTCGTCGTCGGCGGCAAAAGCCCGGGATTGCCCCCGGTCGCCGTGATGTACACATACGGATCGGAGCCCGGGCAGGTGTATGTCCCGGTCAGGGTGAACGTCCCATTCGTTCCCGTCGTGACGGTGGCCAGCGTGGCTGCCGTCGCTCCATCGCCCGTCGACGCCACCGCCATCAGTTTCACCGTCGCGTTCGTCAGCGCTTGCTGGCCCCCATGGACCACTCCCTGCAAGCCCCGCACCGCGGGTGCCGGCGTACTTGTTGTATTGGGAACGTTGCTGGTGCTGCAACCGGAAAGGAAAACAACCAGGAGGAAACCAAGGGACCCGGACAACTTGCGCATGACTACTCCACTAGCTTCAAACTCAACAGGAAAAACGCCAGGAAATCTCTTCTAACGCAATAGACAACGCGCGCCGACCACAATCGGCTCGCCCCCGAATCATATGTCCCGGCTCCCAGCAAACGCAAAGAAATTCGCGAGGGGGAGTAGTGGTTCAGTATGCAACTTTAGAGGTAGACCCATGCCGAAGACCCTTCAAGTTGCGCCGCTACCCACAACGGACGTCACTGTCCCCTTGACGATAAACTCTCCAGCCTGGCTACCTCGATGTGCTCCGGCGCCAGCCCCGCCTGATACCGTTCGTACATCGCGCTGTAAGCCGCTTCCAGATGGCTGGTGAACGCCCGGATATCAAACAGCGGTGTCCTCAGCCGGTTTTCCTTCAGCCGCTCCCGCAGCCCGCGGTACCGTCCCGTATCGCGTGCCAGCGCCACCGCCAACTCCTCAAACTCTGTCTCCGTCGCTGTAACCAGTTCGGGCAAATCCACCGCCCGCAGCAGGCTGGCCGCCACTCGGCTGGCGAAGGTCTCGCCCATCCGCGTCAACACCGGCAACCCGGCCCACAGCGCGTCGCTGGCCGTCGTGTGCGCGTTATACGGCAGCGTGTCCAGAAACAGGTCAGCCAGTCGCTGCCGCGCCAGGTGCTCGGCCAGGGGAAGTGCCTTGGCAAACACCAGCCGCTCCGGTGCGATCCCGCGCCGTGCTGCCTCCTTGCGCAGGTTCCCGGCCACCCAGGGGTTCTCCTCCAGCAGCCACAGAACGCTGCCCTCCACCCGCCCCAGCACCCGCATCCAGATGTCGAACACCTCCGGCGATATCTTGTAGGCGTTATTGAAGCAGCAGTACACAAACGCGCCGTCCGGCAGCCCCTCATCGGCCCGCACGCACGGCTTCGCGGAGATCAGCCGCTGCGTGTCATTCACCTGGTAGCTGTCCGGCAGATACACAATCTTCTCCGAATAGAACTGCCGGCTCGCCTCCGGAATCAGCGTCGGGTCCGCAATCAGATAGTCGATATAATCGGCCCCCATCGTACCTGGATAGCCGAGGTAGCTTACCTGGATCCCAGCGGCCCGCTCGGCAAAGATGCCGGTCCGGCTTTCATGCGTGAACCCCTTCAAGTCCACCGCGATATCCACTTCCAGTTCCCGGCTCAGTCGTGCCACCTCCCGGTCCGGCAGCAATCGCACATCCAGAAAACGGTCCATTGCGGTCGAGACCCGCCTGCCCATCTCGTCCGTAGCATCGATGCCAAAAGAGAACCCCAGAATCTCAAACCTGCTCCGATCGTGGCGCTCCAGCAACTCCGCCATCAGGTACGTGGTCGCGTGATTGTGAAAATCCGCCGAAAAATACCCAATCCGAATCTTGTCCCGCCGCGCCCGCCGGACAATTGCCGCCGCACTCAAACGCGCCGGAAACTTGTCCGCCACATGGATCTCCGCAGCCCGCCTTTGCAGCGCAGGCGAACTGCTCATGGCTAAAACCTGAAATGGGACCGCCGCTTTCTCGCCGCGATCGATCCGCGCTTCCACATCCCGGAATTCACCCTCTATCCCCTCCCAATCCCCCAGAAATCGGCTCATGTGCAGCCGCATTCCACGCAGATACTCGTGCTGCGGATTCACCAGAAAAGCCCGGTCATAGCTCTCCAGGGCCGCCTTGTACTGCTTCAGGGCCTGCAGAACATTGCCCCGGTTGTACAGGGCGTCCGCGTTGTCCGGCTTCAGCAGAATGCTCTTGTCGTAGTTCTCCACGGCTGCCGCGTACTGTTTCAGCGACTGCAACGCATTGCCCCGGTTGCAGTAAGCGTCGGCAAACTCCGGATTCAACCGGATCGCCTCTTCATAGTTCTCCAGAGCTTCCTGATACCGCTCCAGCGCCAGCAACGCGCTGCCGCGATTGTTGTAGACCTCCGCGCGGTGAAGATTCAAAAGCAGCGCCTGGTCATAGCTCTCCAGCGCCTCCTCGTGCCGCTCCAGGCCGTGCAGCGCGTTCCCCCGGTTGTAGTGGGCGTCCCCCAACTTCGGGTTCAGCAGTATGGCTTGGTCGCAACTCTCCAGAGACGCCTCGTATTGCTTAAGCGCATGCAACCCGGCGCCGCGGTTGTTCAAAGCGTCCGCATTGTCAGGCTTCAAACCAATCGCCTGGTTGAAGCTCTCCACCGCCGCTGCGTACTGCTCCAGGGCAAACAGGGAGCTGCCACGGTTGCTGTAGGCTTCCACAAAGCCCGGCTTCAGACGGATCGCCTGGTCATAACTCTCCAGCGCCGCCTGGTACTGCTTCAACGCATGCAGAGCATTGCCCCGGCTAACGTAGGCCTCCGCCAGCTCCGGCCTCAGCAGAATGGCCTTGCTAAAGCTCTCCACCGCCGCCTGGTATTGCTGCAAGACATACAGCGCATCGCCCCGTTTGCAGTGCGCCTCCACCAGGTCCGGCTTCAGCCGCAGAACTTCGTCATAGCTCTCCACCGCCGCCTGGAACCGCCCCAGAACGCACAGAGCGGTGCCGCGATTGTTGTAAGCGTCCAAATAATCCGGCTTCAGCAGGATCGCCCTGTCGTAGCTCTCCACCGCCGCCTCGTATTGCCCCAGAGCGTGCAGCGCGCTGCCGCGGTTGCTGTGCGCCTCCGCGTACCGCGGCTTCAGTTGGATCGCCCGGTCGTAACTCTCCACCGCCGCCGGGTAGCGCTTCAGGGCATACAGAGCGTTGCCGCGGCTGAAGTGGGCCTCGACAAAATCCGGCTTCACTGCGATCGCCCGGTCCAGCAACTCCAGCGCCGGCGCAGCCAGCCCAACCTGGTACCCAAGCACCCCCAGAAGATGCAGCGCATCCGCATGATTGGGAGAGCCTTCGAGTATCTGGCGGTACAGCGCCTCTGCCTCCGCCAGCCGTCCGGCTCCGTGGTGGGCGCGGGCCCGCTCAAACAAATCATCCGCAGTCGCGGCCCCGGAACTTGCCGGTTGGCTCGCGGGCGATGGCTTGCCCTGCTGGCGATAAGGTCGGCCCCGCTTGTTCTTCATGGATTCCTGCCGGTTTGATTCGTAGTTCGATTCGCAGTTCGATTCGTAGAACGTTGCAGCACGCCCAGCGCTTCGTTCCATCGGTCGGCAATCGCATTCCAGTCAAACGTCACTCTCGCCCACTCCCGCATCGGCTCCCGGTCCTGCTCGGTGGGCGGGTTCTTCAGCAGCCGCACCGCTTCCTCCACAAATCGCGCCTTCTGTTCCGGGTCGGTCATCTCGAAATGAAACTGGCCCGGCTCGATCCAGTCGTCCTTCGTCTTCTTCGAGTGGATAAATACTCCTCCGTGCCCGCGCTTCTCCCCCAGCGCCCCAAAGTCCGTCGTGATCGGAATCGCTCCCGCGGCCATCGCCTTCGACAGCGAGATGCAGTCGATCTCCGCCATCTCTGAAGGATAGGCGAACAAATTGCCCTCCCGGTACAGCTCCGCAACTTCGCCATGGCTCAATCTGCCCCGGTCCTCAACCCCCAGCGCCTGCATGCGGGCCTGTATCTCCTTCTTCCATTCCATCTTCTTGTCATTCGCTTGGGTGCTGAAGTCCCACACTCCCCACCCATACGCCCACTGCGCCTTCGCGTCCGGCACTTGCTTCTTGATCTCCGCAAAGCAATCCAGGAATGCCTCCATGCTGCGGTCCGCCGACGAGGTGTTGATCAGCAAGCGCGGGTCCCGCTCGCAACTGCCTGCAAACAGTCTTGCGTCAATGCCATTCGGGATGATCACGAACTTCTCATCCGGGACCGCCGGAAACAGGAAACGGTGGAACTTCGATTTAACAAAGATCTTGTCGATCCGCTTAAGCCTCTCCGGCGGCAATTCGCTCTCAAAAACAACGTCATGCAGGTCCACCACCACCGCGCCTGAATTAATCTCGTACTTCGCAAACTGCGGATACCGCCAGAGCACCGTCACGTCTTGCTTGTCGCGCCAGTTCCACATCCAGTAGGGCTTCCACAATACCCCGTCGTACTCCCTTTCCTCCACCCCGCAGTTGCCATATACCGTTACGTTCCATCCCCGTTCATGCAGCAGCCGGGAGAGCCAGATCACCGCTTCCTCCGACCCTCCCACGCCCTTCGTCCTGGCCGTTTCCGGATTCCATGTCTCATTCGGCGGGCTGCAATAGAACACCAGGTCTCTGCCGCTGGCCTCTGCCTTCACAAAGTTCAAATTGCGCAGGCTGCTCACTGCCGGATGCGAACGGATAGCCAGCGGCAGCGCGTCCAGTTCGGCCTTCATCCGCGCTTTGTCTTCGATCTTCGCAATCCGCCCAACCTCCCTCACCGCCGCCGCAAAGGCTTTGCGCTCCTGCTCGCAGTCATAATCCGGCCTGAAGAAAACGTACTGTCGCAGGGCCCCCTGTGTATTCTCCCGGTTCCCCTGCGCGTCCCCATACTCCGGCCTCAGCTCAATGGCTTTGTCGTAGCTCGCCAGGGCCGCCTCGTACTGCTCCAGAGCATGCAGCGCGCTGCCGCGATTGTTGTGCGCTTCCGCATTCAGCGGATTCAGTTCGATCGCCTTGTCATAGCTCTCCAGCGCTGCCACGTATTGCTGCTGGGCGTGCAGCGCGTTCCCGCGCCCCAGGTGATACGCCCCCGATTCCGGCTGCAGCAGAATCGCCTGGTCGTAGCTCTCCAGCGCCGCCTGGAATTCCCCGCAGCCATACAGAGCAATTCCCCGGTTGCCGTGCGCATCGGCATAATTCGGCTTCAGGCCCAGCGCTTTGCCGTAGCTCTCCAGCGCCGCCTGGGTTTGCCCCAGGGCATCGAGAGCGCTCCCTCGATTGTTGTGCGCCTCCGCGTGCCCCGGATTCAGTTCGATCGCTTGGTCGTAGCTCTCCACCGCCTCCGGGTAGCGCTCCAGAGCATACAGCGCATTGCCCCGGTTGAAATACGCCTCTGCATTCCCCGGATTCCCTTCGATCGCCCTTTCAATCAGTCCAACCGCGACTTCATACTTTCCCGCCTGGTATGCGATCGCCCCCAGCAAATTCAACGCGACTGAGTGGTCGGAAGCGGTTTTGAGTATCTGTCGATAGACCGCCTCCGCCTCGACCAGTTGCCCGGCACGGTGGTGGGCACGGGCCTTCTCCAGCAAATCCTCTACCCTCACCGGATCCGAGGCTCTGGATTTCAGAACCTCGTGCCATCGATTCGCGATCGCTTCCCAGTCGAACGTCGCCCTGGCCCACTCCCGCATCGGCTCCCGTTCCTCCTCGCTCGGAGGGTTCCGCAGCAACTTCACCGCCTCCCGCACAAACTCCGCCTCCTGTTCCGGATCCGTGATTCCAAAATGAAATTGGTCCGCCTGGAGCCAGTCGTCTTTCGTCTTCTTCGAGTGCAGGAAAACCCCGCCGTGGCCGGCCTTCTCCCCCAGCGCTGCGAAATCCGTCGTAATCGGCATCGCCCCCGCCGCCATCGCCTTCGACAGCGAGATGCAGTCGATCTCGGCGTGCTCGGATGGATACGCAAAGACATTGGCCTTCCGGTACAGCGCGGCGACTTCGCCATGGCTGATTCTGCCCAGTTCCTCAACCCCCAGCGCATGCATGCGCGCCTGTATCTTCGTCTTCCACTCCGTTCTCTCGGCCTTCCGCAAGAAGTCGGAATCCCACACCCCCCACCCATAGGCCCACTGCGCCTTCGCACCCGGAACCTCTTTCTTCACCTCCTCGAAGCAATCCAGAAATGCCTCCATGCTCCGGTCCGCCGAGGAGGTATTGATCAGCAGCATCGGGTCGCGATTGCCGCTTTCCTCAAACAGCTTCGCGTCAATGCCATTCGGCACGATCACGAACTTCTCGTCCGAAATATGCGGATACAAAGACCGGTGGAACGCGGATTTGACGAAGATCTTGTGAATCCGCTGAAGTCTCTCCGCACTCAGCTCCTCCTCCGGAAATGGGTCATGCAGATCCAGAATCACCTTGGCTGAATTGATCTCGTATTGTGTGAGCTCGGGAATCCGCCATATCACCGTGACATCTTGTCGGTCCCGGGAGTTCCACATCCAGCAAGGCTTCCACCAAACACCGTCGTAGTTCCTCTCCTCCGCGCCACAACTGCAATAGACAGTAACCTTCCATCCGCGCTTATGCAGCAGCTTCGAGAGCCAGATCACCGCCTCCTCGGATCCCCCGATGCCTTTCTCCCGCGCCGTCTGCGGATTCCACACCTCGTCGGTCGGCGCGCAATAGAACACCAGGTCTCTGCCACTGGATTCTGTCTTTACCGTGGAATTCAGCGCAGCCTTCTGCTGCTTGGAACTTAGCAAAGCATTGCCGCGGTTCCGGCGGGCCTCCAAATAATCCGGCTTCAGAACGATCGCCCGGTCGTAACTCGCCAGAGCTTCCTCGTACCGCTCCAGTGCCTGCAGTGCACCGCCTCGATTGTTGTAGGCTTCGGCATACTCTGGCTTCAGTTGGATGACCCTGTCAAAGCTCTCCACCGCCGCCCGGTAGCGCTTCAGAGCATACAGAGCATTGCCGCGGCTGAAGTAGGCCTCGGCAAAATCCGCCCTCGCCGCGATCGCCCGGTCGATCAGCCCCAGCGCCGCCGCAGCCTGTCCAACCTGGTACGCAATCACCCCCAGCAGATGCAGTGCGTCCGCATGGTCTGGAGAAATCCGCAGCACCTCGCCATAAAGCGCCTCCGCCTCGGCTAGTTGTCCTGCCCGGTGACGCGCGCTGCCTCGCTCGAGCAAATCCTCCACGGTAGCAGCACCCGGGCCCGCCGGTTTCCCTTTCACCGGTTGCGCTGCCAGCACCGCATTCCATGAGTCGGCGACTCTATTCCAGTCGAACGTCGCTCTGGCCCACGCGCGCATCGGCTCGCGTTCCTCCTCAGCCGGAGGGTTACGCAACAGCTTCACCGCCTCCCGCACAAACTCCGCCTTCTGCTCGGGGTCGGTTATTTCGAAATGAAACTGGCCTGGCTGGATCCAGTCGTCTTTCGTCTTCTTCGAGTGCAGGAACACCCCGCCGTGGTTGGTCTTCTCCCCCATCGCAGCGAAATCCGTCGTAATCGGGATCGCCCCCGCCGCCATCGCCTTCGACAGCGAAATGCAGTCGATCTCCGCGTGCTCAGACGGGTACGCAAAGATATTGGCCCTCCGGTACAGCGCGGCAACTTCGCCGTGGCTGATTCTGCCCAGGTCCTCAATCCCCAGCGCATGCATGCGCGCCTGCATCCTCGCCTTCCATTCCTGCCTTTGCGCCCGCATCGAGGGCACGGAATCCCACATGCTCCAGCCGTACGCCCATTGCGCCTTCGCACCCGGGACCTGCTCCTTGATCTCCGCGAAGCAGTCCACGAATGCCTCCACGCTGCGGTCCGCCGACGAGGTGTTGATCAGCAGCATCGGGTCGCGATTGCCGCTTCCCTCAAACATCTTCGCCTCGATGCCATTCGACACAATCACAAACTTCTCGTCGGCAATATGCGGATACAACGAACGGTGGAACGCCGACTTGACGAAAATCTTGTGGATCCTCTGGACTCTCTCCGCCGTCAGTTCGCTCTCGGAGATAGTGTCATGCAGGTCCAGAATCACCTTGTCTGAATTGATCTCGTACTTCACCAATTGCGGATGCCGCCAAATCACCGTCACATCTTGCCGGTCGCGATGGTTCCACTTCCAATAGGGCTTCCACCAAACTCCGTCGTACTCCTTTTCCTCCGCGCCGCAATCGCCATACACGGTCACGTTCCATCCCCGCTCCCCCAGCAGCCGCGACAGCCAGATCACCGCCTCCTCCGACCCTCCGATGCCCTTCGCCTTCGCCGTCTCCGGGTTCCACTCCTCGCCTGCCGGTCCGCAGTAGAACACCAGGTCCCTGCCGCTCGACTCTGTCTTTACCGGGGGATAAAGCGCTGCCTGCTGCTGCGTCAGGTCGTGCAGCGCATTGCCGCGATTACGGCGAAACTCCACATAATCGGGCCGCAGCAGGGTGGCCTTGTCGAAGCTCTCCATCGCCGCCTCGTACCGCTCCAGAGCGTGCAGTGCGCCGCCTCGGTTATTGTGGGCTTCGGCATACTCTGGCTTCAGTTGGATGACCTTGTCAAAGCTCTCCACCGCTTCCTGGTGTCGCCCCAGAGCATAGAGAGCATTGCCGCGGCTGAAGTAGGCCTCCATAAAATCCGGCCTTGCCGCGATTGCCCGGTCGATCAGTTCCAGCGCCAGCGTACTTTGTCCAACCTGGTACGCAATCACCCCCAGCAGATTCAGCGCATCCGGATGATCGGGAGCAGCTTCCAGTATCTCGCGATACAGCTTCTCGGCCTCACCCAGTTGTCCAGCTTCGTGATGCGCGCGAGCGCGCGCCAGCAAACCACCCACCGTCGCGGCATCCGGGCCCGACTGCTGTTTGGAAGGTTCTTGCTTTCCCTGCTTGCGAAAGGGACCGCCTCGACCCGTCTTCATTTGCTCCTGCCCCTCAAACCACCTCGCAACCCAGCGAAAGCGCGAAAGATCATTATAGAAACTTCTAGGGATTAGACACGTTTTTGAAAGCCGCGACGCCAACGGCACGTGGGGCACGGGCTTCAGATGAGGGTCTGAAATAGCCGTCTCGCGCTTTAGAGGATGCTGAAAGGGTGCCTTTTCGTTAAGGGCACGGATTTATCCGTGCCGTAAACGCAGCAAAAACATCGCGGCTTTAGCCGCTGGGGTCACTGTTTGCGGCCCAGGACAAATCATCGGCCACCCGCCGTCGCGTAAGTAAGCCCTACGCAACCACCGCGGAGCTTGCTAATCGGAATCCTTGCCGCCCATATGGATGCGCGCGTTTTTTACTGCTTCAATAAACCTGCGCGCCAACTCATGAATCCACTGGTCCTGCCGCGTTGCCAGGGCCTTCCTCGGCATCAACTCCGATCCGATTCCAATCGACGATGCCCCCGCGAAGATGAAGTTCGCCGCCGTCAGTTGGTTCACCCCGCCGGATGCGATCAACGGGATCTGCGGCAGCGGAATCTTCAGCGCCCGGATGTACTGGTCCCCTCCCACTTGCGCGCAGGGAAATATCTTCACGAAGTCGCCTCCTGCCTTCCATGCGGCAATCACTTCGCTCGGCGTCAGCGCGCCCGGAATCGCCACCAGGCCGCTCTTCAGCGTGTATTCGAGCACCTCTGGAACCAGCCCTGTGCTGGTGATAAACACGGCGCCTGCATCCAGACACCGCTTCGCCGTCTCCACGTCCAGCACGGTTCCCGCGCCGACCACGAACTTCGGGTAGTTCTGCGCCAGTTGAGCAATCACGTCAACCGCGTTCGGCACGGTCATGGTGATCTCAACCACCGTGATCCCGGCGTCGTACACGGTCTCCGCGCCGAACAGCGCCATCTCGGCCGAGGCGACACGGAGACTTGGCAGAATCCCAATCTGCTCGATGCGGTTAAGAACTTCCTGTCTATCCATCGTAGAAACCTCTCCCTGGCATGATCCTACCGCGATTGCCGCCTGGCCCGAATCATAAGTCGCCGGCCGGCCTCAACCGCGCGCAGACCTCGTTTCGGTCCATGGCAATCTCCTTCCCGCTGGCCGCATGTCGAACGTTGATGATTATTCCCCAAAATGCGCCTCCGGGGCCGGCAGCACATCACGCTCCCCTGCCATCCAGACGTACAGCGTGGGCAGCAGGAAGATGCTCAACACGAGAGCCGCCACGAGTCCCCCCACAATGACAATGGCAAATGGGCGCTGCGAGTCGGACCCAATCGCGTGCGACATCGCCGCCGGAAGCAGTCCCAGCGTGGCCACCAGCATGGTCATCATAATCGGCCGCAAGCGCAGCACGGCACCTTCCACCGCGGCGTCTTCGATGGTCATGCCGCTGGCACGAAGCTGATTGATGTACTCCAGCATGATCACGCCGGTCTGCACCGAGACGCCGAATAGCGCCAGAAAGCCAACCCCGGAAGACACGCTGAAGAATGTGTGTGTCACCAGCAGTGCCAGCAAACCTCCAACCGGGGCCATGGCCACGTTGGCGAGAATCAGCAGCGCCCATTTGAAGGAACGGAACATGGCGTAGAGAATGATGAAGATCAAAAAGACGGTCAGGGGCACGATGAGGGCCAGCCTGGCCTCGGCGCGCTTTTCGCTATCGTAT
>CAZAXI010000085.1:0-18286 GCA_964489045.1 uncultured Granulicella sp. | reverse complement strand
CCGATCATGCTGGGCGCGCGCGACCTGGCCTTCCCCAAGATCAACCTGCTGAGCTGGTACCTGTATGTCGTCGGCGGCATCATGGTGCTGACGACCATGGTGCTTGGAGGCGTCGATACCGGCTGGACTTTTACCACGCCGCTGTCGACCCATTATCTGAACACGCATGTGGTCACCACCGGGCTGGCCGTCTTCGTCGCCGGGTTCAGCTCCATCTTTACCGGGCTGAACTTTATCGTGACCATCCACCGCATGCGCTGCCCGGGCATGACGTGGTTCCGCATGCCGCTGTTCGTGTGGTCGCACTACGCGGCGTCGATCCTGATGGTGCTGGGCACGCCGGTGCTGGCCATCGCGATCGTGCTGGTAATGCTGGAGCGGCTGTTTGGCATCGGCGTCTTCGATCCGACCAAGGGCGGCGATCCGCTGCTGTTCCAGCACCTGTTCTGGTTCTACTCGCACCCCGCGGTCTACATCATGATTCTGCCCGGCATGGGCGTGATCTCCGAGGTGATCAGCACATTCAGCCGCAAGCGCGTGTTCGGCTATACGGCGGTGGCGTTCAGTTCGGTGGCGATTGCGCTGTTCGGCTTCTTTGTGTGGGAGCACCACATGTTCATCATGGGGGTGTCGAACTACTCGGCGCTGGTGTTCAGCCTGCTGACGATGCTGGTTGCGGTGCCTTCGGCGATCAAGATCTTCAACTGGTCGTTCACGCTGCAGCAGGGGTCGATCACGTTTGAGACGCCGATGCTGTACGCGTTTGGATTTATGGGGCTGTTCACCATCGGCGGGCTGACGGGCGTGTATCTGGGCTCGCTGGGCATGGACATCCACCTGACCGAGACCTACTTTATCGTGGCCCACTTCCACTTCGTGATGGTGGGTGGAATGCTGATGGCGTTCCTC
Source organism: uncultured Granulicella sp. (assembly GCA_964489045.1). Classification (GTDB taxonomy): domain Bacteria; phylum Acidobacteriota; class Terriglobia; order Terriglobales; family Acidobacteriaceae; genus Edaphobacter. The sequence continues at coordinate 17,377 of CAZAXI010000085.1, read as the reverse complement.
GCGGGCGTGCACTTCTGGTGGCCGAAGATGACGGGACGGATGTATCCGGAGACGCTCTCGAAGATGGCCGCGGTGATCACGTTTATCGGGTTCAACCTGACCTTCCTGCCGCAATTCATTCTGGGCTACCTGGGCATGCCGCGGCGCTATCATGCGTATCCGCCGGAGTTTCAAATCCTGAACGTACTCTCGACGGCGGGCGCCACCGTGCTGGGCATCGGCTACATGCTGCCCATCCTGTACCTGGCGTGGTCGTTGAAGTATGGGCCGGTGGCGGGTGACAATCCGTGGCAGGCTACCGGGCTGGAGTGGCAGATCCAGTCGCCGCCGCTGACTGAGAATTTTACCGAGATCCCGATCATGGACCACGAAGCCTACGACTACGATTGGCTGGAGCACAAGACGAAACCAGAGGTGACGACCGTTGGATAACGCCACAGCAACCAGCGAAACGGTGATGGAGCACGAGGCGCATGAGCACGTGTATGTGCCGCAGCACCGTCACCACTTCGAGACGGAGCAGCAGCAGCGCGAGGCGGGCAGCTTCGGCATGTGGCTGTTCCTGCTGACGGAAATCATGTTCTTCGGCGGACTGTTTTTCGCGTACCTGCTGTACCGCAACTGGTACTACGACGCGTTTGTGGCAGCGTCGAATCAACTGAGCGTACCGCTGGGCGGCGCAAATACGGCCATCTTGATTACCTCAGGCTTCTTTATGGCGCTGGCGGTGTGGGCTGCGGAGGTGCGCAAGAAGCAGATGCTGGTGTGGACGCTGGTCTTCACCACTTTGTTCGGCATCGCGTTTATCGGCATCAAGTATGTCGAGTACAAGGAAAAGTGGGAGAAGCACCACATTCCAGGCGCCAGTTTCGACGTGTCGGAGTTCATCAACCCGCCGATCGATGCGAAGACCGGCAAGCCCAGCCAGAATCCGCTGCCGCCGGACGTGGCGCAGCATACGCAGATATTCTTCTTCCTTTACTTTGCGATGACGGGCATGCACGCGCTGCACATGATCATCGGCATCGGACTGCTGTTCTGGCTGATCGGGCGGGCGCAGCGAGGGGATTTCAGCGCGGGGTACGTGGCGCCGATTGAGAACTTCGGGCTGTACTGGCACTTCGTGGATATTGTTTGGCTGTTCCTGTTCCCGCTGCTGTATTTGATCAACCGTCACCCGCTGGCGCATTAAGGGCAGTTGTCAGTTCTCAGTTGTCAGTACCAGGAGTCAATGAGCATGACCGAACACGAGCAGAACATTCACGATCCCGCGAACGTCACCAACCCGGAGCACGGAACGCACCACGTGGTCCCGCCGACGGTGTATGCCATGGTCTATGGCTCGCTGCTGCTGGGCACGCTGCTGACGGTGCTGGCCGCGGACCAGAACTTCGGCATCTTCAACCCGATCATCGCGCTGGCGATTGCATGCACCAAGGCGGTGATCGTGATCCTGTTCTTCATGCACGTGAAGTATCAGTCGAACCTGATCAAGATGACGGTGGGCGCGGGATTCTTCACGTTTCTCGTGCTGATTACGATGACGTTGTCGGACTACATCAGCCGGGCGTGGGGGCTGTGGTAGCGTTCAGCGCGGCGATGCCGGCGCAGCACCCTTCAGGTGGAAGTTACTGGCAGGGCGGCACGCGGAATAATCCTTCATGCTGGTTGCATCGGAGTCGGGATGGTCGCGGGTGAAGGTGTATTCGCGGACCGTATAACACACGTCATTATGTGCCATGATCACGGCTTGCGGCATTCGCAACGGTGCCAACTGGAAAAGGATGTCGGAGTCGAACCCTAACGCGAACTGATTGTAGCGATGCAGGTGCAAAGGCGGAATCGTTTGGTTGAAGCCGGTGCCGCGCGGCTTCGACAGAGACACGCCGGCGCCGGGGTCGAATGAAAAACGGTGGTCGCCCGGCAGGGGTTGCCGGGAGAAGGGCGATGGCAAAACCAGAGGTGTGTGAGCCTGCGATGGCGCGGATTGCGCCCCACTGGATTGCGCGACTGCCGGAGCAATCCCGATCAAAGCCAGCAGCGGCATAGCCAGAAGACTCAGAACCCGCATAGGTTTCCTCCTACTGCGCCAGATTATAGCTCCGCGCCGCTTCGACCGGCTGCGGCGATTCCGCATACAATTCTTGTGCCGCTATTCCACAGGGGAGTACTCCCATGAAGCCGACAACCTTCCTCGCCATCGCCGCCATGCTCATTGCTGTCCCATTCCTCCATGCGCAAAATCCTCCCGCCGCCGCGCCCGTCGCGCATCCCATCCCGTCGATTCAGGATACGGAGACGCCGGCCGAGAAAGACGCGCGCATGGCGTGGTGGCGCGAGGCGCGGTTTGGGATGTTCATTCACTGGGGGCTGTATTCGGTGCCGGCGGGCACGTGGGACGGCAAGCAGGTGCCGGGCCTGGGCGAGTGGATCATGAACGGTGCTTCCATCCCGGTAGCGCAGTACAAGGCGTTGGCGCCCGAGTTCAATCCCACCGGCTTCAGCGCGCACGACATCGTCGCGCTGGCCAAATCCGCCGGCATGAAGTACATCGTCATCACGGCGAAGCATCATGATGGGTTTGCGATGTTCGACTCCAAGGCGAATGCGTTTAACATTGTTGCGGCCACGCCGTTTCATCGCGACCCGCTGAAGGAGTTGGCAGCGGAGGCGCGCAAGCAGGGAATCAAGCTGGGCTTCTACTACTCGCAGGACCAGGACTGGACGGCGCCGGGCGGCGCCGCTCTACAGGGCCGCGGCACCGATCACCAGCCGCCCACCTACCACTGGGACAAAGCGCAGGACGGCGACTTTGCGAATTATCTGCACAGCAAGGCGATTCCGCAGATTAAGGAGCTGCTGGCCAACTACCAACCGGCGGTTATCTGGTTCGACACGCCTACCAAGGGCATGACACCGGAGCTGGCAGGCGAGATCGTTACGCTGCTAAACCAGCACCCGAACCTGATCTGGAACAACCGCCTGGGCGGCGGCTACAAGGGCGACACTGAGACGCCGGAGCAGACGATTCCCGCGCAGGGCTTTCCCGGGCGCGACTGGGAGTCGTGCATGACCATCAACGACACCTGGGGCTACAAATCGTACGACACCAACTTCAAGTCGACGGAGACGCTGCTGCGGAATCTGATCGACATTGCCAGCAAGGGCGGCAACTATCTGCTGAACATCGGTCCTGACTCGCACGGCATGGTGCCCGCGCCCGAGGTGGAGCGGCTGCAGGCGATGGGTGCGTGGCTGCGAGTGAACGGCGAGGCGATCTACGGGACGCAGCCGACGCTGTTCGGTGCGGAGGCGGGCGCCTTCTCACCCACCGAGAAAGACCGCAATGGCAAGGCGAAGTGGGTGCCTGCGTGGAGCTGGCGCTCGACCACGCGGCCGGACAAGATCTACATCGAGATCTTTGCCTGGCCGGCCAGCGGTTACTTCGACCTCCCTCGCCAGCCGCGTACGATAACGAAAGCCTATCTACTGGCCGATCCGGCCCGTACTCCTCTACCTGTGGGAGTCGACCACAACGGATTCCCGTACGGCGGCGGTGACGTCCGCATCAGTCTTCCGGCGCAGGCGCCCGATCCGATTGCCTCTGTGGTAGTGCTGGAGACGGCAAAGTAAGGGGGGCTGGAACTTATCGGCGATTTTCGGCAGAAGTTGAGTGACTGCCGTCACAGCGAACTTTGCCGAATGCTGGCATTCTATTTTCATCAGCTAGGTGCTGAACAACCCACGCGCACCAGCCGATATTACCCTTTGCAGAGGAGCCCCGGATCATTATCGGGAGACTCGCACGCTCCGCAAGGTCCCTTGTACCGAGGAATGCAAGAGGCAGTGAGTGTACTGATGAATGCAGCAAGCAGCCGCCCGTACTGATGCAAGCAGGAAACAGTAGATGCGCTGACGCACGACGCAGTCGATGAACGTACCAAGGGCCAATAACGCCGCGTTCGGTTTTTCGCACTGGCCCCGAAATACCGCAGCCAGCGCTTAGATTGGCCGCGAAGGCGCCCTATCAGGTTGCCCGATAGTGGTGCTGGGGCGGTATAAGTTTGCTTAAGCTACGTAAAATCAATAACTAAGCATGCTGATGGACCTCCTAAAAAAGACCAAACATGTGTGATAGCGGTCACATAAGGATTCCGGAGACTGCTGGCAATATGTTTCTAGACAGTCCGTGGGCAGGGCCAATGCTCACGGCTGATCCAAGACCCCGGGTGGCGACGGTTCTGGTGACGATGCCCAGTCCCTTAGCCTCGGGAGTTGTAGTAGATGTACCGATGAATGCAGTACGCAGTAGATGTTGAATGCAGCACGCAGTAGATGTACTGATGAATGCAGTTGCAGTAGACGTACTGATGAATGCACCAGGCAGTAGAAGAGCAGTACTGATGAATGCAGTAAAGCAGTAGTTCGACTGAATGCAAGTAGCAGTAGATGTACTGATGTATGCAGTTGGCAGTTGATGTACTGTACTACGAACGAACATGGACGCGGCGCCCACGTACGTGCGCCGCGTTCGTGTTTTAAGTTGCGGAAGTTGGCGGGCGCGTCGCTTTAGCGCGTAACTCTAGCGCGTAATCAGGCCCAGGGTGATTCGGGAGCCGGTGTCGAGCGAGATGTTTCTCCCGGACGCCATCAGGGTCCCGGAAGTATCCGCGGCGCCGGCGGTGGAGAGCACCACGCCGGGCAACCCGGTCGCACGCGGGGCCGCGGAGACGGTTTCGCCAGCCTGCGGGACCACGCCGCCGGGTGTGTCTGCAGCCACTTCCGCCGGGGAGCGCCCATCCGCAGTGGCGCCGCCGAGCGTGGTTCCGGCCGTCTGCCCAACCGGGCGCATGGGCCCTGCAGACAGGCCGCCGCCAGAACCCGCCCCGCCGCGGGCTCCGCCAGAACCCCTGCCGCCGCCCGCGGATGTGTCTGCGCCCACCGTGCCGGCCTGTTCGTCGGCCATCATGGGGACGGACGCGGTAGCGGCAGTGCTGGCCGGCGGAGTCACCATGCGGAGTTCGCTGCGCAGCGCGACGCTTTGGCCGTCCTTGAGTTCGGCGCGATCAAAGCTGATGGCGAGCATGGCGTAGGGCTGGTCCTGGGTGTGCGCCTGCGCCCGGGTGACGTGGCCGGCCAGCCTGGTTCCCCGGGGCAGCACGGTGCCGTCGGCGAGCTTCGCCGGCTCCAGCGTCCTGGCGGTTACCTGCTGGCCTGCGGCGGCGTTGCTGCTGTCGAGCCGGCTGGTCAGCTCGGCCGGGACGGAGGTCATGTAGCGCTCGATGAGGGCAAGCGACTGGGCCGAGAGGGGTGCGGTGGTGCGGGCATCGGAATCGGCTGGGGTGCTGGTGTTGGCTGGGGCGCTCTGCGCCACACACACTGCGATGGGAAAGCTGAGGGCCGCGACAAGGGTTGCAACACTGAAGGATCGCATCGCTTTCACCGGACTTCTCCCGTAGCGCACGCGGACACTACAGCTGCCACTTCCCAGTGATACTCCGCATTTGCGTCTGCTGGCAACTCGGAGTTGACTGGGCCTCGATATGCCCCTTGCAGATAAAAGCTGGCTTCCAAAACCCATCTCCATTACATTAGCTGTAAAGTTTGGAGGCAATTATGGATACGCAGCAAGCACAGAACTTTGGCGCCCTTATGGCCGGTATGGGCGGCATCTTCCTGATCTTCGTCTTTGCCTGTTTGGCCTTCGTCATCTTCCTGTTCTGGCGCATTTTCTCCAAGGCCGGCATGCCCGGCGCGATGGCGTTCCTGCTGCTGATTCCGGGCGTCGGAGGCCTGATCGTGCTGTGCATTCTCGCGTTCGGCCAGTGGAAGGTGGTCCCGTTGTCTTCGGTCGTCGCTGCCCCGCCGAACTATCCGCCGAACTATCCGCCCGCCGGCTGACCCGCTCTTGGTCAGCGTGCCTCCCCTCCGCTGCCGCAAGGCGGCGTCGCGGCAGTGTCGATTCCTGTCGAGCAGGGGGCGCAGGCTGCGATTCGTGTTCGCTCCGGCGTGGGGCGCTGCGGGTGCGGTAAACTAGATAGGAACCTCATTTTCGCCTTTCCGCATTTCTCCTACGGTTCCCGGACGAGCCTCTATCGGCTGGGACGGAATGCGGGCCCCAGCCAGGATCGTCGATTGTCGGCAGGGAGGTAAGGCGCCCAGACAGGAAAACCCAACGCAGTGAGCAGCCCCCAGACCATTCCGAATGTCGAGTCCACCACAGACGCCGCCCCCAAGCCCGCTGTCAAGCTCGCCCAGAAGCCGATTTACAACATTGCCATCATCGCGCACGTCGACCACGGCAAGACCACGCTGGTGGACGCGATGCTGCGCCAGAGCGGGACGTTCCGCGCGAACGAGGCAGTCGCGGAACGGGTGATGGACTCGAACGACCTGGAGCGCGAGCGCGGCATCACCATCATGGCCAAGAACACGGCGCTCTATTACCACGACAACAAGATCAACATCGTGGACACACCGGGCCACGCGGACTTTGGCGGCGAGGTGGAGCGCGCCCTCAAAATGGTCGACGGAGTGGTCCTGCTGGTCGACGCCAGCGAAGGCCCGCTGCCGCAGACCCGCTACGTGCTGTCGAAGGCGCTGGAAGCCAAGCTGACGCCGATGGTGGTGATCAACAAGATCGACCGCCCGGACGCGCGCCCGCAGGAGGTGCTGAACGAGGTGTACGACCTGTTCATCGACCTGGACGCGGACGAGGACATGCTGGACTTCCCGGTGCTCTACACCAACGGCAAGCTCGGCACCGCGACCAAGGACCTGGCCACGCCCGGCGTCGACCTGCAGCCGCTGTTCGAGCAGATCATCCAGACCATTCCGGTTGCCACCGGCGATCCCGAGGGCCCGGTGCAGATCCTGGTGACCAACCTGGACTACTCCGACTACCTCGGTCGGCTGGCCATCGGGCGCGTCTTCAACGGCACCATGCGCACCGGCCAGGAGTACAACGTCGCGCGCGTGGACGGGACATTCTCGAAACACAAGATCACCAAGCTGTTCAGCTTCTCCGGCCTGAAGCGCACCGACATCGAGGAGACGCAGAGTGGCGACATCGTAGCCATCGCGGGCATCCCGGGCATCACCATCGGCGAGAGCTTCTGCGATGTGGAGAACCCGCAGCCGCTGCCCGGCATCACCATCGACGAGCCGACCATTGCGATCCAGTTCAACGTCAACAACTCGCCGTTCGCCGGGCGCGAGGGCAGGTGGGTGACCTCGCGCAACCTGCGCGACCGGCTGGACAAGGAGTTGCTGACGAATGTGTCGCTGAAGATGCACGAGACTGGCTCGCCCGACTCTTTCAAGGTGCTGGGCCGCGGCGAACTGCAGCTCGCGATCCTGATTGAGATGATGCGGCGCGAAGGCTTCGAGATGATGGTGTCGCGGCCGGAGATTGTCACCAAGCGGATCGACGGGCAACTGATGGAGCCGGTCGAGCAGTTGATGATCGACATTCCGGAAAACTTCGTCGGCACCGTAATCGAGCGGCTGGGCCCGCGCAAGGGCGAGATGACCAAGATGACCAATCACGGGTCGGGTCGCGTGCGCATGGAGTTCCGGATTCCCAGCCGCGGACTGATCGGGCTGCGGTCTGAAATGCTGACGGAGACGCGCGGCACGATTGTGATGAACGCGATTCTGGACGGCTACATCGACTACCAGGGCGAGATTCCGCAGCGAGTTTCGGGCGCGCTGATCTCCGACCGCCTGGGGACGACCACCGCGTATGCGCTTGAGGGGCTGCAAGATCGTGGCACGCTGTTCGTCCCCGACGGCATCGAGGTGTACGAAGGCATGATCATCGGCGAGCACTCGCGCGACAACGACCTGGACGTGAACTGCGTGCGCGAGAAGAAGATGTCCAACATGCGCGCGTCGGGATCGGATGAGGCGGTGCGCCTGGTGCCCTACCGCAACCTCACGCTGGAGCAGTCGATCGAGTTCATCGCCGAAGATGAACTGGTGGAGGTGACGCCGAAGTCGCTGCGCATGCGCAAGCGCATCCTGCAGGCCAACCGCCGGCCGCGCAAAGGCGCTGCGGTGGAGTAGCAGCACAGTGGGCCCGGCTCGCTGTGCTACCTTTTCACTATGCGGGTGACGGTCGAAATCCCGGCCGGTCCACCCGCGCCGCCGGCCCCCGCATCGCGGAAGGCGTGGCGCTCGAAGCTGTACTCCCGCATCTGCCGCCTGGTGCTGTTCTTCATAGCCGCCTCGGCCTCCTTCAGCGGCTATTACCAGAAGTGGCACTTTGCCGAAGCCGACGTGCCCGGCGATGACAGCTACGCCAGCATCGAAACCATGCTCGACGGCACGGCCCACCGTCCGTCCGTCTACCGCAGGCTGCTGCCGGCCACGGCAAACTGGCTCGACCGCACCGTGCCTCAGGCCTTGAAGACGTCGCTCGACAACCGGCAGGCCAGCGACGACGACAAGCTGCTCTACGCCATCTCCGCATCGCCCACCGCGAGCAACCCGCAATACTCCTTCCGCTACCTCGCGCTTTACGCTGAGACCTTCCTCTTCGCCCTGCTCGCCGTCTACGCAATGTACCTGGTGTGCGCGGCGCTGGACGTCCCCTCTCCCAGCGCGTCATTCGCTCCCGTCATCTTGATTCTGCTGGTGCCCTATCTCATGGCCGGCGGCGGCTTCTTCTACGACTACTCAGAGCTGGCCTTCTTCGCGCTCGCGGTATGGGCGGCTCTCCGTCTCCGCTGGTGGTGGCTCATTCCCATCACCGCCCTCGGGACCTGGAACAAGGAGACCTTCCTGCTTTTCATCCTCACTCTTTACCCGCTGCTGCGGCGCAACGTGCCGGCGCTCGCAGCCGCACTCCGCACGGTCGCGCTCTGCACCGTCTCGCTGGCGGTCCTTATCCCCATCCGTCTGCGCTTCGCGCACAATCCCGGCGGCGATCAAGGCTGGTCGTGGCTGGGCCAGCTCCACTTCTTGTTCAATCTGCGCAACCTGTTCTTCGCTGCGGAGGAGACCTACGGCGTGCGCATGTTGTGCGCCTTCACCCTGCTTCCCATCGCGCTGCTGGTGTGGACCGCCATCCGCGGCTGGAAGCATCTGGCGCCCGCCCTGCAGCAACATGCGCGCATCGCGGCGGCCATCAATCTTCCGCTCTACCTGGTCTTCTGCAATCCCGGCGAGATGCGCAACCTCAGCATGCTCTATATCGCGCTTCTGCTGCTGCTGGCCGCCAACCTGCAGCGACCCGGCGGCGCGGCTCAGGCCAGCCCGGCCGCGCGGCACTAGCTATATCCGTCGCGCTTGCTAAAATCGGCCATGCCCGCCCTCAAGATCAGCACCGCCAACGCCGAGCACTACACCTGGGGTGGCCCCACTAAGACGGACTGTGATGCCTGGTACCTGGTGCGGACGCCCGGCTTCAACGTCGTTGAGGAGCAGATGCCCCCAGGGGCCCGCGAGACGCCGCACCATCACGTCCACGCGCGCCAATTCTTCTTTGTGCTGGCGGGCGAACTCACGCTTATCGTAGAGCGCCAGCCCCACACGCTGCACCCGCACGAGGGCCTGGAGATTGCTCCCGGCGAAGTGCATGAGGCCGTCAATCGCAGCGCTGCTCCCGTGCGGTTCCTGGTCACCAGCCAGCCACCCAGCCACGGCGACCGCATCGATAACTGACAACTTGCAACTCTATTTGTCGATCTTCAGATCGATGTTGATCTGGTTGCGCGTGTCGAACGAACTGATATTCTTGACCGCGCTCTTCTTGCCGCTGCTCTCCGCCCAGAGCTGGTAGTCGGTGTTCTGCGCGAGCTGGCCGAAGCGGAAGGAGCCGTCGTCGGACGCGATGTAGCTCTTTACCGCCAGCGTGTGGCCATCCTTCAGGAACACCGTGGCGCCCTTCACTCCCGCGTCGGACTTGTCCACCACCTTACCCTGCACCACGCGGTCAGTCTGCGTCTGCGCCATCAGCAGCGGCGCGGGCACGCCCAGGGACGCGGCGCCCACACAACATGCGAGGCCAGCGACAGCCAAACTGCGGGCAAAATCGCGGGCCAGGCCGCGGGCGATCTGCCCGAGCAGTTTTCCAGAACCAGTAGATCGAACCATATCTCCAACTATACCGACCCCATCGGAGCAAAAGCGACTTGCCGGGGCAACAGGGGTCAGCGGGCAGGGTTTTCGCTCAATGGCGGCCGCCGGTCTGCTACTCGTCGTCCTCTTCGAGTGCGTGCGCGTCTTCCTCGTCGTCGTAACCAGTGTCGTCCATGGGAGCGAGTTCCAGCGGATCGGTGGAGACCACCTCCAACTCCATCCCGCATTCCTCGCATTGCACGGTCTCGCCCTCTTCCACTTCATCGGCGTCGACGGTGATGGGGTTATCGCATTCGGGACAAACAAGAGCCATGATTGGAGCCTCCGGAACTCAAAGACGTTGAATTCGGCCTCTGGGATGCCCCACAGGTCACACTGCGCCACCCTCCCCGGGGTCGGACCGGCACAGATGCCCAAGGGAAACGCAACGGCACACCCGCCACCGATAGTATGAGTAGGCTTCGCGCGCTACGTCAAGGATCAATTATCAGATCAATTCTCCCAACCTGCCGTCCTCCGTCCTACTGGATGGACTTGCAATTGCCCAAAGAGCCGCGCTTCGCCAGTCCACGCAAGTGTGGTGAAATGAAGAAGCATCCATGCCGCGCTCCGGTCCAACTACGTTGACCCTCCCGCCGTTCGAAGGAACCGTGCGCCAACTTATCATCATCAATGTTGGCGTTTACTTTGCCATCGCCGTGCTGGGCCTGGTCCTGCCGGAGTTCGCTCAGGTGCTGATCGACCACCTGTCGCTCCAGCCGGCGTCGCTGGTTAGCTGGCCCTGGCAGCCCTGGCAGATCGCCACCTATTCCTTTATCAACCTCGGCATTCTCAATTTCCTGATCTCGATGTTCATGGTCTGGATGTTCGGCTCCATCCTGGAGGGCACCTACGGCAGCCGCTACCTGCGCGAAGTTTACGTCACCTCGTTCATTGGCGGCGCGGCACTGGCTGCGGCTGGTTCGTTCACCCATGTCCTGGGCCTGCGTCCGGACTCCGTCGCCGCCGGTGCGGGGTCGGCCATCTTCGGAGTTATGGTCGCGCTGGCGATGCGCATGGGCGACCTTGAGATCTTCCTCTGGTTTCTGGTCCGGGTTCGCATCAAGTACCTCATCGCGATCTACATCCTCATCGACCTCGCCGTCCTGCTGCGGTACGCGAACGCCTTTGGCGCACTGCTGCATCTCTGCGCGGGTTTCTGCGCTTTCCTTTACGTCCGCTACGCCCCCACACGCGGGCTTGGCTTCGGCTTCAGCGAGCGGTTCTACGGCATGCGCAACGCCTACTACCGGGCCAAGCGCCGACGGGCGGCGCGCAAGTTCGAGGTCTACATGGGCAAGCAGGGCCGCAAAGTCCAGTTCGACAAAGAAGGCCGCTACGTCGACCCCGACGAACACAAAGATCCCAACGACAAGCGCTGGATGAATTAGAAGCAGTTGTTAGTTGTTAGTTGTCAGTTGTCAGCCCGGAGGCCCGATGAAGAAGCCCGAATCAGCAGCCGACCCGCAACCCGAGACCGGCCTCCAATCCTTCGCCTCGCTCTGCGTCACGGCAATCAGCGTTCTGTTTGTGTACGCCTTCATCGCGCAGAACTTCCTTATCCCCTCGGCGTCCATGGCCAGCACCATCCTGGTGGGCGACCACGACATCGTCGACCAGGTCAGCCTCGCGCCCGCTTCACCCCACGACCACATCCTGTCGCGGATTGTGCCCTACCACGAGCTTCGCCGCGGCGAGCCGGTCGTCTTCTATAAGCCCATTCTCGAATCCGACGGCAGCGAAGATACCCTGGTCAAGCGCGTCGTCGGCATCCCCGGCGACCGCATCCACCTGCGCGGCGGCGTGCTCTACGTCAACGGAGTCGCGCAGCACGAGCCCTATGCCGCCATGCCGACCGCCGCCAACTACCAGCCGTACCGCGACGACTTCCCGCTGATTCCGCCCAGGAATGTACCCGGCGTCACCGCTCGGTGGAGTCTTGAGCTGCCGCAGCACATTGACGGCGACGACCTCATCGTCCCACCTGACAGCTACTTCATGATGGGCGACAACCGCACCAACTCGCTCGACAGCCGCTACTGGGGATTTGTGCGGCGCGAGAACCTCATCGGGCGCCCGCTATTTATCTATTGGTCCATCGTTACGCCTGAAGAGAACGGCGAGCCCGCGCTTGGAGAGCAGGCCAGCATTTTCTGGCGTCACGTCACCCACTTCGTTACCGATACCCGCTGGCGGCGGACGTTCCAAATCGTGCGGTAGGCTTGCCGCTTAGCTCCGCGTGGCAACGCGCAGGTGCAGCTCGCGCAGTTGCTGGTCGCTGACGGGCGAGGGTGAGTCGCACATCAGGTCGATGGCCTTGGCGGTTTTGGGGAAGGCGATGACCTCGCGCAAGCTGGTGGCGCCGGCGAGGATCATGACGATGCGGTCCAGGCCCAGCGCGATGCCGCCGTGCGGAGGCGTACCGTACTCCAGCGCGTCCAGGAAGAAGCCGAAGCGCGCCTTGGCCTCTGCGTCGCTCATGCCCAGCGAACGGAAGATCTCCGCCTGCACGTCCTGCCGATGGATACGGATCGATCCCGACCCAAGCTCGGTTCCGTTCAGCACAATGTCGTATGCCAGCGCGCGCACTGCGCCCTTGTCGCTGGTCAGGCGGCCGGCCTTGATGTCGTCCTCGTGCGGCGAGGTGAAGGGATGGTGCGCCGCGTCCCAGGTCTTGGTCTCCTCGTTCCACTCGTACATGGGGAAGTCGGTGACCCAGGTGAATTTGTAATCGTTTTCGGTGCCTGTTTGCACAAAGCGGCCATGCTTGTCGGCAAACTTCGCACCGAGTTGCAGGCGGAGCTGGCCCACACGCTTCCAGATCCACTGCGGATCGTAGTTCCACATCGCGGGCGTGCCCAGCTTCGGCGTGACAACGGTGAGCAGATCGGAGGGCTGGACGTTCAGCTTCGCTTCAATCTGCGCGGCCAGCGGCGCGAACTCCGCATTCGTCTTCAGCCGCGCGACGTCGAGCAAGTCCAGTCCGCAATCGCCGAAGCCCGCGCGCACCTCGCCGAGCAAGGCCTTGCGCGCCGTGCCGCTGAGCTCGCCGACGCCGGGAATGACGAAGCCGAGCACCGGCAGCGATTGCTCAATCTTCAACTTTTCGCGCAGGGCTGGCGTCAATTCGTCGGTCAGCGAGACCATCGCGGGCAGGCGCATGTCGGGCTTGTCGATGCCGTAGTTCTTGATCGCCTCGTCGTAGGTCATGCGCACGAATGGCGTGGTCAGCTGAATGCCCGCGGCCGCGAACGCAGCGGTCAGAAAACCTTCCGTCACGCGGAACACCGCGTCCTGCGTGGGGAAGCTGATCTCCAGGTCGATCTGGGTGAACTCGGGCTGGCGGTCGGCGCGCAGGTCCTCGTCGCGGAAGCAGCGCGCGATTTGAAAATACTTGTCGAAGCCGGAGATCATCAGGATCTGCTTGAAGATCTGCGGCGACTGCGGCAGCGCGTAGAATTCGCCGGCGTGGATGCGGCTGGGCACCAGGTAGTCGCGCGCGCCCTCGGGTGTGGAGCGCGTCATGTACGGCGTTTCGATTTCGAGGAAGCCTTCGCCGACCAGGTAGTTGCGGATGGCCATGGCGACGCGGCTGCGCAGCGCGAAATTCTTCTGCATCTCCACGCGGCGCAGGTCCAGGTAGCGCCACTTCAGCCGGACCTCCTCGTTGGCGATCGCGTCTTCGGCGGGCGAGAACGGCGGTGTCTTGGCCTCGTTCAGCAGCAGCAGCTCATCCGCGACCACTTCGACCTCGCCGGTGAGCATGTTGGGATTTTCCAGGCCGGGGCCGCGGCGGCGGACGTGGCCTTTTACGGCCACGACGTATTCGGGACGCGCCGCGTCGGCCTTGTCGTGGGCCGCGCCGGTCTTCTCGTCCACCACCACCTGCGCGATGCCCGACCGGTCGCGCAGGTCGAGAAAGATCAGGCCGCCGTGGTCGCGCCGCCGGTTCACCCAGCCCATCAGGACGACGTTCTGCCCCGCGTGCTCCGCGCGAAGCTCGCCACACATCTGCGTCCGCTGCAAACTGCCCAAGAAGTCTAAAGTCACGATCTTCCTATTGTACGAAGGATTGAGTTTCTAACGAATGAGGTGAATGCCGCACGGTAGATGCAGTTGAGCCCAGATCCGTTCCGTGGTGAAAACCGGGACGCCGAGTGCGATGCCCAGAGCCAGACATGCGCGGTCTCCCAGAGAGAGGCCAAGGTGCATGGTCGAAGCCCTCAAGCTGCCCGCGATGGTGGCATGTTCTTCAGTGAAGGGGAGGACTGCATCTGCGACAGAGAGAATTTCGGCCAGGGCCTGCCGCCCGTACTGTCCTCTTTCCGACAGCTTCGCGTGAACTTCGGCGAGGTTCACCGTGCCAATAGCCGCATCCATCAGCACTGTGGCGACCTTGTCCGCTCCAGGTTCGGCGTCGAGAAGCGCCAACACAGCGGAGGCATCAAGAACATATTTACTCACGCGATGCCTCGGCACGCCGCTCTGCGAGCAACTCGTCGACGAGCGAGCGACCGGGTTCCCGATAAGGGCGCATCAACTCCTGCGCTCGGTGGATGGCCGCCTGCACCTCTTCCGGCGTCCGGCGTCGAGGCGCACCCTCGGCTGCTTCGGCTGCCTGTAGCGCGGCGCGCAGGACGAAGCTGTTTACCGAGCGGCGCTCCCTTCGAGCGGCCTCTGAGATTCGCTCATGCTCCTCGGGCGTTGCACGAACGCCGAGCGGCTTGCGGATTGTGGGAGAGCTACCCATGTAGTCATTATGACTACAAAATGTAGTCATGTCAACTGCGAGCCGTAAATTCCCGCGCAACGTAGCCGTGCGGTTACTCAGTCCGGCTTACGAAGATACTCGACGAGTTTCTCTCGTTCCACATTCGCTTGCACGCCAGTGGCGAAGGTTTTTACCGTCGCGGTACCGCTGGCGAGTTCGTCTTCGCCGAGGATGACGATGCGGCGGGCGGATTTGTCGGCGGCTTCGAAGGACTTTTTCAGGCGGAATGTCCCGTCGCCGACTTCGACCGAGAGGCCAGCCCGGCGGAGTTCCCGGGCGAGGGCCAGCGCGGCGGCGTTGCGTTCCGCGCCCATCGGCGCGATGTAGGCGTCGAGCTTTTTCGCAAACATCCATTCCGGGTGCGGCGCGTCCACGGACTTGCTGCCGTCCTGCTCCTGCAGCACCAGGATCAGGCGGTCCTCGCCAATGGCGAAGCCGATGCCGGGAGCCTTCGGCCCGCCCAGCATTTCGGAGAGGCCGTCGTAGCGGCCACCGCCGAGCAGCGCGTTCTGCGTGCCCAGGCCGAAGCCGGCTGGATCAGATGAGGACGGAATAGTGAACTCAAAGGTGGTGCGGGTGTAATAGTCCAAGCCGCGGACCAGGCGCGGGTTGACGGTATAGGGCACGCCGCAGGCATCCAGCGCCGCCCGCACTGCGGCGAAGTGCGCCGCCGATTCCGCATCCAGAAAATCCGCGATCTTCGGCAGCGCGTTGATGATGTCTTGATCATTGGGATCTTTGGAGTCAAGGACACGCAGCGGATTCGTCTCCGCTCGCCGCTGATTGTCTTCGCACATTTGCGCCTTCACCGGCTCCAGCGCTTCGCGCAGCGCGGTGTTGTAGCGCTTGCGGTCTTCGGCGGAGCCGACGGAGTTGAGTTGCAATTGCCAGTTGCGGATGCCCAGCTCATCCAGCAGCGTCGCCAGCATCTCCAGCACTTCAGCGTCGCGCACCGGGCTTTCAGAACCGGATGACACCGGTCCCAGCACTTCAACGCCAATCTGCCAAAACTGGCGGTAGCGTCCCCGCTGGGGACGCTCGCGGCGAAACTGCGGCCCGATGTAAAACAGCTTCTGGAGTTGGCCGCTCTCGCCAAGCTTGTGTTCGATGTAGGCGCGCACCACGCCCGCCGTATTTTCGGGGCGGAGGGTGAGAGATTGGGCTTTCTCCGATTGGGCACGCGCGCGATCTTCCCACGTGTACATCTCTTTGGAGACGATGTCGGTCTCTTCGCCTACGCCGCGGGCGAAGAGCTGGGTGTCCTCGAAGATGGGGGTGCGGATCTCGCCGAAGCCGTAGCGGGCGAAGACGTTGCGGGCGGTGGCTTCGACGCGGCTCCAGAGTGCAGTCTCAGGTGGAAGCAGGTCGCGGGTTCCGCGGACGGCTTTCAGGGCGCCGGAGGGTTTGGGCTGCGTAGTCATGAACTTACAGTGTAGCGAACGCGGGCTCGAACGCGGGCCGGATTCGCCGGCGGGTTGCCTGGTTTTGGACAAAAAAACCGCCCCTTCGCGGCCCGCGGTTTGCGGGCATTTGCATCTCAAATCGGAGGAGGTAACCCGTGAATCGAATTGGAAAATTTGCAGCTCTTTCGACGCTCTCCGCAATGCTTCTCAGCGGCGTGGCCATCGCACAGGACGCCCGCGACGAACACCCCGCGACCGATGCCGACCACCACGACAACCACGCCTATGTCCGCCACGATGAGTGGAAGAAGGGCGCCAAGATCGACCCGAACGACTGGCAGCGCGGCGAGGCGGTGGACTACCACACCTATCACCTGAAGAAGCCGCCGCGCGGCTACGAATGGCGCCTGGTGGACGGCAACTACGTGCTGGCGGCCGTGGCGGGCGGCATTATCGCCTCGGCGATTGTGGCTTCCGCCGTACACTAAAACGATCGCCCGGAGCAAAGACAATCACCGAGAACACAGAGCTAAGGAGAGAGCACGGAGAGCTTAAGTGGAAAAACACTCTCCGTGTTCTCTTGCTCGAAGGGCCCATATTTTTCACGGGCTCGCGGGCGGGTTCGGCTTGGGCGGCGTGCGCAACGGCTCGGTGTCCTCAATCTTGCGGTCGTGGTGTCGCCGCTCCAGCACGAACTCGGTGAAGAGGTGCTGGCCGACTCGGGTTGCGGCGACGGTGCGGGTAGCGACCACCCCACCGAACGGATCGAAGTCGGGGTACCAGGAGGCGTGGGCGATGATGGGGCCGGAGAAGTCCGCGATGGCGGGCGTCAGGGTGAAGAAGCGGCGGCCGTCGTTGTTGTGGCGCGCGGTGACTTCAGAGAGCAGGGCGTTTTCTAGCTTGCGCTTGATCGAGCAGCCGTGGCAGGGGATGTAGCGCAGGTCCTCGTGGAACAGCTCCTCCATGCCGTAGCGGACGTTGCCGTCGATGGCAGTAATGGCAACGTTCGAGCCGAAGCGCTGCATGAAGCCGGGGAAGTCCTGGCCCCAGCCGGAGGGGCCGTCCTGGGCCTGGTTGTAGA
>CAZAXI010000084.1:0-18512 GCA_964489045.1 uncultured Granulicella sp. | reverse complement strand
CCGAGCGGCTGAAGGGCGTGCTGCAACTGGTGGCGGAGAAGTCGGGTTGGGCGAATCGAAAGAGCGGCGCGGGCAAGGGATTCGGCCTCGCGTGCCATTACTGTCATGCGGGTTATTTTGCTGAGGTGGCGGAGGTCACCGTCGACAACCGGAACCGTATCAAGGTGAACAAGGTGTGGGCCGCGGGCGATGTGGGCAACCAGATTATGAACCCCTCCGGCGCGGAAGCCCAGGTGCAGGGCGCGATCATTGAAGGCATGAGCCAGATGGCGCAGGAGATCACGATCCGCGATGGGCGCCCGCAGCAAACCAACTACAACAGTCATCCGATCCTGCGGCTGCGGCAGGCCCCGGCCATCGAGCTTTACTGGCACATGACGGAGTTTCCACCGACCGGGCTGGGCGAACCCGCGCTACCGCCGGTTCTGCCGGCGATTGCGAATGCGGTGTTTGCGGCGACCGGGAAGCGGATCCGCACGCTGCCGCTGGCACGGAGCGGCTTTAGCTGGGCATAGGGAGAGCAGGGAATTCGGGGCCTCGCGAGCTGCGAGGCCCTGGTTATTTGGTGGGCGGGTCGTCGTAGTCCAGTGCCTTGCCCGGGGCGGCGATCAGACCCTCGACCTGCAAATATCCCCGCATCTTCGGCGCCGCTGAGAGCAGCACACCGCTTCCCACGCCGGCGAAGGTGCGGCTGTTGCGCACGATCGATCCTGCGGAGCGTTCGATGCGGACGACGGGTTCGTTTGCGGGAAGCTTGCGCGAGGCGACGTGATCGAGTTCGGCTTCGGGGCAGTCTTCGACGAGGAACGCCGGGCCTTTCGCTACGTTCAGTTGCACGTTGTGCAGCTCCATACCGGAGGCGTGGACGAGATGCGCGCCGAGGGTTCCGGTGCCGATCACGTCGGAGATACGGAGACCATCGATGGGACTTTCGGGCAGACCGTCCACGTCGATGAACTGCCTGGCGCCGTCGATAGTGATGCCGTCGATGGCAATGTTCTCGAAGGCGGGAGTGGTGGCGGACTTGGGCATGGCCACGCGGGACTCTTTGGTTTCGCCTTCCATCATGTAGAAGTTGGTCACGTCGATGGCAGTGCCGACGTTGCGCATGGTCCAATTGGAGAAGCGGAGATTGCTGACTACGCCGCCGCGGCCGCGCCGGCTCTTGATGCGGATGCCGGCCTCGGTATCCACTGCTGTGATGTTGCTGGCGACGATGTTGCGCACGCCGCCGGAGGTCTCCGAGCCGATAGTGACCGCGCCGTGCGCGTGATGCACGGTGCAGCCGGTGATGGTGACATCTTCGGTGGGGCGGTTGACGCGCAGGCCATCGGCGTCCTTGCCGCTCTTAATGACGATGCCGTCGTCGCCGGTGTCGATGTAGTCGTCGGTGAGATGGACGAAGCGGCTGGAGTCGACGACGATGCCGTCGGTCTGCACGCCTGGGTAGGTTTCGATGACTACGTTGCGGACCACGGCGTATTGGGTGTAGAGCAGGTGAATGGTCCACATGGCCGCGCCTTCAAAGTGGAGGCCATCGACAAGGATGTCTTTCGAGTTCATGAAACGTAGAAAGGACGGGCGCAACTCCTGAGCGGCAGCGGTGTACTCGGCTTCGGAGATGGGCTTGTGGGCTTCGAGGTCGAGCAGCAGCTTCTCCCAATTGTCTCCGTTAGCAGAGCCGAGATCGGTGGCTGTGGGCTGTTTGCGGCCATGCAGCTTTGTCCAGTCAGCCTGGCTGGTGACGAGCGTGCCGGGGCCGACAACTTGGACGTCTTCGAGATTGTGGCCGCCGATGAGCGGCACCGGGGTGGGGGTTTCAATGCCTTGCTGGCGGCCGGGGGTAAAGGGAAGCATCTGGGCTGGGAAGGTGATGACTGCGCCGGCATCGAACTCGAGGCGGAGGTGGCTGATGAGTTCGATGGGGCCCGAGGTGTAATGTCCGGCGGGCACGTAGACGGTGCCGCCGCCGGCAGCCTTGGCAGCGGCGATTGCTTTGGCAAAGGCTTCGGTGGCGGGTGCGCTGGCGTCACGTTTCGCTCCGTAGGCAGTGATGTCGAAGACCGGCCGGCCGGTTGGGAGCAACTGCTGCGCGATGCCAACCCGCGCCGAGCCAGCGGCCAACGCGCACACGATGAGAGCGACGGATTTGAATCGGGTCATTTTCTACTCCTCGTCCAAGTACGCTTTGGAGTTCAGCAACGGGCGCTCCATGCTGCGCACCCACTCGGTCATTTCCGCGCCACTCTTGCCGCTGGTCGCATCGCGCCCAAACTCGTTGCGCATGGCCTGCATCTTGGCTTCGACGTCGTCAAGCGCGCTGAGCAGAATTGCCTCGGGGGTCATGGGGAGTTTGGGCGAGCCGAACTCATACTTGCCGTGGTGGCTGAGGATCATGTGCTCGACCAGCACGCGCAGCTTGTCGGGAAAGCCCGGGAGTTCCTTCACCTTTTCGACGAGCATTCCCTGCGCGATGGAGATGTGTCCGATCATCTGGCCTTCGAGGGTGTAGCTGAAGGTGGTTCCCCAACTCAGTTCGCGCACCTTGCCGATGTCGTGGAGGATTGCACCGGTGACGAGGAGGTCGGGGTCGACCTCGGGGTAGAAGGGCGCGGCGGCGCGGCAGACGCGCACCAGGGTGACGACGTGCTCCAACAGGCCGCCGATCCATGCATGGTGCAGCATTTTGGCCGCGGGGGCGGCGCGGTAGGCTGCGCCAATGGCCTCGTCGTCGAGGAAGGCGAAGACGAGCCGGCGCAGGTCGGCATTCTGGAAGGCATCGACATAGCCGCGCAACTCAGTCCACATTTCGTCGATGTCGAACCTGGTGGTGGGGACGAAGTCTGCGACGTCGACCTCGGAGGCTGCGGCGAGGCGCAGCTTGGTGAGAGTGATCTGGTATTTTCCCTGGTACTTTGCGACCTGCCCCTGGACCTTGACGTAGCAGCCCTCTTCGCAGGTGGCAATGGCAGAGGCGAAATCCTCCCACATGCGGGCTTCCATGGTGCCGGTCTTGTCGCTGAGAGTGAGGGCGAGATATTGGCCGCCTGATTTTTTGTCGCGTACAGAGAACGACGAGACTGCGAAGTAGGTCGTGACCTGAGCGTTGTCAAACTTCTGGGCGTCCGCTATGAAGAAATCTTTCATGCTGCCAAGCATACGTCGGCGGAGAGGTTGCGGCCAGACGGAGTCGTCCGGAACCGGGGAGCCTACTGTGGCGCGGGCGAGGGGTTGGCGGGAGCAGCGGGCTGCCCACCTGCTGCGGGAGGCGGAAGGTTCAACGGAGGCGGGGCGACGACGGGCTCTCCGTTGTCGCGCACACTCTTCGGCGGAATTGGCGTGGCATCCGGTTTCGGCGCGGGCGGGGCGGGCGGCGCCTCCTGGATACGCTCCTTGGGAGCGCCCTTCACCTTCTTCGGCTTCTTCTTGGTTGCGGTGTCGCCGCTTAGGCCGAGAGGGGCGTTCTGCACCTGCTGCGCCGCCTTCTCTTGCGCGCTGAGTGGAGGCGGAGTTGCCGCGGCTTTTTGCTTGGTCTTGAGCGTCTTCGCAGCCGTCTTGGTCTTGGCTTCGACCGGCGCGCGGTCGGCAAAGCGAGTCTTGCCAAGGGGAGCCTTGGGAGCAAGCGGATCAACATCCGAGGCCGCGGTGGATTGGTCGATCGACGCAATTGCGGCTCCCGGCGGGGGCAGGGTATTGGATGCGCCGGGGCCCTGGTCGGCGCTGGAGGCCAGTGTCTCTTCGGGAGCGGCCGGAAGCGAGTTTTGCGGAGCCTGCCCATAGCGGATCTTCTCGCGGTGAACCTTCCTGGGCTTCTTGTTCGTGGCTACGTTCTCGGTCTTTGCGGACTTGGAGTTCTGCTTGGCAGTAGAGGCGGCAACCGGCGCAGGCGAGACTGGCGACGGCGTCACTGCTGCTGCGGCGGACGGCTTCACTGCAACTGCGGCCGCGGGGCTGCCTTGATCAAGCCGGGCCTTTTTGGTTTTCTTCTTTGGGACCGGCAGCGTCGAGGCGGCGTACACCGGCTTGGTTTCCTTGGGGCTGGCGCCGGTGTCGACGAAGCCCGGAGCAATATCGACGTACGCTTTCTCACGAAGGTCAGTGAGGTAGGTGCGCAGCGCGGGCCCGAACACTTCCTGGAACATGGCGTTCTGCACCTGCTCATCGATGGCGCTGAGGGGTGGAATGCCCGCCGGCGTGTGTTCCGTCACCTTGAAGATGACGAATCCCTGGCGAGTGCGGATGGGTGCGGTCGACTCGCCGGCCTTGAGCGCAAAGGTCTGGTCCTCCAGCACTTTTGCCAACTGGCCGTCTCCGCGCACGTACACCGCATTAAGATCCCCGCCTTTGTCGGGATTCGGACTGTCGGGATACAGCTTGACCAGGTCCTCAAATTTGGCTCCCGCCTTCAGCTTGGCAACGGCATCGTCGGCCTTGGCCTGCGCCTGCGTGAGCTGCTCGTCGGTAGGGCTGTCGGGCGTGGTGATAAGTATCTCGCTGAGCCGTTCGGACTCTGGCTGCGCGAATTCCTGCTTGTGCTGGTCGTAGTAGGCCTGCTCCATCTTGGCGGTCAGGTGCAGGTTCCTGCCTACCTCGTCGCGTTCGACCTCGTTGATGATGATGTCGTTCCTTTTGGCTGCCTTGAAGTCCTCATAGGAGATGCCGGATTCGCGGACGGCTTTCTCCAGGGCTTCCATGGAGTCGAAGTGGTACTGCTTGCGGGTGTCGTCGAGCAGGCGAATGAGCTCAGAGTCGACGTTGATGTCTAGTTCCTTGCCGCGCGAGAGCAGGAGTTGCTTGTCGATCAAGTCGCGCAGCAGGTCCTTCTTTCGCTGCTCCAGTTCGGCGGGGGTCGCGTTATCGTGCTGGGCCTCCTCGATGAGCTGCTGTTCGGCGCGCTCGTAGTCGCCGCGGTCGATGATCTGGTCGTTCACGCGAACGATGGGATACTCCACCACCTCGCCGTTGGGTGTAATTGGAGCGGGTGCAGGCAGGGGTTCCGGGCGCGTGGGGGCTGCAAGGGGGCCTTGATACTTCGGCACCGCTACCTGGGCCGAGGCAAGGCCGGCGGGGATGGCTGCGGCTATCAGAAGATACGGCAGTAGGGTTCCACCCAGAACCCGCCGCGGCGCGGCATTGACTAAGCTGGTTCGGTTTGCGTTTCCAGAGTTCAATTTCACAAATCTCAAAAGGTCTCTCTCGCTTCCATTGCCCTAAGCCGGCAATCTGCCCAAACTGCACAAACCCGGCCGCCTGTCCGGCGCCCGTCCCGCAGCCGATTCCTCAGTACTTTGACTTACCCGGCGGCCGCACGATATCCGGCGAGTCCTATTCTATCCGTCTCGCGCCGTGCATACCAATTAGCGGAGCCGAAACCGGAGGAGTGCAAGGGTTCCGGGCTGTCTGGCGCTCACCGACCGGTGGTATACTCGTCCAAGGTTTAGTGGGGGTTAACTGGGCAAACCGGCCTCTTGTCGCGGCGAGCCGCATCCCTTTCCGACTCACTTCGAGGTATTCCAAGCCGATGGCTCCTGCTACCCGCCGCGCACTCTTCTCGGTCACACTGTTTCTGGCGACCTGTGCCGTTCTCGGTTCGTTGATCAACGAGAAGGTCTCGGCCCAGTCGTCCTCCGACGAATCCACGCTACGCGACTCGCTGCACGAGTTTACCGACGTCTACTCCATCGTCGAGCAGAACTATGCCGAGCCGCTGGACCAGGACAAGGTCGACAAGGCGATTTACGACGGCGCCATCCCGGGTATGTTGCACGTTCTCGACCCGCACTCGAACTTTTATGACCCCAAGGCCTTCGCGCAGATGCGCGAGGACCAGCACGGCAAGTACTACGGCGTGGGCATGTCCATTGCGCAGCAGCCCGACAAGAACGGCGTGGTCCACGTGGTGGTGCTGGCCCCGTTCGAGGGAACGCCGGCGTTCAAGGCCGGGATCAAGCCGGGCGACATGATTGTGGCCATCGACGGGAAGTCGGCGGACGGCTTGGACTCGACCGCTGTAGCCGGAATGCTAAAGGGACCCAAGGGTACCCATGTCAGCGTGACCATGGCGCGGGAAGGTAAGGACGCGCCCCTGAGCTTCGACCTGGTCCGCGACGAGATACCCCGCAACTCGGTCGATATCGCCTTTCTGATTAAGCCCGGCATTGGATACATCCATGTGACGAACTTCATGGAGACGACCAGCCGCGAGGTGGGAGATGCGCTGGACAAGTTCCAGGCGGCCAACGGTAGCCTGCATGGCCTGATCATCGACCTGCGGGCAAACCCCGGGGGGTTGCTGAATGAAGCCGTGAACATGTCCGACAAGTTCCTGCAGAAGGGACAGATTGTGGTTTCGCAGCGCGGGCGCGCCTACCCCGACCAGGTCTACCGCGCGACCCACGGCGAGGAAGGGAAGGACAAATACCCCATCGTGGTGCTGGTGAATCGCAACACGGCGTCGGCGGCAGAGATCGTCTCCGGTGCGCTGCAGGACCATGATCGCGCGCTGATTGTGGGCGAGACCACCTTCGGCAAGGGCCTGGTGCAGACCGTCTTCCAGATCTCCGAGAACACCGGCCTGGCGCTGACCACCTATCACTACTACACGCCCTCAGGACGATTGATCCAGCGCTCGTATGACGGCGTGTCGCTGTACGACTACTACTATGTCCGGGACGACGCCAAGAAGGCAGACAAGTCAAACCTCGAGGTGAAGCTGACCGACTCCGGCCGCACGGTGTACGGTGGCGGCGGCATTACGCCGGACGAGAAGATCGACGTTCCCGAGCTGAATCACTTCCAGATTTCCCTGCTGCAGCACTACGTATTCAGTCCCAGCGTGTCAGGACCCACAGCCTCCGGCGTTGGCAACTTTACGAAGCACTACCTGGCGAGCCACATGGTGTCCAGGGACTTTGTCGCGGATGATGCGGTGATGCAGCAGTTCAAGGACTTCCTGAAGGCGAACCAGGTGGACTACACGGACGCCGATTTAGCTGCCAACCAGGACTGGATCAAGTCCAACATCAAGGCGGAGTTGTTCACGTCACAGTTTGGCCAGGCTGAAGGGTCCCAGGTGCGCGCGGAGACCGACCCGGAGATCAACAAGGCCGTGACGTATATGCCAGAAGCGATGGCGCTGGAAGATCGCGACAAGTCGCCGCAGAAGACGGCGAGCCTTCGCTAGGGCATGCGGCAGTGAGGCGCCACTGCCTGGCTGCGAATTACTTTTGAAGATGTGGGGTGGGGATTCTGGAGCGGGAGACCGGGATCGAACCGGCGACATTCAGCTTGGGAAGCTGACGTTCTGCCACTGAACTACTCCCGCCCAATAAATTCAATCACTTACAGTCTCGATTGCCCTTACTATCCACTTTACTATGCATCTTGCC
The DNA here is from genome assembly GCA_964489045.1 of uncultured Granulicella sp. Classification (GTDB taxonomy): domain Bacteria; phylum Acidobacteriota; class Terriglobia; order Terriglobales; family Acidobacteriaceae; genus Edaphobacter. Next base: position 11,124 of record CAZAXI010000084.1, on the reverse strand, counting down.
AAGCTCGATCAACGCAAGCGAGGTCGTTTGCGCAGCCGAAAAGTGGTTCGTGGACAGAACTTGGATAGTAAGCATGGCGACAAGACTGAATCTGAAGAAGTATATCGCGATCGATGGGAGATGGCGATTCGTCCCGGTTCTATGCTGCTGGATACCAGCAGGGAAGCTGTTGAAACGCGTGTCGATGGTGCGCGTTTACTGGGAATGTGGTCCGAACGCCAGGACCCGATGTTCCGCCTAAACGCGAAAGTCTACTTGCGGCCCCCACCAAGTCTATAATCACCGACATCTTCTCAGGAGACCATTATGGTGCGACGCACAGTTACTCTGGGTCTAATCCTCTGTGTTTTTACCAGCGTTCTCGCGTTCGCCCAGACAAAGCGGGCTCTGATCATCGGGATAGATACTTACCAGCCTGCTGGCACCACGGCCCAACTTCCGGGCTGCGCGTATGCGGCGGTCGCTAAAGATGGCCGATGTGCGATCGGCACCTTCGAAAACCTCGACGGAGCGGTCAACGATGCGCAGTCGATGGCCGAAGTGCTCACCGGCCCCAGGTTCCACTTCTTGCCCAAAGATGTTGTTCTGCTGACAAATCCAGGGGTAACGCCTGCGCGCGCCGGAGTTCAGGTTCTGCCGTCCACGCAGACCACCCGAGACGGCATTTTGGCAGCCATGCAGAAGTACCTCGTCGACATTCCGCAGAAAGGCGATACGGTGGTCTTCTACGACGCAAGCCACGGCTCCCTGCGTGTGAATACGGCAGGCCATAAGCTGACCGTGCGCAATAGCGAAGGCAAGCTGGTGAACGTCGACAGCACGCTCGTGCCCTCCGACGCCTACACCGGGACTTACGACGTTCGCGACCGCGAGATAACGCGCATCTTCAACGCCGCGCTGGATAAAGGGGTACACCTGACCGCGATCTTCGACAGTTGCCACAGCGGCGGGTTGACCCGCGGGGTTGAAGGTCGCAAGCGCAGTCTGCCCTACGATCCTCGACCAGTGACGGATGCGGATGTACTGCCAAACCCGACGGAGCGTGCAGTGAATCCTGCGCTGGTATTCTCCGCGGTACAGCAGGACCAGGTCGCTGGAGAGACGAAGCCAACCACGGCATCTCCCGAGATCCATGGGGCTTTCACGGCGGCGCTGATCGAGACACTGCAGATACTGCCTGCCAATGCCCCCGCATCGCTTGTCTACCAGCGGGTTAAGGTCATACTCGAAGGCAACGGAACCGCAGGCCAGGAGCCTGACCTGGATGCGGGCCCCATACGCCGCCAGCAGCCTCTTTTTGGCGGCGCAGCCAATGCCGCCGACGCAGGCAAGGTACGCACCGAAGCGCTGAAGACGGATGACGATGGCAGCATCTGGCTCGATATCGGCATGGTCTCCGGCATCGGTCCGGGAAGCGAGTTCACCACGGACCCCGGCGCGGGCAAGGTGATCAAGCTGCAGGTGAAGCAACCGCTGGGTATAGCGCGTTCAAAAGCGACGGTGGTCAGTCCCGTTGGAGCCACGGTTCACATTGGCGATGTGTTCACGCTAACCAAACTGGTTCCTGCTCAAAACGATCCGCTGCTCTTCTGGGTTGGCCCGGCCAACCTCTCGACGGCGGACATCCTGGCAGCGGTTGCTGAGATCCACGCCTCCGGCATCCCCACCATATCGGATGCGGCGGAGGAACCCTATACCGACGTTCTCAGCTGGGACAACAACCAATGGGTATTGCAACACGCCACGCCCGCCCCGGATCCTTCCAGCTTGACCATCGCGGTAGACGTCAAATCCGTACCTCCGGTGAAGCTTGGCCCCAAACTGTCCGCGGCGTCGCTCAAGAAAGCCATACCTGCAGGCGCAAAGGTGTGGGTCGACCTGCCGGCGTCGCGCGAACTCGCCGCGAAGCTGAAGCTCAGCGATCCCGAGATTGACGCAAAGCCCGCAACCGACCTCGCCGAAGCCCACTATGTACTTGCAGGGTCGCTCTCGGGCGGAAAGCCAACCTACGCATGGTTTCATAAGGACGAATTCGCAGCCGGTCCTCGCAGGATGGCGACGTCGGACCACACCCCGGGCTGCTCGACGACCTCGCCTTATCCGGTTCGCAGCGATTGGATTGCGACACCGGATGCGAGCGCAATGCTGAAGACGGCGGACACTCTGAATACTGACTCTGTCAATCTGGCGCGAGTGCACGGCTGGCTGCAGCTAGCCAACAATCCCGTCGCGGGTGTGTCGCCGGCAAACTATTACAAGCTTGCGATGGTCCACATCTCCGATACGGATCAGGTCTCGCCGGATCAGCCTGTGCATGAGAACGACCGCATTCGGCTTGCCCTGCAGGCAGCTACGCCGGTCAAGGAAGAGGACCAACGGTTTGTTTACGTGCTCGACATCGATTGCCACGGCAAGGGCACCTTGCTCTACCCGCGAGACTACTCCGAAAACCAATATCCGAGTCAGGGCGATACCGACTCGCAGATCGTCCTTAGAACCAAGACCACAATCAAATTTCAGGAGCCTTTCGGGCTGGAATCGATGATCCTGCTCACCACCACGCAGCCGCTTCCCGACCCATATGTGCTGGATTTCGAAGGAGTCGCACGCTCTGTAAGCCGCGGTGCCCAGACCCCGTTTGAAAAACTGCTGTCGAATGCCAGCAGTGGCAGCCGTGGAGGAGTCCCCGACGCGGATATCCCGACTGACTGGGGAATTCAGATCATGCCGTTGCGCAGCATTCCAAGCTCTACGCACAGCAACCATGATGTCCCGCCCCTGCCAGCCCCGCAGAATACTGCGGATCCTGGAACGTAAATGGACAGCCAAGCCAGAATGATAGCGAGCCTAATGCCGCCAAGCCGAACGATAGTGGAACTCTTACGGCTGCCCCGGTAATCAGCCAGCGCAGACGAGCGATCAGAACAATAGCAGCCCAAACCAGTAGTGCTAACTACGCGACCCTAACCTCGAGCGCACTGAGTATCACGGTCACGCCATAACGCTCAGTTGGGTAAGGGCGACTCCAACCTTCAACATGATGCTATCCTACGAAATATTAATCAGGCTTCGTGCCGGGTCATTAGTACCAGGCCTAGGTAAACCTGCCGCTAAAGCTGAAGTTCGGACCATGGAAACAGAGCGTCACACTCCGACGATGGGCGAAGCCAAAGAGCTTACATCCCGGCTCGTGGGGGCATTTCCAGCAATTGAGGCTGTTCTTTTGTGCGGGTCCGTGGCGCGAGGCGATGCCAATCCCTGGAGCGATATAGATCTGCTGGTTACCAGTTCAGACCCAAAACTGACGGTGGCTGAGTTGCGGAAAGCAATTCCAGAACACGATCACGCCTCACTGATCTATTACCGGACACCCTCCTTTACAACATCGTGGCGGCGCCACCCACTTTTCACCGCACACTTGAAAAAAGAAGGCGTGGTGCTGTTCGACCCGGTCGGCGTGCTCAGGAGAATGCTGGACACTCCGACCATGACCAAGGCGGACGTTGCTGAAGAGATCAGGAAGTACCGTTCCAAGCTGGCTTCCTATCGACACTCAAAACGCTACAACAACAATTTCCTATTCGGGCTATCGCGGCTCTATTCGATTGGGAAGGGTGTAATCATGCTGGGATTGGCGAGCCGCGGCATACTCGAGTTCAATCGCGATACCGCCTTCGAACGATTCGCGACGCTGAATCCGGATCTGGCGGAACGAGTTGCGACAGTTGCCCGACTGCGTCCATTCTATCGTTTGGTAAGCGGCCGCGACCGCGAGGTGCTGCCGTTCTCCTATCACGACGCGGCGACGGAGATGGAGGAGGCGATAAATGCAATTGAGGCTCTCGCGGAGCGTGCAACATGCCAGTGACACCAATCGTCGCGACTGAATTGTTCGACAAACTGATCGAATACGCCAATGAGGTTGAGAGCAAGAAACAAACTTCATCCGAGCCGACTGACTTCTGCGACAATTTCTATGCCCAGTTCTTCCAAAATCGAATGAAGCACGAAATCACCGGCTTTGGCAAAGCCGACCAGGAGTCGGTCGTCAAGCTTCGGCTTAAGGTGGAGACAACGGAGAAGCAGGAGATCGTGCTGCTGATCACCTGGTTCGAACGATACTGCGATATTCGTTACGATGTTTTCTCTGAGGAATACGGCGGTGGAAGCGGCGAGGCGTTGTCAGATTTTCAAGATTATCTCGACATTTTACTGGAGCGCATTACCGGTTGGGCCAAGCTGGAGGCGTTGACAGACATTGAAAACGAGTCGGTCAAGGCCCGTTCAGCATTGCAACAGGCTTTGCTATCGGTGCAGAAATGACCGACGACACAGTGAAGGAACTCGTGCGCGTGCTCGAGGTCGACTACGAGAAGACGACCCAGGCGATCGATGGCGTCGTGGGCAGCAGTTTCACCATTCGCGGCTGGGGAATGACACTGATTGCCGCGCTCATCGGCCTGGCTTTTCAGGTGCAGCGCTGGGAGATTGCGGTCCTTGCCGTGGTGGTGACGCTACTGCTCGCATTCGTGGACGGCTATCACTCCTGGTTGTACGCCAAGGTGCTGCAGCACGCGAATGACATCGAGACCGTGATGCGCTTCTACTATGCGTACCTGGCCCGTGGCGACGTTGACGAGCAGGCCCGGCTGGGCTTCCTAAGTAAGATCCTGGCTCACCGTTTCGGGCGATTTACGGAAATTCGCAAGGGCTTCAAACTCTCAAGCCTTCGCGAAGCGCGACCGCGGCTAGTGATCGTGACGCTCTACGCGACGCTGCTGATATGCGCGCTGGTCTCGGGCGTGCTGGCGTTATCATCCGAGAAACATCCCGCGCCGAGCTTCGGATGCGTCCAGGTTCCGCAAGCAGCCGACGTTTACGTTTGCAAGCCACAATAATTCAAACCAATACGCGAAGAATTCTGGTCCGGCTTAGGGCCAGCGCGCGGTCTGGACGGCGGCACTAAAGCCGGGTTGCCAAAGCGTGGGGTCGCTCGCCAGTGCCGCAGGTGCGAATGCCGGGGGCTGAGGCATGGCAGGGGGCGGGAAGTATGGCAGCGGCCCATACTGGATAGGGGCGGCGCCGAGCGGGTTCGGCGGCAGGTAGCTGCCATGGCCATAGTTCCAGTCGTCTGGGATTTGCCAGTCGGCGTGGATGTTGTCGGGGGAAGGGTATGGTTCGGCGGGGCCTTCGCGGCCCAGGGCTTCGTGGACGTAGGGAGTACCGCGCGAAAAGAGACCGCTGAGGAAGTTGCCGGAGGGGAAGGCCCATTTGAGCACATCGTCGGAACGCGAAGCGAGCACGGAGATGGACTGCACTTTGTCGGCGGCGGCTGCGTATTCGGCGGAGAGGCAGGTGTTGTCGATGGCGCCGGCCATTATCAAGAGGCGACGGACAGGTCGGGCGAGGCCTGCGATGGTCTGCATCACCACTCGCGCGCCAAGAGAGTGCGAGGCGAACGACAACGAGAGCGTGCCAGTAAAGCTGGCGTTGAGGAAGGTGGCGAGTTGATTGCCTGCGGCCATGCCTTCGTTACCCTCGACGGGGTAGTCGACGACATGGATCCAACGGGCGTCGCCAGGCCACAGCATGCCGACGGGCACCGCGCTGCCGATGTTGAGCAGTTTGGCCCAGTTGCTGAGCTTCTGCAGACCATCCATCTGATTGACATTGAAGCCATGTGTAACCAGCAGGACATCGCGGCCACGCACCGCTGCGGCGACATCAGAGACAGAGTGAACGACGTTGGCTTCGTCAAGGATGGATAGCTGGCCAACACCGCCGCCAACAGGCAGTGAGCGCGTGTTCAGGAAGAACATGGGCGGCTATCCTTTCACCGCGCCAACTGCGTCGGACGCGGTCTGAATGGCATTGGCGATGTCTTTGGCGACTGGTGCCAGCGGAGTGGCGATCAGACCGATCACGACGGCTTGCCACCAGGGGAGGACCCCGCTGAGTGAGTAGTCGCCGGCGAGCGCCAGTGCGACCGAGAAGAGAGCCGCAAGCGCCTTACAGGAATTGCGATAGAACTGATCGCCTCGTTCGTAGGCGCGGTCGACGAGCGCAGAGATGGCTACATCGAAGCGGCCGTAGGTGTCCGCTTCGGCAGTCTGGAGCGAGTCCATGGAAGCGAGCTTTTTAGCCACTGAGATAAGTGAGTCGGGATCGACGTTGGCCTCCTTCGCGAGCGCAGCGGCCGTTGCGGGATTGAGGTGCATCTTGATGAAGGACCTGGCGATGGCCTTCTGAGCGCCAGTGTCCATGCCATTCATCCAATTGGCGAGCAGAGTTTCGAGGATGTCGTCGGTGGTGAGGCCTGTTGCGGGTTGAGTGCCGCTCGCCTTCGGCACGGTGCGAGCGATGAGTTGCTTAATGTAGCCGAAGCCCGCGTGGCTGATGCCGACAGCGAACACCTTGGTGGTGTCGACCAGACCGGTGGCGGCAGAGCCGAGCGCGCCGACGGCTAGCGTGGCCTGGGGTAAGTTGATGGGCATCGGACCTTCCTCCTCAAGTCAGCGGTCCCTCAAAGTTTTCTCAGTTCTTAAACTACGATGGATTGTCAGAAACCGTACTGCCTGCCGGCGTGGCGAGTCAACATAAATCCGCACCCACGCTTGTCCGATCCCGCGAGCAGGGAACTGAGTACAGACTTTTGATATTCAACGCGGTATTCATTAAAATGATAACTACAGCATTCTCTATGCTGGAAACAATACCTTCAATCTCGTCGAGAATATCGGCCGCGCCAGCATCACAACCGTAAATTCAGGCAGCAGCGAAATCGATTTCTACTTCGTCGCAACCGCTACCAGCGGGCCCAACGGTGCGACGACCCTGGGAGAGGTTGATCTTCATCTGATTTTGAAGGCCGTCAGCAACAAATCGGCGGGGAATAATATTGCCACGATCGTTTCCAGCACAGCCACTGGCACAGTACCGACCACACTCGGCAAGCAGATAGCTGCGCTCGCCTCGCAAAAGAACGGCACCGAATCGCTCGAGATCATCTTCAAGCCCACCGCCTATTCTCGTCTCTCTTCGTCAACCATCCAAAATGGCGCCCCAACGGGCAACGTAAATGCTGACATGAGCAACTACGCCGCCTTCGCAGCGGCATGTGGCCCGCTTATGGGAGTCGGCCCAGCGAGCTTCAACATAGATCCCGCCATGGATTATGACCATTGGTTCATCTGGAACATCGCCGCTATCAATGAATATCCTCCACAGGACGGCGATCAACCCGACCGTCGCAGCCAAGGACCCGCGTTGGAGGGTGGCAATGTGCAGAACTTCGTCAATGCCTGCTGGCCTGGACAACCGCAGGGATTGATCAGCCCCGCATTTCAAGCAGCGAGCGACTACATGAACCTCTGCGAGGACCTGAAGAACCTGGCACAACTGGTGGACGGAGGCGGGACATGGGCTACGCTGCTTTCGGATCTGGGGGCAATCATCAAGAATGACTTGAACACCGATTTTCTACCTGCTGTGACTTTGGCCCTGACGACCTGCATGGGGAAAGCCGGTGTCCAGCCGCAAATTGTCGGGCCTGCGCCAAATGCGGCGAATGAGCCCTCGATTGCGGTGACCCTTCAATACGCCTGAGCGTTGTTTCTTCCTAATCGCGCACCGAACACCTGAAGAGGAAAGTGGGTATATATGGCTGCGAATAGGCAAATGTTGACCCCCATCCAGAGGCACATGCTGAACATGCTTAAGCTCCGGCGTGGCGTCCAATAGGGAACCTGGCGAACCGGTAACTTCCGGAGCCCACAAGACACTTTACCCACCCATCCTCTTGCTCGACTGCGTTCACGCCAGGGACTGCCCCTTCCCGCGCAGCCGGCCACACCTGCCTTCCGGACTCCAAGAGAACAAAATCTCCCTTGACGGCCTTGGGAATGTAAACCGATGCTTCGGTGTTGGCGGGGACCTCGACGGAAAGCCTGAAGCGGTCCCCCGTACTTTTCTCCCAGCGCGCGGTGATGAGTCCCTTTACGGTGGGAACTGCTCCCTCGGCAAAGGCGAGACCGCCGGTTACGGGCCGGAGGTCGAACGTAGCAAAGCCGCCGCTGGTGGGCCGAATGCCGACAATGTGTTTGAGCAGGAGATAGGCCGGATAGGAAGTCCAGGCGTGGTTCACTTCAACGTCGGCTTCCGATTGAAAGCCTTCCCAGCAGGCCTTGTTCGACTGGAGCATCGGCCGGTAGCGGGCAAGGTCGAGCACCACAAACTCTGCGGCCCCGGCGTTCAGCAGCCCGTCATAAAACGCATCGCCGCCATAGCCGCCGAGCTTAAAGTTGGCGGCGTCAGGGCCGGCGCCTGCGAAGATCGCATTGAGGATTTTCGATTTGGCTCCCGGCGGCTCCAAGCCAAAACGCAGGGGCCACGCCGAAGCGAGCGGGTACATCCCGGTGCGGTCGGTGCGGGCAAGATAGTAATCGCCGTTGAAGAGGTTGGCATTGATGCCGTCTTTCACCGTCTCGGCCGCCTGCGCACTCGTGTTGCTGTCATCTGACCGTCCCAGCACGGAAAAAATGCGCGAGGCAATGTGCAGGTTTTCGCAGTACTGGCAGGCGGTGGCGATGTTCCAGCTGTCGCTGGGCATATTGCCGCCGGCCCAGTCGGAGATGCGCCAACCGGGCGGATTCAGCAACTTGGTCTTGGGGTCCTGATAGGTTTTGATCCAGTCGAGGAAACGCGTCAGGTGCGGTGCCATCTCTTCAAGCAGCGTGACGTCGCCCGAAAACAGGTACTGCTGCCAGAGCAGCATGGGGAAGTACATCGACCATTCGGCGATTTCGTACGCGGCCGCCGGGCTGCACGCATAGAAATCTCCGCCGGGCATTTGTTCGCCCGCGTAATCGCGCAGCACCTTGTCGACCATGGTTGTATTGCGGTGGTTGTAGAGCAGGACGTTGCCGACGTTCCAACTGTCGGCCAGCCATGGCGACTGTTCGCGGTTGGCGTCCACGCTGATGATGCCTTGCTGCACGTTTTGCCGCGCCGAGCGCTCGCACATGGTGTAGATGGAATTCAAAAGCGAGCTGGAACAATCGAAGCGGCCGGCCACGTCGGCGTCGCACCAGGCCCACATCCCGTGCACGTCTGCGGGGCGCAAACTTCCCGCGTAGCCGGTGATCTTGAGCACCTGGAACGAGGTGTGGCGACCGCAGTCCGCGTCCCAGGTTTCCACGCCGCCGCTGCACGTGTACTCGTCCCAGCCGGCAGGGTTGCGCTCATCGGTCATTTGGAAATAGGTCACGCGCACTACGTCGCCGGAACGGTTGGCCCGCATTGTGAGTTTGGGCCAGCCGTTGATGCAGCGGTCGAAAACGACCAACCACGCGCCGTCAACGCGGGCGATGCTTACCGGATCGAGCGTCGCCTGCTCACGTTCGAGCGGCGCCATCTGCGCGAACAGCCTGTACTTGGCTCGATCGACCACGCCCGCCGCAGTCCACTGCGAGTCGTCGAAACCAGCCGATCTCCAGCCCTTCGGCTCGAGCCGCGAATCGTAGCGAATCGCGGCACGATTGTTCGCTCCGCCGGCTCCGCCGAAATCGACGGCGTCGTTCTCGAGAAACGCGGTGCGGGCCAGCGCCCTCCACGAGGCATCGGTCCCGATCGTGACGCGCTCTCCACCGCCGTAATCGACATGCGCTTCCAGCAGGAAAGCGGGTTCGGCGTTCACGCCGGAGTCGTGCCAATTGCCCTGCCAATGTCCGATGGCGGCAAACACATTCGTGCCTGCATGCACCAGCGCAGTGATGTCATAGCCGTTGTATTGCCCGTAATGATATGGGTCCGAGCGCGCCGGCCCCCGGCCCAGCAACTCTCCGTTCAACCAGAGGATGTAATCGTTATGAGCGGAGACGTAGACCTTGGCCAGGCGGGGCTTGCGCGCTGCGGAAAACGTTTTCCGAAGATACGCGAAGTTGTTCAGGTTCGCGGTTCCGTCCCAGATGTACTGCGCGGTCCATTCGTCTGGATTCAGTCCCGTATCGAAAAGGGCCGGCGCGCTATAGGGGCCCGGCTTGCCCGATTGGTTCCAGATTCGCACCTTCCACCAGAACCGCGCCGCCGGCGCCAGAGCTTTGCCGGCATACTCCACTGCCGCCGAGCGATCGGAAGCCACTTTTCCGCTGTCCCAGAAGTCGCCCCTTGCGTTCTCCAGGTTGGCGCGGCTTGAGGAAACCAGGATTTGATACGCTGTTTGCCTCTCGCCGCGGCCGTCGGCTTCATGGCGCCAGGTAAAGCGCGTTGTGCCCCGATCGATCGCCAGCGGATTGGCCACGCCGTTCACGTGCAGGTCCAATGGAGCGTCCGGTGCGTGCAATAGGGAAGCGTACGAAGCCGAGCCCGAGTTCGCGTCGACGGCGGCGGCTAAGCCCTCGGCAATGGAGCGCCTGCCAAGCAGTGCGGATGCCGTTACGGCGCCTGCACGTTTCAAGAAGACTCTGCGCTTGAGCATAGTTAGTTCATTCTAGGCGGTGAGGGGATGACGAGCGATTCCATGCGGCAGGTCGGGTGCAACGTAAGCGCAGTCAGCGGCCGGAATCCATTTTGCCAGACTTTGCAGGCAGTTAGAGGAACCCTTACTCTTGAGCGCACAAGGAGGGGGGAATGCGGAGCCCTGGCTCGGCAAGAAACCGTGCAGTGTCTGATAGTGTTGTCAAATGGCTAAGAAGATCAAGCGCATCGGCATCCTCACCGCCGGCGGCGACAGCCCCGGTCTGAATGCCGCCATCCGCGGTGTGGGCAAGGCCGCGCACGGCTACTACGGCATGGAGGTGGTTGGCTTTCGCGACGGCTTCCGCGGCCTGGTTGAGAATAGGCGGGTCAATCTGGATCACTCCGGTCTTTCCGGAATTCTAACCCTCGGCGGAACCATTCTTGGCACCAGCCGGGACAAGCCGCATCGCATGGTGATCAACGGCCGCACCAGGGACATGACGGACGTCATCAAAGCCAACCTCAAGAAGTGGGGGATCGATTGTCTCGTCTGCCTCGGAGGGGGCGGCACGCAGAAGAACGCATTCCGTCTGCACCAGGCCGGCATCAACGTGATCACGTTGCCCAAGACCATCGACAACGACGTGGCCATGACCGATGCCACGTTTG